>CAZPJQ010000011.1:19136-19673 GCA_964586945.1 uncultured Candidatus Poseidoniales archaeon
TTGTGAGCCGGGATGCACTCCCTGCAAGTAGTCCATCTGCCAAGTTTCGGTGGAATTCCAAAAGGTGTTGTTAGCGACCCAGAAGGTATCTCGGTAACCTTGTGTCATCTGTGTCTCGATGACTGTAGAGGTGTTTATCCCGTAGGCGCCGCCAGTGTAGTAGTCATAGGTCCGAACTCTCCAGCGGTGCGTCTGGTTGATGTCAGCGCCGGAGCCGGTGCTCGCCGTGTCGTTGGCATAGAAGTAGACCTCGTTGGGAGAGATATCATCTGTAGGGTCCCATGGATTCTGAGGGCTCAGTCGACAATCCTGCCAAAATTGGGGTGGACACTCTTCGTAGTCGCTCATACCTCCACCATCGGTGTCGGGGTTGCGCCAGTCGGTTCCAGTCTGATTCTCGATATTGTCTGGAATTCCATCGCCATCGGTGTCTAACCAGCGATTTGCATCAAGTGGAAAGTCGTCTTCTGTGTCCAGATATCCGTCATTATCATCATCTGTATCTTCCTCTATTGAACCAGTTAACCCAGATTTGTG
>CAZPJQ010000012.1:0-7146 GCA_964586945.1 uncultured Candidatus Poseidoniales archaeon
GAAGTCCTCGCTGCGCTCAATGCTTGATTCCGCTATCTGTGCTGGAATGTGCCGGGAACACGACTAAGTGACTGGTCTGCAAACACCCGCCATGCAACCGGAATCAATGGTAGTTGGAACCCCGCAGCCAGAAGTGGCAGGCGGAGGAATGGGGGGCGGTCGACCCGCCCAGATGATGGGATTCGTAGACGCCGTGAAAAACGCTCTGATGAACAACTACGCCAACTTCTCCGGCAGAGCCTCTCGATCTGAGTATTGGTGGTTCACCCTGTTCAATGTGATTGCAGCCGTAATCGCATCAGTCATAGATGGAGTGATTGGAATCACACTTATCGAGACGGTGCCCGGTACAGGGATTGGATATGGCCCGTTCTATCTCCTCTTCGGACTGGCAGTCCTCGTACCAAGCCTCTCCTTGAGTTTTAGGAGATTTCACGACATCGGGAAGTCGGCATGGTTCATCCTGATTGCACTAATTCCCTGCGTGGGATTCATTCTAATCATAGTGTGGATGTGCACAGACGGCGAGCCAGAGCCCAACGCCTACGGTGCTGTCCCAACCAACACAATTTGACACACCAACTTGCCGAAGCAAGAGCGATTCGGAATCACTCGTCGCGCTCGTGCACGAAGATGATGTGGTAGCCGAACCCAGACTTGATGTAAGGCCCCACGGTCTTGATTTGCTGAGTCCAAACCGCATCTGAGAACTCCTTCACCATCTGCTTGTCATGGAACCAGCCCAAATCGCCACCCTTCTGACTTGAGGGGCAGGTCGAGTGCTTGCGCGCCATCTTCTGAAATTCCTTGAGAGGCTTACGAGAATTTTGGATCTTCTCGGTCAATTGGGTAGCTTGAGACTTGGAGGGAATCAGGATGTGGCTGGCGTGGGCTCGCTTGGCGTTCATCGAACTTGCCGGAAACGGGTACCATTATCACTCCTTCTATTGCCATTCAGCACCATAATGGTGGATGCAGGGGTCACTTTTCTCCCC
Organism: uncultured Candidatus Poseidoniales archaeon; assembly: GCA_964586945.1. Classification (GTDB taxonomy): domain Archaea; phylum Thermoplasmatota; class Poseidoniia; order Poseidoniales; family Thalassarchaeaceae; genus MGIIb-Q1. The sequence continues at coordinate 996 of CAZPJQ010000012.1, forward strand.
ACGCAAGGTAACGGGCGTAGGTGCCGTAGATGATGGCCGAGACCGCCAAACTCTCTTCGTTGAAGTGGTCCATGTTGTCCATGTAGGTGTGGTATTCCCAGCTGCCTGAGCCGTAGCAGACCAGAGCGTGTCCAGGCTTGTCACTCTCATCGTGGACGATGTCGTAGACAAACGGCCCGTGGTCACTGTTGTAGGGCATTCCCGTCTCACTGTTCTTCGGGCCATCCAAAGTTCGGATTGTGATTGAGTACTTGCTTGCAAGATCGGACCTCTCCGCCTTGAATTTCTCAGTGATGCGCTCGATGTGGTCGACATCGCTCTGATAGTTGCCAAAGAGGGTGAGCCCATTGCCCCGCTCAGGGTCGGCGTCCACATGATTCATGTCGAGGTTGATGTAGACGATGAGATTCTCCTTCAACTCGTCAGCGTGCTTTTCAACCCAGGCCTTCGAGCCGTGCAGCCCCTCCTCTTCACCTCCCCATGTGCAGAACTTCATGGTGTGGTCGGGGGCACCCAATTCTTGCGCCAAAAGTGCAAACTGCCTGGCCAGTTCGTGGTGGTTACCGAACATGATGACCTTGTCATCATTGCCTTCAAGGATTCCACACGGCACCCGCACGGGGCGGGTGCCCTGATTGTCTACATCTATGTCCAATCCCAATCGGGCATTGTTGCTGTCCTGTTGGTCGAAGACCTCCTGCAACTCCTCACCGGTGTTCTTTGAGAGTTGAATGAATGGAATCGTGTCTGGCAGATTCCCTCCTGTTTGGTCCATCAGCCCTTCGATGTCAACCGTCTTGAAGATGGGGACACAATCGTCCGCCTCGACTTTGCCACAGTTGTACTGGGCGTTGACGAGGAAAAGGGCTCGCAAGTCGTTGCTGATCGCCTTTGCGTAGATGTCTGTGTTGCTGCCGACTCCGGGGGAGGACCAGACAACCCCCACCTCACCGGAAGCCTCGGCCCAGAGGCTGTCGTCGGTGCCGTTGGAGAGGTTGACCAGTTCCAAGTTGTCGCCAAAGCTGTAGGAGGCGGTTCCGCTGTAGCCCTGAATCACGAAGTCGATTCTGTGCTCGAATTCCTTGTCGACTCGGTTGACATCTTGAGGTCCGCAGGGAATGATGGGCGGCAATCCAAGTGGATAGGTGCCGGGTATGCAGTAGAATAGCCGCGGTTCTGCTTGTATCTCAAACATCGGAACTTCAAATTCCTCCAAGGTCGAAGCGAGCCCATACTCTGTGAAATTGGCCTTGTTCGATTCCGCCGTCATCAACTCCTCGTAGGAGCCGGACATTCTGCCCTTCCATTCCGGATGTCCCAAACTGACGAGGTGCTCCGCCCTGTCACGCGCCTGCGAGGGGTCGAAGTCGATGAGGTGGTATTCCGGCTCGCCGCGGATGAGATCCATTACGATGGGTCCGGCGATGAATACGACGGTGGTGGCGCTGATCATCAGAATGGAGAGGATGATTGCACCAAAGAACGGAATGTTTTGTCCAAACATTTGGCGAGAAGCGGTCAACTTAGATGCAAATCCCTCAGAGGTGCTGTCTGCAACCATGACTGCATCGATTACCGCTGCTTCGACCTGCTGGTCTTCGACTTTGGAAGATGTGATTCCTGCCTCTTCAAGGCGTGCGATCTTGGTAGCCTTGTTGCCGCTGCTCGGCAAGCCTGCATCCTTGAGAGCGTCGGTCAACTCTGCAGCAGTCATTCCATCGAAAGTCATGCCACTCATCACTCCGTGGGACTCGCCCCTTCATCAACCCAACCGCACAAAGTGTAGCGATTCACGGCTGGAAGTCGGGATTTACCGACCCCATTTCCGTAATCTCTTCGCCAGTCCATCTGCTACCGAGTGAATGTTCGACATCCAACTGGTCGAGGATTCTCGCAACCACTAAATCGACGAGGTCGGCAATGGTTTCAGGCTGGTTGTAGTAGCCCGGATTTGCCGGCAGGACCACCACCCCGTATTGGGACAACTTGGTCATATTCTCCAACTGCACCGTGGCATAGGGTGTCTCGCGTGGAACGACGATTAACTTCCGACGCTCTTTGAGGGCGACCATTCCCGAGCGGGTGACTAGATTGTCGGTGATTCCGTTCGCCAACTTCCCGAGAGTTGTCCCAGAGGCTGGGCAGATGACATATGCGTCGAACTTGGCAGAGCCAGATGCCGCCTTGGCGGCGAGGTTGTCGTTGTCCTCCAGCAGAGCACCGTTGGTCGCTGCGAGGTCCTCAGCGCTGAACTCACACTCCAACTCGAGGTTGATGCGCCCCTCGCGGGTGACGATGAGGTGGACTTCCCAGCCAGCCTCAACAAGCGCCTTGAGCAGACGCACGCCGTAGCGTGCTCCTGAGGCACCGGTGATGGCGAGTACGGCTGAAGGCATGATGTCCGCTCTCCTCAACCTCACTTCAACCCTTTCAGGAAGGCGTCGAACGGTTCCATCGCAGCTGCAAACGCCTCCTGCTCTCCGCCCCACGCAATCCGAACATACCCGTCCAGTTGAGGTGCGAACATGCCTCCAGGGACCACCAGTAGTCCCAGAGGGTCGGCCACTTGCTCGATTGCAGCCAGAGCAGACCAACCTCGTGGTAGCTGGATGCAGCCAAAGATGCCGGTCGGTGGGGGAGTCCAGTCGATTCCGTTGTCATCCAGAACCTGTAGCAGAAGGGGTAGATTCTCCGCTCTCCTTTCCGCCATCAGTTCCAGTGGTTCGTCGATTCTCGGCCAAACCGCCTCGGCGAGTCGAAAAGAGGGCGTTGCAAGCATTCCCTGCATCGTGTGCATGCTCCTGCGTGCAGTGACAATCCTCTCCTCTGAGCCAATGACCCATCCCACACGCAGTGCGCCGAGTCCGCGGCATTTTGTTAGCGAGTTTACTGAAACGCAGTGCTCCCCGTATCGGTGCATGGGACGATGGTGCTCGGTCCCGAGTGCCGAGTCAATGTAGACTTCGTCTGAGACAAGTCCGACACCATGAGTTCCACAAACCTCAGCCAACCACTGTTGGTCATCCTCGTCCATCATCCAACCGGTTGGGTTTTGCATCGGAGTCGTGATCAACGCTCCAACCTCGGTAAGAAGTTGCGAAATCCCCGCTCTGTCCAACCTCCAAGGACCACAGTCACCCTCATCGCTCGGGCCACGCCAGAATGGGATGACCTCACATCCGAGGGCGCGTGGAAACTGCGACGCGATTGCGAACGACGGCATCTCAACCGCGACCTTGCGCGGCTTGTCCGGATGGAGCACCGCCATCAGTGCGAACGCAAGGCACTGAGAGACCCCGTGTCCACATGCGACCTGCGCGGGTGACACTCCCTCTATGGCGGCAATCAATGCCTCTGGGTTCAGAGGAGGCTCAGTGAACGGATTTGTCAGATTCTGAAGCGATTCACCTTGCAGAACCCCATCCCAGTCCCACGGGTGTCCGAATCCAGATTGCGTGAGGTCATATTCGACACCTGCCTGAAGTCGAGGGACATACCATTCCAGGTAGTCGACTGGAGGGAGGTCAGCGCCTGTGGCCGGCCCACCCAGATTGGGCGAAAGCGGATGCTCCCACTCCTCCATGTCTCTGGTCGAGGCGGCCGGCGGTCATGAACGATGCGCGTTCAGCGGGAGCGAATCTTGGCCAGCAGCCTAACAATCTCGATGTAGAGCCAGACGAGTGTAATCATGAGTCCGAATGCTGCGTACCACTCAAGGTGCTTGGGTGCGCCATGCTCTACACCCTTCTCGATGAAGTCGAAGTCGAAGACGAAGGTCATCGCAGCGATGCCAATCACGAAGAGTGAGAATCCAATTCCAATCAGGCCATTGCCGTGGATGTAGGGAATTTGGTACGGAGAGGTCAGTGCCAGAATGAACGACACGAGGTAGATCATGACGATGGCTCCGACCGCTGCCGAGAGCCCGATGGCAAGATTCTCGGTCGGCTTGATTAGCTTGGCTCGATAGATGACGAGCATGATGAGGAAGATTCCGAAGGTGAGGGATATTGCCTGCACAATGATGCCAGAGTAGGCTGCCTCCATGATTCCTGAGAATGGTCCTAGGACCAATCCCTCGAGTGCGGCAAACACAGGTCCGACGATGACAGCGTGGCGCTTGTCGATGAATGCCATGCTGATTGCTGCGGCTAGGCTTCCGAATGCGCCGACTAGGAACAGGATGAATCCGAGTCCGGGATTGACTTGGACGGTGACCCACGAAAAGGCTGCGGTCACAACGCAGATCGCCAGCAGTAGGGCGGTCTTGTTGGCCACGCCCTCTAGACTCATTTTCTCATGTTCTACAGCAAAACCGGAGAAAGTGTTGTCATTCAGTGCAGGGTTCCCAGAACGGAACATGGCTACCCCTCACGCGCCTTCCCTCTCAAACCTTCGCGTCACCGCTTGACCAAGGTGGAAGGCCCACTGAAGAGATGGATGATGGAATTCTGTTGACACTACGGGGTGCCGCTCCAACGAGCAGGGCCTCGACTCTCTCACGAGTCAGTCCTTCCTCACCCAGAGCGGAAAGTGAGGTGGTGGTGCCCAATTCAAGACCACATCCATCCAACGACTCGACCCTGCCGGGCGGGGTGTCGTAGTTGATGGTGAAACCATGTCGGCTGACCCATTTGAGGAATTGGAGACCGATGCTGGAGAACTTGTGTCCTTTCAGCCAAACCCCTTGCATTCTCTCATCACGAACGCCTTCTATGCGGAGAGGCTTGAGTGCCTCGATGACCCATCCTTCCAGTAGGTTCGTAATCGATTGAACATTCCCTTCGCCCTCTAGATTCCAGTGGAAGATGGGGTAGACTGTCAACTGACCCGGGCCGTGCCATGTGATTCCACCACCACGGTCTATAGGAGTTGTAGCATAGTCGTTGGGGACGGCCACACCGTCTCTCTTCGCCTTGGGTCCGATTGTGACAACCTCTGGGTGCTCGACTAGAATCAGTGTATCTGGAATGGAATCTGAAATCCTCAATTGCTGGAGGCGACGCATCTCCTCGGCAACCACTTCGTGTTCGAGCACTCCGGCCCGCAACACAGTGAAGTTTCTCATTTCATCACTTCGTGTGGATAGCGTGTCCAAGCGTCTTGAGTACCGCTTCATGGAACGATTCTGTAATCGTCGGGTGGGCGTGGATCGTTGCTGCGACATCTTCGAGGACCGTACCCATCTCCAGTGCCAACACAAACGCTCCCGACAACTCTGCAATGTGGCTGCCCACCGCTTGGATCCCGAGAATCACATGGTCAGACTCCCTTGCCGTCACCCGCACGAAGCCCCCGGTCTTCTCAGCCCCAATGGTCAAGGCGCGCCCGCTTGCAGCGAGTGGAAACTTGCCGGTGATGATGGTCTCGCCAGCCGCTTCAGCCTCGTCCGGACTCATTCCGACACAGACAATCTCCGGCTCTGTGAATACGATTGCTGGTATTGCGACAGGGTCGAATTCACGCTTCTTACCTGCGATTATCTCGGCGACCATCTCACCCTGTGCGCTTGCCTTGTGGGCGAGCAGGGGCTCGCCGACCAAATCTCCGATTGCGAAGATTCCGCGCATGTTGGTCCTGCATTGTGAATCGACTGCGACGAACCTCCCAGATTCATCCATTTTGACGCCGGTCTCCTCAAGCCCCCAGCCGCTGATGTTGGCTTTGCGTCCAACGGTCACCAAGACTCGGTCGAAGGTCTCGCTGACCACCTCACCGTCGGAATTCTTCCAAGATAGCACTACCCCCTCGTCAGTTACCGCAGCCCCTTCGGCCAGAGCATTGAGGTGAATCTTCACTTTGTTCTTCTTTAGCCAGCGTTCTAGTGGCCGTCGCAACTCCTTGTCGAATATCGCCATCACGCTGTCGAGCCCTTCGATGACTGTGACTTCGGAGCCCAACTTCCGCAGCGCGCAGCCCAACTCGAGGCCTATGTAGCCGCCACCGATGATTGCTACCCTTTCGGGGAGGCTTTCCAGGTCGAGGGCACCGGTGGAGGAGAGAATGTGGGTTTCGTCGTAAGGCATGAAGGGCAGTTCGATTGGCGAAGAGCCAGTGGCGAGGATGACATTCTCAGTTGAGATGTGTGCGACCTTGTTGCCGTCAGAATCCGTCACATTGCAAGTTTTTCCGTCGACGAAAGAACCCCAAC
>CAZPJQ010000012.1:7156-8614 GCA_964586945.1 uncultured Candidatus Poseidoniales archaeon
CGGACCCCGGCGGCTTTGAGCAGCGCCTCGACCCCTTTGTTCAGCTTCTCGACGATGACATCCTTCCAACCAATCAGTGCGGGCATGTCCACTGCCACCTCTCCGGTTACCGAGAGCCCCATGTGTCCTTCCTGGTGCTCACGCAGTGCCTCGAAACGCTCGGCTGCGTGGATGATTGCCTTTGAAGGAATGCAGCCGCGAATCAAGCAGGTTCCGCCAGCCTTGTCTCCTTCGACGATGACTGTATCAAGGCCCAGTTGGCCGGCCCTAATCGCCGCGACATAGCCGCCGGGGCCGGCTCCTACCACCAGCACCTGACAGGTGATTCTCTCCATTTGGAACACCTCAGAGGATTGTAATCGGATGCTCCAACATCTCCCTCAACCCCAAGACCAAGGCTGCACCATCTGCCCCGTCGACTACTCTGTGGTCCCATGAGGAAGAGAGATTCATCATCCGTCGGATTGTGATTCTGCCGTTGACAACCATCGGTCTGTCAATCGCCTTGTGGACTCCAAGGATTCCCACCTCGGGATGGTTGATGATGGGAGTGGCACCGATTCCACCATCTCGTCCGAGACTGGTGATCGTGAAGGTCGAGCCGGTGAGGTCGTCGAGTCCTGCAGTGCCGTCTCTCGCCGCTCCCGATACGCGATTCAATTCAGTTGCGGTCTCCCATATCGTCTTCGCCTCGATGTGTTTGACCACAGGGACATAGAGGCCGCGGTCGGTGGTTGTGGCGATGCCTATGTTGATACCGTCGTGGCGGGTGACGATTTCGGCTGAGTCGTCGTAGGTGGCGTTGCAGCCAGCGTGGCCCGACTGGAACAATTTTACCAGCGCCTGCATGATGAACGGCAGATAGGTCAGTTTGGGCTGCTCCTCAGTCCGGTTCGAGTTCATCCATTGTCGCAGCGCCTCAAGGTCGGTGACATCGACCTCCTCGAAGAAGGAAAAGTGGGGAATCGTCGTGTATGACTTGGTCATCTGGTCAGCAATCTTGCGTCGAAGTCCGATTAGCGGCACTTCGGTGGTGCCGGTCTGTTCGACTCCAGCCTGTGAAATAGGGACACCACCCACCATGTCTGGTGCAGTCAGATGAGCATCGAGGTCCTCGTGAGATATCCGACCCGAGGGGCCAGTTCCCTGAACCTCGTTGAGTGAGACGCCCTCCTCCCTCGCTCGCCTGCGAACCGCCGGTGATGCGAGCGGCCGCCCTGAGCTGACGGTTGGTGCCGGTGCGGGCGTCGGTGCAGGTGCAGCCTTGGCCGGTGCTTCTCTAGCAGGTACAAATGAGTGAGCACACAATTCGCAAGTCAAAATATCTTCACCTTGTTTTGTCTTCTCACCAGTATAATCCCAAGCTCCATGACTCTTGTAGCAGTATTTACAATACCAATCGTCTCCTGTTGGCTTCGGTTCGGGCTCGGCCTCAGGTTTGGGAGCCGATTCATCGTC
>CAZPJQ010000012.1:8624-11608 GCA_964586945.1 uncultured Candidatus Poseidoniales archaeon
TGGTGCCGGTGCGGGCGTCGGTGCAGGTGCAGCAACCTTTGCTGGCTCGGGAGTTGGCTCGGGTTCAGGCTCAGGTTCGGCCTCAGGTTTGGGAGCCGATTCATCGTCACCGGCGACCGCGTTGCCTTCTCCTTCGACTTCGAACTCTATACAGACCGAGCCGACCGCGATGATGTCACCCGGCCCCCCGACAGTCTTGGTCACAGTGCCGGTTACTGGACTTGGAATCGTAACGTTCGCCTTGTCGGTCATCACATCCACCAGCGGATCATCCTCGTTGACTGCTGCTCCGACCTCGACATGCCATGCGACCACTTCGCCCTCGACCACACCCTCTCCGATGTCGGGTAGTCTGAATCCGTAAATTCCCATCTTCACTCCTCCATGGTTCGCTTGATTGCGTCTGCGATTCTCTGCGGGCTCGGCATGTAGTCCCACTCCGTGCTGTGGGGGAAGGGGGTGTCCCAGCCCGTGACCCTTTCGATTCGGCTCTCAAGGGAATAAAAGCAGCGTTCTTGGACGCTCGCAGCCATTTCAGCCCCAAATCCGCTGGTTTTCGGTGCTTCGTGAACAATGACGCAGCGGCCAGTCTTCTCGACCGATTTTACGACGGCATCGCGGTCCCATGGAACCAGAGATTGCAGGTCAATCAGGTCGCAGGAAATCCCCGAATCCCGAATGCCCTGCTCGGCGACATGGACCATCGCGCCCCATGAGATGACTGTGCAGTCGCTTCCCTCCTCGACCAGACGCGCCTCACCCAATGGGATGTTGTAGTACTCCTCGGGCACCTCGCCGTCAGGGTGGTCCTTCCATGTGGGTACATTGTGTGGGTCTCCGTAAAATGGCCCGCGGTAGCACCTTTTCGGCTCTAGGAAGATGATAGGGTCATTCGACTCGATTGCGCTGATGAGCAGCCCCTTCGCATTGTATGGATTCGAGCAGTAGACGACATTCAGCCCGGGGGTGTGGGTGAACTGCGACTCCGGTGACTGTGAGTGGTGGTGGCCTCCTTTGATGCCTCCTCCCGCTGGGGTTCTGACTACCACGGGGGTCCAAAACTCGCCACCTGAGCGGTGCCGTAATTTTGCGATTTCGTTGACGATTTGGTCGTACGCTGGGAAGATGTAGTCAGAGAATTGGATTTCTACTATGGGCCGCAATCCATTGAGGCCCATGCCGAAGGCGATTGCGGCCAAGCCGCCTTCTGCCAATGGTGAATCGAATACTCGGTGTACTCCGTGCTTCGCCTGAAGGCCGTCGGTGACACGGAAGACCCCGCCGAAGTAGCCGATGTCCTCGCCGAACATCAGGACTGTCTCGTCTCTCTCGAGCATTATGTCGAGGGCGGAGTTCAGCGATTGAATCATGTTCATGTTAGCCATCATCTCACCTCACTTGCCAAGTTCCTCGCGCTGCTCCTGAATGTGCCAAGGAACCTCTTCGTAGACCTCTGTGAAAATGGTGCTCGCGGGCGGCCATGGTCCGCTCGCCAAGTCGCCGTGAGTGACCGCTTCCTTGTAAGCAGCCATCACCTCGCTGTCGATGCGTTCCTCCATCTCGGATTGTCGCTCTTCGCTCCATTCGCCAATGGCAATCAGATGTAGCTTGAGCCGTTCAATCGGGTCGCCACCCGGCCACGCCTCTCGTTCACCTTCCGGGCGGTAGCGGCTGGGGTCGTCACTGCTACTGTGGCCTGCAGCGCGGTAGGTAAGCACCTCGATGTGAGTTGGGCCAGCACCCGCTCCGGCTCGCAGACGAGCCCACTTGGTGACCGAGTAAAGAGCGAGGAAATCGTTTCCGTCAACGCGGATTGAGGGGATGTTGTAGGCAAGACCGCGACTTGCGAAGTTCGAGCCACCCGTAGCGAGGTTGCGATGGGTCGAAATCGCCCACTGGTTGTTGACTACATTGAGAATTACAGGTGGCTTGAACACACTGGCGAAGTTCAGCGCGTAGTGGTAGTCCCCCTCGGCGCTTGCTCCGTCCCCAATCCAAGTGATTGTGACTTGGTCGTCACCCTTGTAGGCACTCGCCATGGCGACTCCAACCGCTTGACTGAATTGGGTTCCGACTGGGCTTGAGACCGAGATGAAGTGGCCTTCTCGCCATGAGTAATGGACTGGCATCTGCCGCCCTTTGATGTTGTCCTCCACATTGCCGATGCAGTGGTTGATCATGCTGACCATCGACCTCCCGCGAACGAATTGTGCACCAGGCTGTCGATAGGTGGGGAATATCCAATCCTGCTCTTTGAGTGCCATCGTCTGGGCGATTGCAACCGCCTCCTCCCCCAAGGAGCGCATGTAGAAAGACAACTTTCCAGTGCGCTGCATCTTCATCATGCGGTCGTCGAAAATTCGCAGGCGAGCCATGTATTCCAATCCGGTGCGAAGTTCATCTGCGGACAACTCCGGATGCCATTCGCCGCTCGCCTGATGTTCATCGTCGAGAACTCGGACCAAACCGAAGGCGTGCTCAGCCGTATCATCTGAGGTACAGGTGGCTGGGTCGGGGCGTGAAAGGTCACCTGGAGTGGCAGTCCATTCCTCGAAAACAGCCTGTTCACCGGGCCTTGCAGGTGCGGTTGGAACGGAGTATGGCTCAATGCCAGTGTCGGACTCATCCCCCTCCATGAAGTCACCTCATCTCGTTCTCACTATCATGATTGTCCCGAGCGCCCATCACTCAAAGTAGATGACTGCGAGCCATAAACCTCAGTCAATGTCGGCGGAATCGTGCTAGGCTGCAAGTGGCTGACCGCCGAGCCTGTCGTACTCAGGGTGACTAGAGGGGGGCCGCCATTCGCCTCTTCGAGAAGCAGTCCGGCGCGGTAGGAGGAACGCACCAATGGGCCACTTGCAACTCCCTTGAAGCCTAGTTCTCTCGCTTGAGAATCCCACTCTGCAAACCTCTCTGGCTCAGGGAACCGATCGATTTGCAGGTGGTTTGCCGAAGGTTGCAGATATTGGCCAATCGTTAAA
>CAZPJQ010000012.1:11618-19280 GCA_964586945.1 uncultured Candidatus Poseidoniales archaeon
AATATTGGCCGATGGTAAGCAATTCAACGCCCGCTGAGCGCAAGAGGCTGAGAGCCTCCGTCACCTCTTCGTCCGTCTCACCGACGCCGACCATGAGGCTGCTCTTGGTAAGGATGTCCGGACGAAGGCGCTTCGCCTCAGCCAAGATGTCAACTGACTGTTGGAAACTCGCCCGACTATCCCGCACTATACGGTCAAGACGTGGTACGCACTCGACATTGTGGGCGAACACAGATAGCGGAACATCCTCAAGAAGGTGTGCCAAAGCGGCAAAGTTTCCATCGAGGTCAGAGCATAGGAACTCGAGCGTCACATCTGGGCAGCGTTCGTGAACTGCGCTGATGCAGCGCTTGTAATGGTCAGCCCCGCCATCGGGCAGGTCATCTCGGTTGACGACCGTGATCACCGCGTGTTTGATTCCCATCAGGTCGATTGCCTCCGCGAGATTGGCCGGTTCATCGGGGTCGAGCGCAGGTGGAACCTTGATTGTGCCAACGGCACAGAAGCGACAGGCGCGCGTACACTCCTGTCCTGCAATCATGAAGGTCGCGGTACCCCGGCCCCAACAATCGTGGACATTCGGGCAGCGCGCCTCCTCGCAGACGGTGTGAAGACGATTTTCTTGAACCGTTTTACGAGTCGTGTTGTAATTCGACTGTGCCGCGCCAGTGGGCAGACTGGTTCTGAACCAAGAGGGAAGCCGCTTTCGCTCCGCCCTACGACGCTCAAGCGGACTCATTCGCGCCGCTCCGCCGCAGCCACCAAGTGAGATGCCCTCATCTTCCATTAGCGGGAGTTGCCGTTCTGCCAAGTGACCGCCCCGCCTCTCCGTGAGAGGCGCTCACGGTTAAGGGTTCGACATCCGACCTCCCTTGGTCACTCTACCCCCTCTGTCGAGTCAACACTCTTCCTAAGATGGCCCAGTGAGGGGAAACCTCCCTCGCCTCGTTCCTGGCTGAGATATTCAATTGCCGTGAGCCGCGAAGGTGTCAATAGAACCGGGCCTTTGGACAGGTCGGTAGGAGGCGATGTTGTGGGTGCGGCACTAGTCACTGGAGGCGCGCGTCGAATCGGCGCTGCCATATGTCGCGCCCTCGCAGAAGCTGGCCATTCCGTAGCCATTCACTGTCACAATTCTGTTGAGCAGGCGGAGGCGCTGGCGGCAGAATTGAGAGGCACCGGGGTGAGTTCCGTGGTCTTGCAGGCTGAGTTTTCGGATATCGCTGCAGTTTCCTCAATGGTGGAAGCTGCTACAGACCAGTTGGGCGGCTTGGATATTCTGGTCAACAACGCCTCAACTTTCGAATACGACGACCTAGATTCACTGAATCCCGAGACCTTTGAGAGGACTTTGAGGGTCAACGCATTGGCCCCCCTCATCCTTTCGCGAGAATTTGCTGCCCAAGTTCCCGAGAATGGCGGCGTGATAGTGAATCTACTCGACCAAAAGTTGGCCAATCCGAACCCGGATTACCTCTCGTATACGACCTCAAAACATGCTCTCGCCGGACTCACTCGCTCACTCTCGATTGGGCTGGCCCCATCAGTGCGCGTCAATGGCATTGCCCCCGGCCTCACCCTTCCCTCGCCACACGCCAGCCAGGCCTCTTTCGATGAGATGCACAGCACAACTCCTCTTGGACGAGGCTCAACTCCGGAGGACGTCGCATCAGCGGTTTTGTTTCTGGTAGGTGCAAACGCGGTGACCGGAGAGGTCATCCATGTTGATGGGGGCGAGCACCTCGCGCCGCGCGCGTCTGATGTGCTCTACGGTCGGGGTGATTGAATGCAAGTTGAACCTACACAAGGACTCCTAGCCGATTTGATCCGTGGTAGTGAGTTGAGAGCCATCACGACTCTGATACTGAGTAACTATGTCGTCGAGATGGAGCTTGGCGTTCTACCCGAAGAACAGGGCGTCACCCAACGAATCCGGTTTGATGTGGAACTCCATCTGTCAGGCGCCAGCGCGCCGAGTGAGGATGAAATCGACCAAGTTTTGGATTATGACTTCATCAAGGCGAGAATCGATGCAGCTGTGTGCGCCCCCCGCTTCAATTTGCTTGAATCATTGGTCTCGGACCTACTCGACTCCTATGTCTGCCCACCCGAGGTTCTGGGTGCAAGTGTGACTGCGACCAAACTGGATGTTTACGATGGTGATGCTGAAATTGGCTGTCAGATGGTTCGTTTACGAGAGTAAGTTCTCACTAACTTACTACCAATGTTCATGTTCTTGATTCTCACAACCACCTTTGCGGGGGTTGCCAAGCTTGGTCAACGGCGCCGGACTTAAGCTCCGGTCCCTAGAGGTACGAGGGTTCGAATCCCTCCCCCCGCACTTCCCCTTTCCCTCACCTTGGGATACTGAATCGGCCTTTGAGAAGGAGTCACAATCGGCACGCTTGATGGTGAACCTATTAACGGACTCGCGCCACGGCTATGCCGTGGTAAGAACAAAGTCACCTCCTCGCAGACAACTCACTTCAACCGTGGGTCCTCTCTTGGTCTTCCTTCTGTTCGTGCTCTCAACCACCGCTCCACTACTTCCAGCCTCGGCACCAGAGCCACTTTCTGAGGGACAGGTCGTTTTGCCCTCAAGCCACGAAGACCCGATGAAATTGTACAAGATTTTCATCGACAAGAAAAACTCAACAGTCGGTGGTGACGGCTACTTGACGACCAAAGTGCCCGATAGTGGCCAGCGAAATGCTTCAGCCCTAGATGATCCAATTGAGTTCAAATCCCGAGAGATGCTGACTGACCTGACCCTCAAGGGGAGGGCATCTTCGAACAACGGCGAGTGGGAGGTCCCCCTCCACATTTTCCTCAGAGCAACAGCGAGTTCTGAACAACAGACAGCCACCTACACCTTCACTCTTAGAATCGTAGACGAGAATGGCAATTCTGAGACCCTCTCGACTGCCCAAGAACAACATGGTATGTGCTCTGGACTCTTTGGTTGTAATGGTTGGAATTATGAGATTGTCAAACTTAGATGGATAGGCGAACGTTCGCGAGTAATTCCTGCAGGCGGACAGATTGCCCTCACCGTTTCCGCCGAGGCATCCTGCGAGGGAGCAGGTGGCCCGTTTTCCAGTTGCGATGCGGAAATTGCTTGGGGTGACCCTGATGCTTCCGACGACTTCACATTGATGGAGTTCTGGTCGAATGCAGTTGCAGATAGTCAAGTCAAGATTCTCATGCCGGGTGCTCTTTGGACGGACCCTGAGGTTTTGGAGTGGTATCCACATGCTCTTCCAGACGACAGACAGATGTCCCTCCGTGTCGATGTCAGGGATGCCTTTGGGCGTGAGGACATACAGCAGGTCAGTATCAGAATACGCGCTCCTGACGGCACCTATCCAGTGGACCACATTTTCGCCAACGCGGAGTTGACGATGGACCAGGGGGGATTGGTAGGGGAACTTCTCTGGTCCTATCCAGCCGGTATCGAAGCAGGAGCATACGAGCTCTCGCTTTCCATCATTGACACTCAAGGTCCGAGTGAATTTGTGATTACACACGACGACATCACGATTCATCGCTATGGCATCGATGTTCGGAGCCCTGAGGACCGAACGGTCGAGTATGTCGCACCGGGAGAGACAACAATCATTGAAATGGTTATTCGGCATACAGGGGAGAGCGGCTCAATAGATGTTGAATTGGATGTACTCACAAGTCTCGACCCAAGTTGGTTGGTGACCTTTGACAGGCCCGACGGCTACACCCTTTCAGGTGGAGGAGTCGAACTGTTGGCAGTGTTGACGATGGAGGCCCCGAGTGAGTTGGGAACGACACCTGATAGAATTGACATTGCGGCGCGCGCCTTCAACACATCCGAGGCAGAAGTAGCCTTCTTGATATACCAAATAAGGTTGGAAAAGATGGATGTATTTGCTCCTGCAATGCTATCACTTTGGGACACCGATCATGAAAACCAGATTTACAACTCCAGCAGGGCCGAGGAGTTCGATTCAAGCGCTCCTCAATTTGTCGACGCATTTGGTCCACCTACATCGTTCTATATCGATATCTTCAACACCGGTTTTGATGCAGATAGTTTCCGATTTACTGTATCTCAAATGCCGCTAGGTACTACCGTTTTCTTCATCGATAATTCTACACAGATGGTAATGGAAATAGACCCTAATGATGGCTTGTACCACACCGATTCGATCAACCGTCATACTGTGATGACAGTAGTGATGAAGGTGAGCCCCAGTTCTGTCGAAGAGGACCCAGATTCGGGCTTGGTGGTCATCTCATTTTTCAGCGAGGGGAATTCCACCCTTGCTTCTAAGGTTGAATTCACTCCATACCGCACTAATGGGCTGAAAGGTGAGGTCGTGTTCGATTGTGACGGTGCCGGGAACGGACTCGGTCATATCGCCTCTGACGGCTGTTTGAATGACGATGGTGATGAGCACATCGATATTCGGATGAGGGTGAAGGTCACCCAAACCTCAGGTTCCCCTGACGCATTGAAGGAATGGAAGATAGTCAATCCCGCTGACTATGCTCGCAACGCCGAGGTTGAAGATGGCCGCTACACACTGTGGGAGTACATGATAACAGATAGTGACGGAAACCCATTGCCAATGATTCAGTTGACCTTAGACGACTCAGTTGAGCTTGAACTTGAAGTTCACTTGACTTCTCAGGTTCTCTCTGGAAACCACACAATCTATCTTCGAATCGAGGAGACGACTGACGGCGATGAACCTGAGCGCTTCTTTGACATGCCATTCAGTATCGAGGTTGGAGCTGGAGAGCCGTCACTCAAGATAGTTCAATCCTCGCCAAACCAACCGATTGGCCCAGACGGAACTGCGAATTACAGCATGGTGCTGAAGAATGAAGGGAACACCGACATGCGTGTGCTTCTCTCTGCAAAAGCACCGAGTGATTGGTGGGCGACCGCTGAGGACTCCACGACCGGCTCCCGGATGCTCACCGTTCCTGCCTTCGACGAGGTCGATTTCCTCCTGCGCGTCACCGCCCCTCCCTCCGCCCGCCATGGCGATGTACACAGCATAGAAATCGAAGGTGAGCCGTACACTATGGATGGCCAATCATTCCTCGACTCTCACAACACCAAGAAGTCAGTCGACATCAGGGTTGAGATTGATGACCCAGTCTCCAGGCTGACGAATGAAATCATCAATATGCGGACTGAGACCAAGTTGCTCATCGCTGGATTCGTCATTCTCGCCGTAGCTGCAATCGCTGGCCGCCGGCGAGCAACAGATGAGTGGGCTGAGGACGATTACTACGAGGATGATGAAGAAGAAGAGGAGTTCGATATCCCCGAGCCTGTCGATGAGTCGGTTGACGATGATGACGAGATTGAGTTGGCCGATGATGAGATCGATGATGACGACATTGAAATTCTCGACGATTAGGTTCTCACCGTATAGATTCGCTCTGCCTCCGGAAGCAGTTTCCAACTCGACGCCATACGCTCCTTTAGGAGCGAGATTCGGACCCAGCCGCGTATGAACTGTGCTCCAACTGTCTTAAGTGCTAGACGAGGGGGTTAAGGCATGGGTTCAGAGATGTCGCTGCTGGTGCAATCCGATTTGATAGCCAATAAGAAGGTGGAGTTTAGAGTGAGGGCAAAGGCGCTGTCCCTTGTTTTCCTGATGTTTGTTTCAAGCATCGCGGCTCTGGAATTTGCCGCCTACGAGGCTTCCGCGACCACAGACCAAGATGGTGACGGGCTGACCTGTGGGATGGAGTTTCTGCTACAGACTCAATGTCAGGATTGGGACTCTGACAACGACGGCCTTCCCGATGGCTGGGAATGGAAGTATGGCCTCAATCCGAATGACGGTTCCTCGCTGACCAACAACGGCGCCTCGGGCGATCCGGACGGCGATTCAATGTCCAATTTACAGGAGTACAACTACCTCATGCCTCTCGGCTGGGATTCCTCCGGCACTGCCAATGTGCTCGACAATGGGGTTTGGTGGAATGGCACCGTCCCTGTGCGCAACTGGAACGAAGAGGATGCGATGCAGGTCAACCAACCCGGCTGCGGTGACCCCGGTTCCGATGGTAATGGTTCGAGTGTGATTCTCTGTGACGAAGACCCCGTCGGCGATATTTGCAACGATGGAATTGACAACGACAAGGATGGCTTGACCGACATGCAGGACCCAGACCGAGACGGTGACGAAGTGTGCGGCTCTGACGATGACGACGGCGACGGCGTGGCGGATGAGGACCCTGATGGTTGGGACACCGACGGTGACGGAATGCCCGACGGCTGGGAGGTATCGAACGGTTTGAACGCCACAAATCCGAATGGCGTGGATGGAATGATGGGTGATCCGGATAATGACGGACTCGTGAACATTCAGGAATATATCAACCCCTCATGGACCACCTCCGTCTTCCAATCAGGAAACCCCCAGACCGAGACAGCGACCGAGAACGTCAACCCCTGCAACCCGCTATTCGGCTGCTTGACTCAAACCGCTTCCGTAGACCAGGACATGGATACGAATCCATTCGACAACGACACCGACAATGATGGCCTCGAAGATGGCTACGAGGCACTCATAATCCTGACTGACCCCACTTCTGCGGACACCGATGGAGATGGAATCGATGATGGCGTTGAAGCTAATTTCAGCACTTACGGCAACCCCCCACTTCACAGCGACCCGCGAAACAATAACACCGACGGCGACCAGTTCGACGATGGCGCCGAGGACATCAACGGCAACGGACAGGTTGACGCCGGCGAAACTGACCCAACGCGTCGGGAAGATGCTGGTGACTACGACAACGACGGAATCGACAACTGGCTTGAGAATCTCTCCTGCACACTTTGGAATGTGTACGACACCGACTTTGGTGGTGTTGGAGACGGAGATGAGATGAATCTCTCTCACAGCTCAGATCCGTGCATGTCGCTGCTAGACTTCAGCACCACTCTCGACACCTCCTCCCAACCAGGTGGTTACTCCTCTTCACAACAACGCCTCTACCTCACAGACGCCACTGGATTCGACCCGACTCCAGTCGACTGGAGAACGCTGGTCGCGGCGGTTGGCTACTACAACACCACCGGAGGTCAACTGACCTCTTTCACTTACACTGGCGTAGTGAACGATGTTCTGCTGGGTGTCACCGTGCCTCCACCTGTCGGGACTGCGGAGGTCATTTCAAAGAACGGCAGTTGGTGCCATTACGACGGAACTCAACTCGGCACTCTTGGTAGCACTCACGCCCACTGCGATGACGATTACGAAGACACGGATGGTGACGGACTGTCCAATTGGGAGGAAACCCTCTCTATTTGGGGGTGGTTTTCCATATACACCCTCTGGGACTCTGACGGCGATGGTCAGAGCGACCTCGATGAGATTCTCAACGGAACGGATCCGATGGAGCCTTGCGACAACCGGCTCGACTCTGACGGTGACCTTCTCAACGACTACTTCGAAAACACAACCGGCTGCGACTTGATGTATGTGCCCGGAATGGGTGGTGGCAATGGCTCGATGGATGCTTACATCACTGACTATCTCGAACTTGACACCGACCACGGCGGAGTTCCTGACAGTCAGGAGTATCTCGACGGGACCAACCCCCAGAATGATCCCTCAGATGATTTGAATCCAGCCGACACCGATGGCGATGGAATTC
>CAZPJQ010000013.1:0-13164 GCA_964586945.1 uncultured Candidatus Poseidoniales archaeon
GGTCAATGGTGTCGAGGTCCATCCAATCTCTCCACGAGGACAGCCGTCGGGCGCATCATCGAGCACCAAGTCGTCGTCGTCATCGAGGTCTTCTCCCTCATCCCGGCAGCCGTCCGAGTCGTGATCGGTCGAAGAGGCTGAAAGCCAGCCTGTCTCGCCTGTTGCACACGCGTCGGATGTATCGAGAATACTATCGCCATCGTCGTCATCATCCTCGTCTGAATCTCGGCAACCATCTCCATCGAGGTCCTCAGAGGTCGTTGAGTTCCACCCCTTGGGGCTGTAGTGGCAGAGGTCGGTGAGGTCAGGGACTCCGTCGCCATCGTCATCCGTGTCTTCATCATAGTCCCGGCAGCCGTCAGAATCGTAGTCGGTGGCGTTGGTCGGTCCCCATCTGACTAGACCAGTTGCGCAGTTGTCATCGATGTCTGGAACTCCGTCGTCATCGTCGTCGAGGTCCTCATCCGAGTCTCTGCAGCCATCGCCATCGTGGTCGGTGAAGGGGCCTGTCGTCCAGCCGGTGAAACCGTTCGGGCATGAATCTGAACTGTCCATCAGGCCGTCGCCATCGGTGTCATGTCCCAACTCTCCAAACACCATGAAATAGTCCGAATTCTGGTTTGTGTGGCCCCATGGACCCATGACCAGACCGCTGCTCGATGACCTTCCAATAACGAGGGTCCTGCCTCGGTCGATATTGACACCGAAGAAGGAGTCTTCACCATCTCCACTCACCACCGTGACCCACTCCCAAGTGTAGGAACTGCCGTTGAGCATCGCTACATAGGCGTCATTGCCCCCTATTGCAGCGGCCGTCGTCATGTTTCCGAATGTGACCGTATTCTCGTAAGAACCTCCGATTAACAAGTCACCACCAGCGGTTCTGCCGATTCGGTATGAGGCATCTTCTCCCGAACCGCCGGCCGTCGCTAGATTCGCCCAATGCCCATTTCCATTGACCCGTGCAATGAAGATGTCTTGGTCACCTACGCTGTTTGCGCTGTGTGCCCCGAGCTGAATCGAAATGAGGTACACTCCGGTCACATCGACAGAATAGCCATCTGCAGAACAGCCGATGGCCGCCGAGGTCTCTCCGCTGGCCAGCCATTGCCAGCCAGTGGTACGATTGTACCTAGCGACGAGGAGCATCAGGTTCTGAGCGGTGTCGGTGTTGCCATCGAATGAGACAGTTCCTTGGGCGAATAGTCCGCACGCAGTCAGCTCACCATTAGGCATAACGACGACATCGTAGAACGCCCCTTCCCCGAAGGTGCTGATTCCTTGGTCGGCATTAAGCCAAGTCCCATTCTCATCTGTCGTGAATAGAATCGGAACCTGCGTGGTACTTGCGGTCAGTGTGAATCCGTACTTTGTGATGTAGCCCATTCCCAAGCCTCCTGCCCAGACAACCTCCTGATTCACTGGGTCCCACTTTACCGAGGTGACTTCGTCATTGCCACTGGTCGAGATGGTGTCAGTCCATGCAAAGGAGCCGTTTGCGTGCAGTCTGCCGTAAATTGCGTCATCCCAGCCAGTTGAGAAGTATGCAATTCCATTGATAGTTAACTGGTTATTGAAAGAGCCAGCGAAGTAGATTGTCCCATCATCTGCACAGTGCATTTGGAGTGAAACAGACTCTCCGAGGCCCCCGCCGTCTCCCACGGAAATCCAATTTGCAGTTCCGTTGCGGTCAACTCGAGCGAAGAAGATGCCAGATGTGGTGTTGTCAGAGAGTCCACCGACACTCACTCCTCCGCTAAACCCACCGGATACGATGGTGTCACCCGAGGGGTGGGCGCAGACCGACATAGGGTCGATGACTTCGGTACCGGCAATCACACCGAAGGCGAATCCCCAAGGTGGTGCGGAGGTTGAATATCGTCCCTCTGCCTCCGCCTCAAGATAGGTCGGAGACGCGTTGAAGTCGAGTGACGTCAGCCATGGAGCCATGACCAGACAGAGTAGCACAACCAACGCGGGGAGGGGGCGATGCTGGCCGCTCATCGGGTGCCGAGACGATTGGATTGGTCTTAACATCGTTCATCGAGGACTCGTAGAGTCCTGATAGGCTCAATTATTGAGTCCGTTGGCGCAATCCAGAAACGAGGACAGACCTTCTAGGTCGCTCAGTTGTAGATGATGGTGTGCTCGATGTCCATGATCCACAGTTCGTAGCCGCTACCGTCGTTCGCCTGGAAGTAGAGCCGCGAGCCCACAACCGTCAGTCCTGTTAGGTGGCCGGGGTCGGAGTTGCCGCTGCTGTTGATGTCGGCCACCTGCCAAGTCATCCCCGTCGTGGTGTCGTGGACCCACAGTTCAGTCCCACTGCTGGGGTCGTCTGCGTCGAAGAAGAGACGAGTTCCCACGGCGGTGATGCCAGCGTTGTCTCCCGGTCTGGAACTTCCACTGCTGTTGATGTCAATGACTCGCCACGAGGCTCCGCTGCTCGTGTTGTGCGCCCACAGTTCGCGCCCATTTGCAGCGTTGATGGCATCAAAGTAGAGCGTCGTGCCAACGGCTGTGAGTCCGCCTGAACTGTAACCGGGATAGGAGCCGCTGCTGCCTATGTAGATGTCAGCCACCCTCGAAGTTGAACTGCTGGTAGTGTCGTATGCCCACAGTTCACGGCCAGCGGCCACATCGTAGGCGTCGAAGTAAATCTTGGTGCCGACGGCAGTGAACCCAGCGTCGTCTCCGGGGTCAGAACTGCCGCTGCCGCTGTAGATGTCTGCAACCATTGAGGTGCGCCCAGTCGAAGTGTCGTGCGACCACAACTCTCTGCCGGTGTTGCCATCGTCCGCATCGAAGTAAAGCGTCGTGCCTACCAATGTAAGGCCTGAGAGTTTGCCCGGAATCGAACTTTCACTACCCAGGTTGATGTCTGCCACCCTCCCAGTCGTGCCAGCCACGGTGTCGTGCGACCACAACTCATATCCAGAAGTGCCTTCGGTGGCGGAGAAGTAGAGCTTCGTCCCGACCACTTTGATTCCAGAATAGTAGCCTGGAGCCGAACTATCGGTGCCGCTGTTGATGTCCGCTACCCTCCAGGTCGTTCCATTCACAGTATTGTGCGCCCACAACTCGAATCCAACATTGCCGTCATGCGCATCGAAATAGACCGTCGTACCAACTGTGACAATATTCCCCCAGTAGCCAGGGGCAGACCCGCCGCCGCCATCGTTGATGTCTGCTACCAACCAAGCAGAGCCGTTAGTTGTCTCGTACGCCCACAGTTCCGTGCCGGTTCCTCCAGTCCACGCATCGAAGTAGAGTGCCGTCCCAACTGCAACCATGCCTCCGCCGGCACCTGGGAGGGAACTGTAGAAACCGGCGTGAATGTTCACAGCTATCGAGGTTGAACCAGTATTCATCTCGTGGCCCCACAACTCAGTTCCGTAGGTCGGTTCGTTTGCGTCAAAGTAGAGCGTGTTCCCAACCGCCACGAAGCCCGTGAATTTTCCTGGATTCGAGTCGTCTCCGCCAGGGTTGATGTCGGCCAAGCGTGATACCACGAAATTGCTGCAATAGGTGGTGGTGTAGTCTACCTCGTCATCCTCCAGTACGCTGTTCTGGGCGATGCCACCACCCTCACCGTTGTCAAGCCCCTGCTGCATGATTCGGCCACCCGATGAGCATGCCTGAAGGGTCGGTGTCGAGACTCGAGTCAGCATGGTGTCAGGAGATGCTCCTCCATCAGTACCATCCTGCCCGTCCGCCCCGTTGCAAACATACTGGGTGCTTTGGACCTCACTAGCGTCGAGGAAGCCATCGTCGTCTGAATCCATCCCGACCCAGACCTTGATTCCGCCATTGGGACAGTTGCTGCCGGCAGGCTCAACACCTGTCGAAGCCAGAGCACTGTGTCCGTCGTCACCGGGTTCACCCTGTTGACCTGTCTGACCAGTTTCACCGGCAGTACCATTCTGCCCATCGGTTCCGTTGGAGTTTGTTTGTTGTGATGGCCCTGCAAGATCGATGAACGACCAACCGGTGTTGGTGCAAATCTGGAAGCCGGCTTCACCCTCGACATAGTAGAGCCGGCTCATTGTGCCGGAATCGCAGTTTGGAAGGTCTTCGGAGCCGGCAATGTGGTGGAGAGTCCACTCGTCGCCACTCACCACTGTTTCGCCATCGCCGTCGTCATCTGTGCCGCCATCATTTCCCCCATCAGTCGGGTCGGTGAAGGTCATGTGGTCCTTCAGGAGTACGAAACCCCCTACTGCCATTATTCCAAGCAGCAGCACCACCAACGCAGGTGCTAGCACTCCCTTGCGCATGGCTATGGAATAACTAACGCGATAATCAATGGTTGCTTTTCGTCAATTATCCCGCCAACTCGGGTCATCCGGGTTCTGCTCCTTGATTCGGGAGATCAGTTGGGCAGTCACGGCCACGGCGATCTCAGAGGGCGATTCAGCCCCGATGTTGAGTCCAATGGGGCAGTCGACATCGTCGAGGAAAGCCTGCTCCACTCCCTCAGCAAGAGCACTCTTGCAGAACGCCTGCCACTTGCTCCTGCTTCCTATGACTCCGATTCGTGTACGCCAGGAGTCGGGGTCAGCCTGTCTGGCATTCAGCAGGCCGAGCAGAAGCTCCTCGTCGACCGCCCAGTCGTGGCCGAGAAGCAGTATGTCGGAGAATCGGGCGAGTGAGCCAGCGTCCTCACCTTCGATGAATGAACCAGCGCTGCTGTGGTGAAGTTCGGTTGCGTCTGGATATGAATTTCCGTCGCAGTAGTCGGGTCGGACGTCGAAGACGGAGTGCTTCCACTCAAGGTTGTCACAGGCCGCCGCAGAGTAGAATGTGTGGCATCGGATGAATCACCTCGAATGCGACAGTCACACGACCGCCGCAGAGGCTGTCGAGAGGTATCCCCGCATCACCCTTCGCATCGCGGTAGAGTTGGAAGGTCTCGACATCGCCACCCGGCTCGCCGCCCATACCGTTGAGCATCGTTTGCAACCGCTCAATAACCTGCATCTCAAGACCAGCCCCACCAACGGTGCCGGAAACTTCCCCAATATCGGTGAGAGCGATCCTAGCTCCGGGCTTTCCTGGAACCGAGCCCGATGCGGAGAGGACCGTAGCCATCGCGACCTGTCGTCCTGCTGAGAGTCTCTCGGTCGCCCATGTGAGAATTGGGTGGGTCACGAAGCCACCGAAAAGGCCCGCGCACTTGAGGGTGAGTCCCGCGGGAAACAGAGTGAAACTAGAGGAAACTGGAAAAGTTAGCCTTGGCTAACATTCAAAGTCTGTAGTCAGTGCAGAACCATTGACGGAGGGGGTGAATGATGGTCCTCCAGAGCCAATTCAGGGAGTATCTCCCCGTCCTACTCCTCGTCGCCCTCGTAGTCGCAATGAGCTTCGCCACCCCCAAGGAAATGTTGGCCGAACGAGACCCGATGGCTGGCCAGAGCCTAGTTGGACACACTGAGACACACACCGCGCCCCAACTCGCCTGCGAGGTCGACGGCCCACTTGCCAATGGGTCTGAAGAATCCATCAGGAGTTTCGCCCTCACCGCGAAGCCGGTCGAATGGCAGTTCACCTCAGCCGGCTATGTCAATGCGTGGACCTTCGACGGGGCAGTTCCAGGTCCACTTCTGTGTGTCAACGTCGGGGACTGGTTGGAAGTCACTCTGACAAACGAATTGTCAGTTCCAGTCTCCTTCCACCTACACCTCCGGGCAACGCCAAATGGTAGTTTCAACCCCACTGAGGTGGCACCCGGCGGAGTCGGCATCTACTATTTCGAGGCCGAGCAGGCAGGCACCTACCTGTACCATGACTTGGTAAACGGCAACGAAGGTCTTGGGAAAGGGCTGCACGGGGCATTGATCGTTCGGGACGGCGTTACTGAATTTGACCACGAGATCATCGTTATCATGGGCGAGTACCAGCCCGAATACCACCCCGGAACCTATGCTGCCACCATCAATGGGTTCGCCTTCCCGTGGCTTCCGATGTGGCACTTCGAGCAGGGTGAGCGGGTTCGGGTCCACCTGCTGAACGCGGGACCGTCCGAAGAGCACACCTTCCATGTCCACGGCCATCGATGGTTGGACGGCGGCGAAGGGCGACCCATCGACAACAAGTTCCTGAGCCCACATTCGGCTGTCCACCACCCATCTGTGGAGGCGCCGGAAGGATTCGTCGGCCTTTCGAGCGCGTTGGCGGATGATGTCGCCGTCTTCGACATCGAGATGGAGGCCGCCGGCGAGTGGATGTATCACTGCCATGTTTACGACCACATCAACGCCGGGATGATGGGTCATCTGTCTGTGGAGGAGGTTCACTGATGGACGAACAGGGAGCCACACCGCTCGTCTCGGGGAAGGTCATCGCCTTCGTGCTTCTGCTGCTCTTCGAGTTGTTCACCCCCTCGATCTTCCTCGACTTCGCCTCCAGCGATCCCG
The DNA here is from genome assembly GCA_964586945.1 of uncultured Candidatus Poseidoniales archaeon. Taxonomy (GTDB): domain Archaea; phylum Thermoplasmatota; class Poseidoniia; order Poseidoniales; family Thalassarchaeaceae; genus MGIIb-Q1. The sequence continues at coordinate 6,417 of CAZPJQ010000013.1, forward strand.
CAGAGTCTGAACAGTTGGGCCACCTCGCCCCTCACGACGGACCGCAACTACTCTGCGATCTCCCTCCGGGCAATGATGTGAGAAAGTACGAACTGGTCGCCCAGGCAACCGACTGGGAGATATCCGAGGGTCACGTAATCCCGATTTGGACCTTCAACGGCTCTGTTCCCGGCCCAACCATCTGCGCCCGGGTGGGTGACACCATCGAGCTCACACTGACCAACCGACTCTCCACCATCGCCTCGTTCCACGCCCACGGACTCGCCTTTGATCCAGACAGTGACGGCACCTTCCTCTCAAACTCATTCGTCCCTCCCGGCGGCTCTAGGACCTACTACCTCGAAGCGAGGCCCGATTCGGTCGGGACTTGGGCGTATCACGACAGTGTGGCCGAGTTGGACGAGGAGCCGTTCATTCCCGGCGTCACCATTCCGGAGAGTGGTGAGGGCATCGAGCGGGGCATGTACGGGGCCATCATCGTGTTCGGCGGGGAGGAGGAGCCGGTCGACCACGAAGTCCTCCTGTTTCTGGGAGATGTCGGACCCGAAGTGACTCGTCAAGGCACTCTTGAGGTCATCAACGGCAGGGCTGCGCCACTAACCCCCGTCATCACATTGGAGGAGGGGGAGAGAGTTCGCTTCAGAATCATCAATGCGGGTCCTAATGATGCCCACGATTTCTATGTCAGTGGACATCTATTGGAGAATGTTCACAACGAGCAGGTGGTGAACGGCAGTGTCTCGTTCGAGGAGTTGTCCTCGGTCTCGCTAGGCTCACTCACCTTCGGAGACTGGGTCATGACTGCCGGCTCGGCTGGCACCTACTCCTACTCGTGCAGCGTCCCTGGGCACAAGGATGCCGGGATGCACGGGATATTGAGAATAATTTGAGGAGGCTGGTTAATGATTGAAGTTCTTTGGATGGCCATACTGCTGGGTCTCTATGTCGGCGTTGTGCCGGTGTACCTTGGAATGCTGCCGCTCAACAGACTGAGGGGGCTGGATGACAGATGGATGACCTTCCTTCTCGCCTTCACGGTAGGGGTTCTCTTCTTCCTTCTCATCGACCTCGCGGCTGAGTCGTTTGAGGGGGCGGACGGATTCATTGCCGCGATGCAGGTCGCCGACACCAGCACTGGCACCATCCCAACCATCGACCAGGCCATCTTTGACCTACTCGGGCTCGGACTTGCTCCGTACGCCGGATACGCAATCGCGGTTTTCGGGCTTGTCGCTGGGTTACTTGGGCTGGTCTTCGTGGATGAGAAGGTCCGCAGCATGTCTGACACGACTGGTAACGAGGCTCTCGCTTGGCTCATCGCCATCGCAATCGGTCTACACAACATGGGCGAGGGGCTAGCTGTTGGAATCGCAGTCAGTGTCGATGCCTCTACCATGGCTGCCACACTAATCATCGGATTTGCGCTGCACAATCTCTCCGAGGGTATTGCAATCATTGGACCACTTGCAAGAGGCGGAGAGAGTCTCGATGTGAAGAAGTTGGTCGGGCTTGGGGCTGTTGCAGGCGGACCGTCCATCATCGGCGCCTTCATCGGACTGGCATGGTTCGCCAACAGCCTGGCAATCTTCTTCTTCGCAATTGCAGCCGGCGCAGTTCTCTATGTCTGCATCGAGGTGCTGTCCGGAATCAGAGAGGGCGACGCTAAGGTCAATCCGTGGTCACTACACGGCGGGGTCCTCGCCGGTCTTCTCGTGATGTACCTCACGAGTCTGTTCGTCGCGCTCTGAGATGACGCTCAAGAGAGTGCGGAGATTGCATCATGCAGTGCCGTGAGGTCGTCCTCGGAGTCGAGGTTGAGGTGCAGGTGCTCATCGACGACGTTCATCCTCATTGGATGGGCGAGGTAACGGAGCGAGACATCTGGCTCGGAGTTCAGAATCGTACCGAGCTCCTCCATAGTCAGAAGCAGTGGGTGTCCGCCACGGCCATCCTTGGCCGGGCAGGCGCAGTGGTCCGTCTCCAGCAGCGCTGAGAGGGTAGAGTCGCTGAAGCCGGGACGGTCAACCGGGACCACGAGCAGTCGGAACTCCTTCGGAGTTCGCTTGCTATCGAGAATCGCCTTGATGCCACATTGCAGAGAGCCGGTCCGGCCCGACTCCGGATTCGGATTGACCACTATCGCCCGTCCGGGAAGCGCCAGCATGATGTCAACGACCAACTCCTGTCTCGTCACCACGATCGTCTCAACACCAGCCGCCTCTATGCGCTCGACGAGCCAGCGCACCAGCGGCATCTCAACTCCGTTCACTGAGAGGGAAACCAAGGACTTCGGCTGGCCAAGGCGTTCGCTGCCGCCTGCCGCGAGAACCACCGCACGGGCTGGCCCCATGGCTTGGAAGCCTACGGTGGTAGTTCATCAGCAAATCGGTGGGGGGTTGCGAAAAGTGAACGGCGGTGTTCAGAGGTCGCGAGTGATTTCCCGACCGATGATGAGCCGCTGGATTTCCGACGAACCCTCGTAGATTTGCATCACCTTCGCCGCCCGCATCAAGCGCGCCACGGGATACTCTTCAGTGTAGCCGAAGCCACCGAAGATCTGGACAGCCTCGATGGTCGCCTCAGTCGCCATGTCCGCCGAAAACCGCTTTGCGTGGGCGGCCGCCTCGGTGTTGCTCTTCCCTTGGTCGGCCAACCATGCAGCTCGATAGGTGAGAAGCCGAGCCGCCTCGATGTTGGTCTTCATGTCGGCGAGTTTGGCCATTATCATCTGGTGGTTGAAAATTGGTTGACCGAAGGTTTCCCGCTCAAGCGCATAGGCGAGTGCGTATTCGTAGGCGGCTCTCGCATTTCCCACCGCGTGGGCAGCCACGCACGGTCGTGAGAGGTCGAATGCGGTCATCGCGTTGAACCAGCCGCTGCCCTCTTTTCCACCAACGAGATTTTCGATGGGAACCTGCACATCGTCGAAATTGACGGAACGGGTGTCGGAACAGCGCTGCCCCATCGTGGACTCCTTCTTTCCAAGGCTGACACCGTCCCAATCGGATTCTACGATGAAGCCGCTCATCCCCTTGTAGCCAGCCTCCCTGTCGGTGTAGGCGAGCACGAAGAACCAGTCAGCGTAGCCAGCCCCGGTGATGAACATCTTTGTGCCGTTGAGGATGTAGTGGTCACCATTCAGTACAGCGTTTGTCTTGATTCCTTGAACATCGCTGCCCGCCACGGGCTCGGTCACGCAATATGAGCAGTTAGCACCGTCGTTCACCAGCGCTCCGAGATACTTCTGCTTCTGTTCCTCTGTTCCGCCGGTGATGATGGGTGCCGCAGTCAGGCCACTCGCATACGCTGCCGTAGCGAAGCCCGGATCCCCCCACGCCAACTCTTCCTGGACCAACACCTCGGTGAGGATGTCGAACTCCATGCCTCCACATGATTCGGGGACATGCAGGTTGGTCAAACCGGTCTCGTGCGCGAGACGCAGCGCATCTTTGGGATATTCGCGGGCGTTGTCCCAATGCTCGGCGTTGGGGCGCAGTTCGGTCTCAGCGAATTCGTGGGCTAGGTCGCGTAGCATCTCCTGCTCTTCGGAGAGGGTGAAGTCGACCATGCAGCGGCGAGTGGTCGCTCACCTTTACCATTCGCCTATTGGCACCGTCTGCCCGTACAGGGGTGAAACATGCATTTCGTTAGATGGAGCCATACAGAAGGAACAGGAAGACCGCGTAGCAGCCGATGAGAATCACACCCTCAGGGCGATTGAACTTGAAGTCGGTCCACATGAAGACCAACGCAAGTCCGGTGCAGAACAGGGTTGCAGGAATGATGAGTCCGTAGAACAGCCCTGTGTCAGAGACGACGATTGGATTGATGATGGCAGCGATTCCGACTGAAAGCATCGGGTCGGTGATGTTTGAGCCGATCAGAGTGCCAACCGCGATTCCAGTACTGCGCCGCGCCGCTAGAAGGGCAACCGCCAATTCAGGGAATGAGGTACCTACCGCTGAGAGAGTCGAGCCGACCGCGGCGGAAGGAATCCCCATCTCGATGGCAATTCCAGCAGCCGAATCAATCACTCTCGCAGACGCGAACATGGCGAGTCCGAGACCGATCATTAGCATCACGAAATATGCTGTCGTCGTCCATGTGATGTGTCCCCCGGGGTCTGCTCGTAAGTCTTCAAGGACCTCGAATTCCTCACTCCGAATTTCATCCCGATGTTGAATCAGGTAGGTGATATACATCACATAGAGTAGGCAAAGGAGCGCCCCTTCTAGCCGATTCAAGTCACCGTCAACGAGAATCAGCATTGAGAGTAGCATTACCGCGAGGAACATCATGAGACCATCTCGCTGGATCCAAGCAGGGCGAATGGAGAGGGGTCGAACGACCACCACGAGGCCGAGGATGAGGGTGATTTGGACGAGTACAGAGCCGAAGATGTTGCCCAACGCGAAGTCGGTCGCACAGTCCTTAACCCCAGCAACGCACGGGTTTTGGTAGGCTTCCCACGACGCCTGCGCGGAAATCAGAATCTCAGGGAGGGAGGTGCCTAGCGAGACGATGGTGAGTCCGATGATCACCTCAGCGATTCCGATTTGGCGGGCCAACCCCTTGGCCCCTTCGACGAAGAAGTCGGCGGAGGTGATGAGAAGGCCAATTGCCAGCAGCAGGAGGAATAGGCTGACGGCCATTCCACCGAGGCTGGTCTGTTCTGCGGTGATTGTCTGGACGCCGAGCATGGCGAGAAACAGTGAGGCGATGACCAGCACCTGATTCCACAGGAATAGACTGAGGATACCCCGTGCATTGTGAGGTTCCGGGGCGGTTTCGATGGCCTCTACAGGTGCAGAGGATACAGTTTCTCCCGCTTCGAGGTCGTCGGCCGCGTCGTCACCACTCATCGCTCAAACCCAGCCGCCGCTCCAACCGTTACCAAATGACAGTTCCCCCGTGCTCGTCTTTGAGCCGCACAAATGGTTTCAATAGATTCAACGGCAAAACCGCTGAAACCCATCAGGTGAAGGTGAGAACGAATTGGAACTGAAGGAACCGTCTTCAGAGAGGTTCATGAGTCACACAATTGACGGAGATGTTCGACCACCAGTTCGGCGGTTGGAATGGTGTGGTCTTCGAGGGTCGGCGAGAAGGGTACAGGTGTGTCTAGCGCGCCGATGACAACCGGTGCTGACTCGAGTGAGTAGAATGTCTCCTCTTGGATGCGGCTGCTGACCGTGTGGCCGAGCGCCCCGGTGTATTGCGCCTCCTGGAGAACTAGGTAGCGACCGGTTCGCTTGACCGATTCAACGCAGGTTGCGGCGTCGAATGGAAGTATGGTTCTCAAATCGACCACTTCGACCTCTTTTCCCTCTGCAGCCATGACAGCTGCGGCCTTGAGGGCGACATGAACCATCGCTCCCCAAGTGATGACCGTCGCATCTCTTCCGCCGCGCATAATCTGGGCTCTGCCAATCTTGTATGTGCCCTCGCCACCGTCTATGTGAGAGAGTACCGACTCCTTGTCGAGTTCCTGATTGATGTTGTCCCCCCAACCGGTCTTCCCACCCCTCAGCCCATACATCCCGAGGTGTTCTAGGAAGATTACCGGGTCGTTCAGTGAGGATGCTTCCACTAACAGGTCGTAGGCGTCCTGAGGGGTCGAGGGGAAGCAGATGATGAGGCCGGGGTCGTTGATGAACCAAGACTCGATCATGTTGGCGTGGAACGGACCTGAACGGGTCTTTGCGCCGAGAGGGATTCTGACTACGAGAGGGACTTCAGCACCCCACCTCCAACGGAGTTGGGCGGCGTTGTTAATCAGCGGATTCATCGCTAGTGCGGCGAATCCCCCGAATTGAATCTCTGCTATCGGTCGTAGGCCACCGAGTGCGGCGCCTGTCGCTGAGTGGATGATGATCGCCTCAGAGAGAGGCATGTCGAGCAGCAGGTCAGAATGGCCCGCCACCTTGAGTGGAATGTTCATCCCAAAGGCACCAGAAATCTCCATGTCCTCACCCATGAAGAGAGCCGAGCTGCCGTAGAGTTCGGCGATTGCAACCATTCCCTGTTGTATGGCTCGGCTGTAGGTTGATGCACCACTCTCCTCCGAGAATTCGATTGCCAGTTCGCCTAGAGCGAGTTGGTCTACCGCCGCCACTTGACCAGCCGCTGAACCTTCATCCTCCGCCGAGCCGACCCCCCGCATCCTCGCAAGCTGGTCGGCGTGGGTTCCAGCGTCGTGAATGCTCGTAATTCCCTTTCTCACCGAGTCGCCTGTCGGCCAGGACATCGCCTCCATTTCAGCACGGCCTGCATCCACGAAAGTCAGCTCCTCCGCTTCCATGGCGGCGATGGCATCTTCCTCAATCCCGAGTTTTCTGAGCAACTCCCGGTGATTTGGAAGCGGGTCCTTTTCAGCCCAATAACTCAGTAGGTTCTTGCTGACATATCCCGGTGGATTGCCGCTGTCGGCGCCGAGGTAGAGGTCGTCATGGTGGTGGGCGTGGCCACAGCCGCGCATAGTCTCTACATGGAGGAGAGTTGGCCCTCCACCTTCCATCGCAAACTCCCTTGCAGTTGCTATAGAGGAGTAGTATGCGGCTGGGTCGGAGCCGTCAATTCCCCACGACGGCAGGCCAACGGCTGAGCCCTTGTCAGCCCAAAGTTCAGCATTGTTCTGGTGCTTGGGAAAGGTGTCTAGGGCAATCTGATTGTTCTGGATGACATAGCAGATTGGAAGCCCCCTCGCACCTGCGAAGTTCAACGCCTCCCAGAATTCCCCACTGCTGCT
>CAZPJQ010000013.1:13174-15137 GCA_964586945.1 uncultured Candidatus Poseidoniales archaeon
CACCAACAGGAGCGAGTTGGAATCTTCCGATGTCGAGGCGCTGGCTTGCGAGTGCGATTCCTGTAGTCGTTGCAGAAGCGATTGGGAGGGGTGCGGTTGGAGGTAGTATCCCGAGACTCCAGTTGCCGATGTGCAGATCTCTACCCCCGGAACCTTCGTGGCCCCCGTGCATCAGTGAGCCCGCCTTGCCCATCTGCGCGGCAAAGATTTCGGTAGGGGTCTGGCCCATCGCTAGGGCGAGCCCCATATCCCGAATCATCGGAGCGACGACATCTGCCTCGTGCCTATGGCCGACCGGTTGGTCGACGGCTCGTTTGAGCGCACTCGCACAGGCAACCACTGCCTCCTGCCAAGTTGAGCGGAACCCCTTACCGCCAAATGTGTCTCCGTCAGGAGTTGGAATGCCATTCGTGGAGAGGTCCTTCAGATGCTCATCGACAAGACGTGTCCGAGTCATCATCCGCTGCCATTCAAGTCTCTGCTCACCAGTGACAGCCTGGGCATGTGCAATTCGACGAAGAGTCAATCGCAAATCAACTGCTAACCGAGCTGTTCGTCTAGTAAGGTGCTCAGCCCCGCTTCGCCGCGGGAGGACTTCGGAGTCTGCCACACCAGAAGTCAACTCCTCGCCGGCTCGCTGTTCCAGATTATCACATATAGCGCCGACAAACTTCTCGCTGAAAGCGTGGTATTCCTCGCCATCCCAACCATTTGTTCCGCCTACCACTTCATCCCACACGAATGCGACTACGCGTAGGTGACCATCGTGCTTCTCAGCGATGAATCGTAGTATTTCGGACCGGGCCTCCCGTGCAGCCAAGGGAGAGGTGAACTCGAGGTGGATTCGAGGGGTCCAATCAGCACCGTAAATCGGGGGCATCTCAGACTGTTCGGCCAATTCTTCACCTCCTATGATTGCCCAACCAATTCAATCTTCGGAGTCTGGCAGGAATCCTTCCAGAGCCTCTTTCGCGTCACGAGTTAGCGTGACCGCATCTTCGACTCGACTTGAGAGCGTCGTGTCGGCAAGACGGCCCGGGATTCCAATCTCCCAAAGGAGTTCGTTGATGAGTTCGAGAGTTCGAACAGCCATGTTGAGGGCGTCAGGGTCGGTCGGTATCAATCCGGTTTCCTCGGTGAGGATGACAATCTCGTCGGGGATTTCGGTCAAGACGGAGTCCATCGCCACCTCAAGTGCTCCCTCAACACGCTTCGCTTGTTTGTCCAAGGCAATTTCCAACCTGCTGAGCCGTTGTTCCTCCTCGCCTCCCTCGTGCTCCTCGGTGGCGTCCAAAATGAGGGCGTCAAACGCAGCTCGCAGAATCGTTTTCAGGGAGTCGGAATCGAGGTTTTCGATCGATTCCAGTTCCTCATCGATCTGCCCAAGTATTACTTTCAGGAAATCTTCGTCGAGCGCTCCCTCGCCCAACAACTCTTGCAGAATGGGGAGCGACCAAGAGGGGTCGCCAGCAGTCACCTGAATGTCAAAAAATCCGCCTTTTGAGCCCGTTGATATGTCAGCTGGTGGCGGGACGAAGAGCTTGTTAGCGTGTTTTTGGATTTGCATGAGGAGCTTGCTCATGTCGACCGGTTTTGACAAAACTTCAGCAACTCCGGCTTGAGCGGCTGACATCAGGTAGTCTTGGCCAGGTGCGGAAGCGAGGATGACAACTCTGCATTTGAGGTCGAATTCAGGGTCGGAAGTGAGTCTGCTCGCAGTATCTACAGCATCACCAGCCTTCCAATTTCCATCGATGATGACTACATCCGGCATCGTGGCGAGAGCAGTTCCCTCACACTGACGAAGGGTGGCTGTGCGGGTGACGGTGTAACCCTCTCTTTCGATGGAGCCGGCGAGCAGGTTTCGCCGCCCCTCGGTCTCGTCAGCCACGATGACAGTCGCCATTCAATAAGTTCCGTGAAGCGGGGGTGACTTCAACCTTCAGCAACTCAATACTTCGGA
>CAZPJQ010000013.1:15147-18534 GCA_964586945.1 uncultured Candidatus Poseidoniales archaeon
GCGTGGATGCCACCAGCGAGATTCAGCACATTCTTGCTGAATCCTGACTGTTTTAGGGCGAAGGCGACCATCATCGAGCGTTGGCCAGTGCGACAGTAGACGACAATGTCCCTATCCTTAGGAATCTCACCAAGATGGCTCAGAATCTGGCTGTATTCAACTCTTAGGTCAGTATCGGGGAGGCTCACGATGGACTCCTCCTCGGGACGCCTGACATCGAGGAAGAACGGTTGCCAACCCGCCTTGCGCCGAGCCACGAATTCGTCCGGCGATATGTTGCCCGCCCCGCCGATTCCGAACATCTCCTCACCTGCCGCCCCGTCGACCGAAGCTCCCTCTTTGCTAACGCTGGTCGGCACCTCGCAATAAGCATCGAGTTCGACGAGTTCAGTCACCGGGACTCGCTCTGGGTATTCGCCGACCTTCAAAGTGCGGAATTCCATCCCCTTCGCATCGTAGACAAGCAGTCTACCAGAGAGGGTCTCACCGATTCCAAGCATCACCTTCAGCGCCTCAGTTGCCTGAATTGAGCCAACCACACCCGGAAGGACACCCAGAACTCCGGCCTCAGCACAGGAGGGCACGGACTCGGGGGGAGGGGGGTCTGGAAAGAGGTCGCGGTAGTTGGGGCCGCCTTGGTGGTTGAACAAGGTAACTTGGCCCTCGAATCGGAAGATGCTTCCGTAGACCCATGGGATGCCAAGGATTTCGCAGGCGTCGCTGACCAGATAGCGGGTCGGAATGTTGTCGGTTCCATCAAGAATTACATCGTATCCGTCAAGGATTTCAAGCGCGTTTGAGATGTTGAGCCGAACCTCGTGCACCTCCACTTCCACCTCTGGGTTGACCTCCTCCAGCCGCGTCTTCGCCGACTCCACCTTCGGGCTTCCCACGCCAGGAGTCCCGTGCACAATCTGCCGTTGCAGGTTGGTTGCGTCGACTAGATCATCGTCGATGATACCGATGCGGCCGACTCCCGCTGCTGCGAGATAGAGGAGGGCTGGGCTGCCGAGGCCGCCGGCGCCGACGACGCAGACGCTTGACTGCTTGAGTTTGAGTTGTCCCTCAAGGCCGACATCTGGCAGCATGATGTGGCGGGCGTAGCGGGCGCGCTCGTCGGCTGAGAGGTCGCTCATCAGTAGCGCGAGAGGTCACTCGGATATCGCCCTTCGCTCAGTAGCCACCGGATGCGAGCATCAGAACGCCCAGCCCAACATAGATCACAATTACCACCGCTGTGAGCCCAATCACTATCCATGAGATGACCATTGCAGCTTTCGCACTCCCAGCATCCGGGTGGCCGGGGTATTGATTGGTGATAGGGAGTGCGTTATTAGCGACAATCACGGCAGGTATGGCTAGGCAGATGCCACCGCAGAAGAGACTCAAGATGGCAAGAACCAGTGCAGTCGTTGCAGAGGTGGCGGGTGCTCCCATCATTGGATTGCCCGTTCCAACCACTGGCTGAGCCATGGTCGGTTGACCGATTATCATCTGTTGAGGTGGCTGTCCATACTGCGTTTGAGCATCTCCAGGTTGTCCGTACTGCGGTTGGGTTCCGCCAAACGGAGTTTGCTGGGTATTCGGGGGGACACCGGGCTGCATGACTCGCTCTAACTCAAATTTTGTTATTACTGTGACTAATTTACGGCAATGCTACGGCCGCCCTGAACTAGACCGTTGTAGTGAATGACACGAATGTCGATTTGACAAGGTTGTGAACAGATATCCACATTGTTTTCGGAAAGCCAGATGTACTCACCAATTTCCCAACTGTATACATCATCGCCTGTCTCTTGTGAAATGCTACATGCTTCGCTTTCTCCGATGGCACAATTGTATACATTATCACCGACTGAGATCATTATTGAGACATTATTCCACTGGAAGTTTCCTTTATCACCGTACATGCGCAATAACATGAGGGTGTCATTGGTTTCTGAGCCGACATCATGAGCTGCATCGTCCGAAGTGTAGATGTTCGGCTCCTCTATCGTTTCATTTGCCAAATTATACCCAATGCATCCTGAAAGTGATGCAGTGATGATTAGCAGCAAGCCAATTATGGCTACCTTTGTCTTCCTCATGTATCACTAATGCACATACTGATTGATGATAGTTCCCCATCAGATATGGATTGGTGAGAATTCGCTAGTGAGCGTTCTCTTCGAGCCACTTCTCGGCGTCGATAGCCGCCTCGCAGCCCATGCCAGCGGCGGTCACCGCCTGCCGGTAGCGGGTGTCGACCACATCTCCGGCAGCAAAGACGCCGGCAACTGAGGTCATCGTGTACTCGTGTGGGATGATGTATCCCGAATCGTCGACCTCGATCTGTCCCTCAAGGAATCCGGTGTTCGGCTTGTGACCGATGGCTATGAAGGCGCCTGAGCAGGCTATTTCGTGCTCGCTGCCATCTCTCGGGTCTTCCAACAAGGCACCAGAGAGACCCTTTTCGTCGGAGAGCCAGCGTTTGACAGTCCTGTTGGTCTGGATGTCGACCTTCGGATTCGCCACCGCTCTGTCGTACATCACCTGAGAGGCACGGAAGTATTCTCGTCTGTGGAGTACGGTCACCTTGCTGGCGAAGCGGGTTAGGAAGTTCGCCTCCTCCATCGCTGAATCGCCACCGCCAATCACCACGACCTCCTCGTCTCGGAAGAAGAAGCCGTCACAGGTGGCGCATGTGCTGATGCCCCTCCCCTTCTGCTCCGCCTCGCCCTCGGCCCCGAGCCAAATCGCATCGGCTCCCGTCGCGATGATGATGCTCTCTGCAAGGAATTCTTCACCTTCGACCCAGACCTTGAAAGGACGTTCCGAAAAGTCAACTTTCTCGACATTCTTGTCCTCGATTTCCAATCCGAAGCGCTCCGCCTGTACTCGTAGTTCGACCATCATCTCTGGCCCTCCGATACCCTCTGGGTAGCCCGGGTAGTTCTCTATGTCAGAGGTGAGCATCAGTTGGCCGCCCGAGGCGTAGCCGGCGAACATCAGTGGTTCGAGCATGGCGCGGGCTGCGTAGAGGCCCGCTGTGTAGCCGGCGGGGCCCGAGCCGATGATGATTACGTTGCGCACTCCCTCGGTCATCAAACCGCTCGGGGAGCCGGAGAGTCTTGAACCTTGAGAGCGAGTCTATTCACTCCAACATCCGAGCAACCGCTTGGATTGCGGCTCGCGCGTGTGGTTCGAGGCGAGGGCCGATGTGCTCAGGCTGGGCGCCAGGACCTATGATTCCGAGGCCGATCGGTTTGCCAGTCTCTAACTGCAGTTGCACGATACCGTCGATGACTGCGTTGCCCATGGCCGCGCCGTGCTGCGTCTCGCCCTTCTCGATGATTCCGAGAGCCGCGGCAGCGTCTATGTTCTCGTCGGCCAACAACCGCTTCAATG
>CAZPJQ010000014.1:0-18179 GCA_964586945.1 uncultured Candidatus Poseidoniales archaeon
ATGAGCGGATGACGTCCTGCATTTCAGGGATGGTGAGATGGGTCTGCTCGACGGTGCTGCGAATCTCGATTCCACCCTTACTGCGGCGGGTGATGAAGACGGGAGGCTTCTGCTCGTTGAGGCGCATGCCGGCGATTTCGAGTTCGCGATGGAGGACGCGGAAATGGGAGGTCTGAAACGGCTCTACCACATAGAGAACCATGTCACAGGTCCTAACCACTCCCAATATCTCCTTGCCACGCCCCTTGCCTTCTGCCGCCCCCTTGATGAGGCCGGGCAGGTCGAGAATCTGGATTTTTGCGCCTCGGTGCTCCATCAGACCGGGGATGCAGGTCAGCGTCGTGAAGGCGTATCCGCCGGTCTCGGACTCGACGTCGGTGACCTGTCCGATGAGGGTCGATTTTCCGACGCTCGGGAATCCGACTAGAGCAACACTGGCGTCGCCCGACTTCTTGACTTCGAAGCCATGGGCGGGGCCGCTTGACTTGGTGTGGGCAGCGACCTTCTCCTCCTTTGCCTTGAGAGCGGCAATCTTCGCTTTCAACTTGCCAAGATGGTGCATGGTAGCCTTGTTTTTCTGAGTCTTGTCAATCTCAGCCTGTATGTCGGCAATCTGCTCCTTGATGGTCGCCATGCAGATTCACCCTGTCGCGGGGGCCATTTGGCCGCCTGTTTCAGTTGCGGGGCTAAGCCGTCGTTCTTCAAGTCGGCGCTGTATTCTGTGTGCGAAGGCTGATGGCCAGCGAAGGTAGGCGAGTCCCATGGTCGACCTGCTGGCCCGCTTGGTCGAGCCCGAGCGGTGGCGGAATCTGCTCGAAATGACCTGTGACGAGTTGCGAGCGGGCATGGAGGCGCGGACCCTGCGTGGACTGCGCCCAGATGCCGATGACTCCTTTGAGCGAGGTTTCGATGTCGATATCGAGGCAGAACTGCTCGATTGGATGGATTTTCACGACTTTGCGGGAGATGGTCCTCTTTTGGAGTCGGTTTGCGCTGCTCTTGAGTCCGGAGCGGAGCCGGAACGGTTGGCGAGCGGCCTTTGGCAGTTGGCGGACTGGGCGAGCCCGGGCACTTGGCGCTGCATGGAGGGACGGGGTTTCCTCTACCTCGAGCCCTATTCGGGCGGACCTTTGGATGGCGTGAGTCAGCTCTACGAAGAGGCGACCTGGGCCGCGGCGCTGGGCGAAATCTGCCGTATGGATGCGGATGACTACGCCGAAAAGGTGGTGCTCGACTGGATGTCTCGCCGCCAGGATTTGGACGAGACCTTGGATGAGAAGCAGGACCCGCGGATCCTCTCCACTATGCAGGGCCACCGTCGCCACTCGACCGCATTGCACCGGCTCGCAGGAATCCTTGATGCCGGCAACAATGCCGAGGGCAGCGAGAGGGAAGGAGTTGCCTTGCTGGTCTGCCGTGAGTGGCATTCTATGCTGAATGTCGGATGGGGAGGGTTCAATCTTAGAGGACTGCTCATGTCCGGTTGGGGGGAGGAATCACCGTGACCGACGACGCACCCCCGTTCATCGAACCACCTCCCGAAGAACTCCTCCTTGAGCCGGAGCCTCCGGCCACACCTCCCGAGCCCTGTCTCGTGCTGTTGGGTCGGTTTCAGCCGTTCCATCGTGGGCACGCGGCGCTCATCGATGCGGCACTCGCACACGCTGCAGGCGGCCGGTTGCGCATCGGTATCGGTTCGTCCAATCGAATGGAGAGCATCGAAAATCCGTGGACTTGGGAGGAGCGGGAGCAGATGGTGAACATCTGGCTTGATTCTGCCCACCCCGGCGCCGAAGTTGAGGTGGTAGCAATTCCCGACATTGATGACCCACCCAACTGGGTCGAACACGCGAGTCGATACCACGGTGAGGCGGGCGAGATGTTCACCAGTGATGGGCCGACCGCCGAGTTGTATGCTGCGGCCGGATGGCCCACCATCTCCTCACCATTGGAGGGGAGGGAGTCTTGGGAAGGGTGGCGAATCCGTGGTACATTGCGAATGTTGTCGACAGTCCTAGACCGCGAACCGGCGATTGAGGTGATGTCAGCGACAATTCCAGTATCCGTTGCTACATTACTCTACGATGAGGGTCTACTCCACCGTCTAGCCTACCATAGCATGGGCGGCGAGCCGGTCGGTTGAGAGGTCGCCGATGGCCGAGGGGAAAATGTCAACTGCATCCATCATCAGACCAAGTGGTTGAGTCTAGATGGTCGTTCAGTTTGAGGACCCGCTCGTCATTGACCCTCAAATCAGAATCACCGAGCCTCGATTCGGAGTGGACTTGAACCAAAACCTGACCATCGACACAGTCGACTTGGACTAGTAGGTCGTCGGGAAAGCGCCACACAAAGGAGCGGAAAACGGCGTGCACAAGGCCATCGTCGCTGCCGTCGGTTCTCATGACCGTCCTCGACTCATCCTCAATCCAGCCGACGATGGCGTCGAGGACCTCCTCTTCTGTTCCATTGATGAAAATCCCATTTTCACCAGTCGCCCGGTAGGGCTGGTCTGCAATGCGACTGCAGTTTTGGGAATTTTCTGGGCACTCACTTGGGAAGTCTGGAATTGGAAGAGTGGGGGCAGAGACGACGATGACGAGGAGACCGCCGAAGTAGAGAAGAGCCAATGCGAGAGAGGCCACTTTGAGCCGCTGCGGGTTACCGTAGGGTGACTCCTCTTCACTCACTCACTCCACCGCCGTGACGACGACGCGGGCGGGTCTTAGGACTCTATCATGGAGCATCCAACCGCTCTCGAGCACCTCCACCACCATCCCTGCTGGGTGTTCCTCCGTGGGGGGGATGGTCGTGATGGCCTCCATCGTGTTAGGGTCAAAGGGTTGACCGGCAGCATCGATTTGGCGAGCACCTTCGCCGATGAGTGCCGCTTCAAGATTGGCGCGAATCATGCGCACCCCTTCGAGAATTACTTCATCAGTTTCTGCGGGCATCGCCTCGAGGGCACGGTCGAAGTCGTTGATTAGAGGGATCAGTTTGCGGGCGAGGCCCTGCGAGCCGTAGCGGATTATGTCGGAGCGGTCTTTCGCGTGGCGCTTGCGAATGTTGTCGATTTCCGCGTCGCGGTAGCCGATTTCCTTCTGTGCTGACTCAGCGGCGGCGAGTGCTGAAGCCAATTGCTCCTCGATGCTCGGCTCTTCCACCGCTTCGGTGACCGCCTCTGGTTCCGCCTCGGGGGGGACTTCGTCGTCGCCACTCATCGATTGCGGCGACCCGCGCGCCCCTCATGAAGGCGCCGGCAATGTAGCGAAGGAAATCCATCCTCATGGTCGGTGCTCATTGAGCCAAATGAGACTCACTTCTAGTCGCACATGGGTTGGATGCACCTCTACCATGGCGGCGGGCGCATCGATTTCGTCGGCAATTCCCTCGGCTAGCAGTAGCGGGACTTCGATTCTACCGTTTCCTGAGTCGTGGTAGAGGAACCGACGGGGAATGTCGCAGACCTCAACTAGTTCGTCGACGAAATCGACAGCATCCTCGTCAGCACAGTAAATCGCCCCGAAGATCAGCGTTCCATCGTCGGTGATTCGCTCGTGTGGTGCGATGCTCGCCTCACCTCGTCGGATGAACCGTCTGCGCAATTGGCCGGCGTCTTTGTAGGTCGCAGTGCAGAATTTGATGGAGTAACCGTATGGTTCGCGGGTGACCCCTTGGTCGTCGGGGATTCCGTGGTTTCCCATCTCAACGCGGGCGCGCAGGGCTCTGGCTAGTTCGGATGACCCATCGGCCCCGGCAGTGAGTTCGTCGGAGAGGTTGAAGCCGCGCAGTTCCATGTTGGTGTGGTTCCCAACGGTGATTTCCAGCTCGTTGAGATTTAGGAATTCGATTGGCGCCTCTCGCAACTCCTCGATCAACTCGTACAACCGTTCCTCCTGGTCGGGCTCACAGGGTAATTCCACTCCGGTCACGATACCCGCCTCCGCACAGGCTCGCATGGTGGGGAGATACCTCTCAAGGTTGAGGTCGAGGAGGTGAAAGCGAATTTCGGTGAGTCCGGATTCAGCGACTTCAGCAGCGTGTTTGGGCGCAAATGGAATACTGGTGTAGAGGTGGATGTGGTGGTCGGGGCCAAACGCCGCCTTCAGTTGGCGACACGCCTCCATGCTCCGCTCCCTCGCCATCATAGGGTCGCCACCGGTGATTCCGGTACCTGTGGCGTTCATCGCCTTGCCCTCTTCGATGACCGCTGCCCAGTCACCGACTTCGCAGCGGCGCTCGTTGGCGTACATGTGGTCGATTTCGCGGCGAGTTTCAGAAAGTGGGCAGTAGTCGCACATCCAGTGGCACTCGCCGGTTACGAAGAGGACCAGTTTGCTGCCCATCTGGCACTGGATGCAACCCTCAGCCTCGTCGCGCGCCGGTGGCTCGATTGGTTCAGGCAATGACGGCAGCCGGAGGTTGATGCTCATGTTCTCACCGATTGGGCCGTCTCAAGCAACCAGCGATGAAAGCGCCGGTCGTCGGAGAGTTCTGGATGGAAGGCGAGGGCCATGCGATTGCCGCAACGGATTCCAACTACCTCATCATCGTGAGTTGCGGTGATTGTCGAGTCATCTCCAACTTCGTCGTAGCGTGGTGCGCGGATGAATACACCGGGGAATTCGCTTGCCGATTTGGGTTCGTCAAGACCATTGATTCGCAAGTCCGCTTGGAAGGAGTCGGCTTGGTTTCCATAGGCGTTTCTGCTGACCGTGGCGTCGATGAGCGGCTCGCCACCATCTTGTGGGTCGGCAAGTAGGATGGCGCCTGCACAGGTGGCCAAGACCGGGCATCCCGGTTTGGCTCGCAGCCACTCAAACAGAGCGGGGAGCAGGCCATTGCCCTCCGGACCGCCGGTTAGCCGCATCGTAGTAGTCTCACCTCCGGGGAAGACGATTCCATCCGGGTCGGTTACCAAGAGGTCGTCGGGAGTGCGCAACTCGATTACTTCGAGGTCGATTTCCGACACTTCGGCCGCCGCCACAAGAGCTGCGATGTGGGCGTGGCGGGCGCCTTGCAGCATGACTAGGCCGATGCGGAGCACAACCTCCGGTCAAGCCTCTGTGAAATGAACCCCACCGCTCGCCGCACCGCTGTTCAATCAGTGATTCGATGACTCAATCTTTCGCCGATGCCCTCAAAGACCGGTTCCGACGCCCTTTGGGTGATGACCGGGGACTCCCGCATCCACAATTTCGGCGCCGGACCCGCAGTTCTGCCACTCTCTGTGGTAGAAGAGTGCCGGGCTGCACTACCCAACCTGAACGGCAGCGGGTTCGGACTTCTCGAGATTTCCCACAGAAGTCAGACTTTCCAAGATGTGGTCGACTCGGCGATGGATCGCATCAGGCGTGTTTTGTCGGTTCCCGACGACTACACAGTCCTGTTTCTACAAGGCGGCGCCTCACTGCAGTTCTACATGAGCGCCCTCAACCTTCTACGACAGGGCGAGGCAGCAGACTTCCTACTGACTGGAGGGTGGGCCAAGAAGGCAGTAGCCGAGGCCGCGAGAATAGGCGATGCACAGGCGATTTGGGAACCCTCAGAAGGTGGATACAGGCGAGTTCCAAGCGTCGGTGACTATTCTGTTCGTGAGGAGGCGGTCTACCTGCACTACACATCGAACAACACTCTCTACGGGACTCAGTTCCACCATCTCCCGGACAGCGGGGGGAAGCCTCTGGTGCTAGATGCGAGTTCGGACATAGCGGGCGTGCCAATCGACATTTCGGCGCACGACCTGATCTATGCAGGTGCCCAGAAAAATCTCGGGCCGAGTGGGGTGACTCTGGTGATTCTCTCGCCATGGGCTCTTTCTCGAGTGGAGGGGGGCGCGCAACAGGGGGGTATTCCAACCATGCTCGACTATTCGGTCCACGCCTCCAAGGGTTCGCTCTTCAACACACCCAATACCTTTGGAATCTTCGTCCTCGACAGGGTCTTCAACTGGCTCGAGGAGAACGGCGGACTGGCTGGTTCAATCGCTCGAAACAAGGCAAAGGCCGAGCTGCTTTACGGGGAACTCGATCGGACTGACTTTTGGGTTCCACACGCTGACCGGGATTGCCGCTCGGTGATGAACGTCACTTGGCGGTTGGCCGACCAGTCACTTGAGGTGACTTTCCTCGCCGAGGCTGGGGCAGCTGGGCTCGGTGGGCTCAAGGGCCACCGGTCGGTCGGTGGGATTCGAGCCAGCATGTACAATGGTTGTCCGATTGAGAGCGTAGAGGCGCTGGTCGCCTTCATGCGTGAGTTTAAAGAACGCCATTCGTGAAGCAATCTTCCTAGAGCGTGGAAGGCGAATGAGATGACCGGTCAAATGTCGAGCACCATGATTCTTGATCGAGTGCGTTGGACCATCATCGCCTTTCGTCCGGAATGCCCCTTCAATTGGGAAGACTACGATGTCAGACCAGTACAGGCATGCACTGCATGTTGGGACGGGCATCTTGAGGTCTATTCTCTACGTGACAATCGTCTGAATTTGAAGGAATCGTCAGTCAATCTGTACGAAGAGGAGGGAGATTCCGGGGAGTGGAAACCAGTCGTCGGCCCAGATGTCAACGGAGTTTCTGCAGAAAGGCTGGACAATCTATTCAACAACCAATACAATGACATCAACCTGCGATTTGATTGGGATGGCGATATCGTGGTTGCTACCGGTTTCATAGAGGAGATGTATGTCCACATGGGTCACCAATCTCCGGACGCATTCGAGCGCGTTAACAGGTTGGAATTCAAGGCGGGTCGTCTAGTGAATCGAGTCGACTTGAGTGTTGTCGCAGCAGAGCGACGCGGCGATTGACTCCAAGAATTTCAACCCCTATATGGATTGACGGCGCAGTTAATTTCAACGAACGATGCACGGCCTAGGTGATGACGGCACGGCTGCGCCACATTGACCTGATGCGCGGCTTGGCGATTCTGTTCATGGTGGAGGCGCACGCGGCATCCACTTTTCGGCCAGTTGGAGTCGATGACGCCTCCATATTGGGAGTGGTCGTTTCGAGTGTTGCAGGTTTGGCAGCACCTCTCTTCGTGACCATATCGGGTTGGGGACTTCACACCAGCGTAAAGCGGCGGGCGGGAGGAGATTTCGCTGCTTGGATGCGTTGGCTCGGTCCTCGTGTGGTGATTCTGGTGGCCTGCCAACTGGTCGTGAATTTGGTCATGTCCCACATCTTCGACTGGTCTGCGCCGGGTGTGCTGACACTGCTTGCCATCGTGGCGCTGCTCTCACCTCTGTTGGCAAGGTACTCTACCCCAGTCCGGTCTGCGCTGTTCGTCCTGCTGCTCGCCTCCCCGTCGCTCTTGCCTGACTTGACCGGGGTGGCCATGACCTGGGATGACCGGGTCTCAGTGGCGGGAGTAGGCGTCTGGTTCCGCAGACTGCTCTTCGTTGGGTGCTATCCGCTGCCGCCCTGGCTCTCCTTCGCTCTTCTCGGGGGGTTGTTAGCAGATCTCGACGAAACCACCCGCAGGCGAGTTCTCTGCCTCGGCATCCTGTTGTCAGTTGGGACGATGGTCTGGTCGGCAACCTCCGGCGTCAACTGGGCGCTCACGAGTGGCGATGCACTGCTGACCTTCTTTCCGGCCTCATCCGCGTTTCTGTTGGTCGCCGCCACCAGCGTGCTTGCACTCCACGAACTCACCCTCCGTGCAACCTTACCAGACCATGGGTTGCCGAACTGGACCTCTAACCTTGGCCGCCTCTCTCTGAGTGTGTATGTGCTACATTTCGTGCCTCTCGCCATCTATGCGAGGATGGTTGAGATCCCTCCGAGTCTGTCCGTCGGGATGGTGCTCACCCTCGTCTATGTGCTACTTTGGATTCCAGTTGGAAACGGCTGGTTTGAACGGGCAGGTGACTATTCGCTCGAGGGGCTGCTCAAGCGGCTCACCTCTTAGAGGCCGTGTGGCAGCCAGATGTTCTTGACATGGGTGGCTTGTCGCGGTACTCTCGTAATGCACAAGCTCGAACAAATCTGATTCTAGCCCGCGCCCATGACCGTTGTGGGACTTCCCGGATTAACCCACCAATACCATGAATACCCTCTAGATACCAATGAGGGTCATGCGCAACGAATCGAACATGAAACTCATCAGCGCGTTGCTGATGGTGTTGTTGATGGTAATGGCAAGTGCTGTGTCCCCTCTCACGGCCTATGAAGGCGATCAGGTTCTCGCCGGAACGGAGGCTGCTGCAAGTGGCCGTGTGACTGGAAATGAGGCCGTTTCGGTCACAGTTCAGAACAGCTCTTACACGGTGGGGTCTACAGTGTGGGCCAACATCTCCGCCTCGAACCTTGACCCTAACACCACTTACACGCTTGAGTTGGGAGGGACATATCCGGGGTATTGGGGACTCCCATATGGATCAGCTTACTCGGTGAACTTCACAAATGTCACCAGTTACACGACCTCACACAGTTGGCCGACCACCAACTCGACGAACGGCACTCAGCAGGTACTCTGGGACGCGGGATGGCGGATTCACGCAAACCTGTACGCTCAGAACTCATCTGGTGGTTCGACGCTCCTGACATCTGCGCAGAGCTCAGCATTCGCCGTCGGCACATCCGGGGTGGTTTCGGTTTCGACCGGTGGGGTGAGTTTGTACCGCACTGGCAGTTACATTTCTGGCACCGTGCAGGCGAACAATTTCTACTCGGGCATCGTCAAAACACTGCTGTATGAATGGTTCAATGAGAGTGGCAACAGGATATCATCCAATGGTTTGAACTTCACCTCAACTTACCAATCGGTCACAGTCCCCCTTCCATCCAGTGCCTCGAACACCCCTGGAAATTACAATCTGACCGTATCGGTGTACCAACTGGGCTACGTCTTTAGTCAGGTCTCGACCATTGTGACCGTGGTATCGGTCGGCACGGGGAATGAAGGAGTCTGGCCCTCCGGTCCGTATAGTTCGTACTCGATGGGGTCCACGGTGTGGGCCAACATCACTGCTGTGAACCTCGACCCGAACACCAATTACACCCTCGAGTGGGGGCCTGCGAACCCGGCGTCCGGTTGGGGAATCGTATATGGATGGACGAACACGGTGAACATCACTGGCGTCACCAGTTACACAGCCACGCAGAGTTGGTTGACCTCCAACAACTCGACCGGAAATCAGACTAATGGCTCGCAGGTTCTCTGGCCCGACTCGTGGCGGATTCACGCTTACCTGTACGGCTCGAACAACTCTGCCAACTTGCTTCTAGCAGAAAATGAGACCACGACGTTCGCCGTCGGGACGGATGGGGTGGCACTAGCATACATCTACGGTTCCACCTTCGTTGTGGGAAGCAGCGTAGGAGCATATGTTTACGCGACCGCTTGTTTCTACGACATTGAAAACCGGCTCGAGTATGAGTGGCATCATCCGAATGGCAGCGTGTTCTCATCGGGGGGCCAAAACTTCACCGGCGCATCCAACTCGTTTTGGGCCAATCTCCCAACCAGTGCATCGAACACCCCGGGCTACTACACTCTGACGGCGAAGTTGTACCAAATGGGGGTGCTCATAGCGCAGCACTCATCCAGCGTACAGGTGGTCCCAGTTCCTGGGTCGGGCAACGAGATTATCTCGGTCACCGTCCAGCAGGGTTCGTACACTGTGGGCGATACAGTGACGGCCAACATATCCGTCTCGAACCTCGATCCGAACACCAATTACACCCTTGAGTGGGAGCCAATCTACTCTTGGGGAGGGGATGCCTACTACGGCTCTAGTTCGACGAACATAGGAGGTGTCAGCAGTTACTCGACCACATACAGTTGGCCGACCGGAAATTTGGTCAACGGCACGGCGATTTGGCTGGGTGACTGGATGATCCGCGCTGAACTGTCCTCATCCGTCACTTCCCTGGCAACGGGATACAGCAGTAACTTCACCGTCTCAAATCCCACTTCGATATTGAGTGTGGATGTGAACGGGTATGGCGCGGTTGGAACGACTGCTACCACCACATTGTATGCATGGAATGCGACGGTGGGCGAAACCTACTATGTGTATCTGAATATCACCGACAGTTCTGGTAGTCCCGCTGGGTGGAGGGGTTTCTCTTGGAATGCGACTCAGAGTTCCACTTCATGGGCTCATTCCTGGGGTGGGCTCTCGCCCGGGTCCTACTGTGTCAATGCGCAGGTCAGTTCACTCAGTTCTTCGAATTGGGATGGGGATTCTGACTGCTTCCAGATGACTGCGCCACCTAGCCCCATACAGATTCAAGTGAACGCATATGGTGCGGCAGGAACGACTGCGACCAGCATTCTGAATGCTTGGAATGCGACGGTAGGGGAAACCTACTGGGCCGTGGTGAATCTAACACATCTCAACGGAACCATCATCCAGCAGAAGACCTTCAATTGGAATGCAACCCAGAATTCCTCATGGACACATTACTGGTATGGTATCTCACCAGGGTACTACTGTGTTCATGCTTATGTCGAATCATTCAACTCTACGAGTGCTGCTTCAGACTATGACTGCTTCCAGATGACCGCGCCGCCAACATACCCTCCACAGATTACTGTCTATGCTTGGGCCAACAATTCAAACGGCTCTGCAGATGCCACCATCAGCGCTTGGTCCGGAGCCTCGTCAACGCTCTACTACGTCAACTGGAGCCTCACGGATGCGAATGGCTTGCTCGAAGACTATGGCGACATGCAATATGCAGGTGGGTCTAACTCATCTTGGGGGGGCTACTGGAATGGGCTGGCGGCTGGATATCACTGCTTGGAGGCGGCCATCTACTACCTGAATGGTACATTCATCGATGGGGATACAAACTGTTTCTATGCCGTGAACTTGACTCCTACAGGATATGTCAACATCAGCCTGCCAGGCTACTCATACACTGCGAATGCGCCATTCGTTGTCGATGTCTACGCTTGGTATCTGAATCCTGCAATCTATTATCAGATTACTTGGGAAATCAATAGCGGCTCTGCAACTCTGCTCACCGGCTCAGACAATTTCACCGGATCGACCTACATTTACATGCCACAGACTGCCCCGGGATTATCACAGGGCACATATTGGATAAGCGCAAGTCTGTGGACTCCCAACAATTGGAACTCCAATGGTACTTTGGTCGACTCATACAATTTCACTTTCAGTGTAGCAGGTGGAGGCTTGCCTGGATGTATGGACCCAGCAGCGACGAACTACGATGTGAACGCAACAGTTGACGATGGTAGTTGCACCTACCCGCCACCCCCTTCGAACAATGCTCCAGTCTGTTCCATCTATGTCGGTTCGACCACCTCGACCCCGGTCGCAGTCAACCTATCGTACACGACGCTCATCGAACTGACCGCGGGCCTACACTACATCATGGCCTCGTGTAGCGACGCCGACGGAGACTCAATCATCGTCACCATGACGAACTCGTCGATGTCGGTCAGCATGTCGGGAATCGGCAATGCGACAGTCGGGTCGTGGGTGATCATCCCAGCGGGTTTCACTGGAAGCGTGACTCTGAGTGTCAGTTGGACCGACGGGACCTCCCTCGGCTCGACGGTATTGACAATCCAACTGTTAGGCGGAGGTTCATCCTCGGGCGGCGGCGGTAGTAGCGGCGGCAATAGCAGCGGAGGCACTGGTGGTGCTCTCCCCGGATTCACAAGCTTGTTGACCATCACGAGTATGGTGGGCATCGCCTTGCTTAGGCCACGGAAGCGCGATGAGTAAACCTCAGAGAACTTAGCGATTCAGTGCGCTGCTCAAACGGCTCAGCCCTTAGAGGCCGTGAGGCAGCCAGATGTTCTTGACATGGGTCGCTTGGCGGAGGACCTCGTCGTCACTGGCTGACAAGTCGGCCTTCCAGACCCGCTTCATGTTGCTGACGCTGGCGATTTGAACCTCCGCCACATCACCGGTTCCGACCCACATCGAATCAACTCCGTCATGCTCAGAAAGATTCGGGACAAACTCCGAGTGGATTCCGGTCACGATGTTCAGCACCCCGCTTGGGAGGTCTGAGGTCTCTAGGACTTGGTAGAGGTCGGTTGCGGCGAGTGGGTGTTTCTCCGAGGGCACGGCGATCACCGAGTTACCCATGGCGAGCAAGGGGGCGACCAGCCTTGTGAATCCGTGTAGCGGCAGGGCATCCGGGCAGGTCACTCCGACCACACCCATCGGCTCGTGCACGGCCAACACCAAGCCATGCATGGTGGTCTCGTGAACCGCTCCGTCGTACTTGTCACTCCAGGCTGCCCAGCGGAACCATTCTGCCACCGAGTCGGCGACTTCTGCTGCCGCATCCGAGGCGCTCGCGCCAGTCATTGAACTTAGACGAGCGGCGAATTCGCTGCTTCGCTGCTCTAGGTTTTCGGCGATGTAATAGAGGATTTGAGAACGGGAGTGTGCATTGACATTGGCCCATTTTGTGGCGGCGCAAGCGGCCTCAACGGCGTCCCGTACATCCTTGCGATTTCCTCGGCCTACTTGGCCGACCGTTCCGTCGGGGCCACCGACATCGAGCGAGTATCCGCCGTCCGGTCGCTTCTGCTTGCCACCGATGTACATCTTGGCGGTTCGGTCGAGGGATTCGCCGGCATCCAGTGAGGGTGTGGTTGGTGATGGAGTGGATTCCGAGCCGGTTTCGTCGTTGGCAGGGGAGGCGTCTTTCGGGCGCATGTAGGCGTACATTCCCTCTCGTCCACCTTCCCGGCCGAAGCCAGATTCCCGGTATCCTCCAAATCCGGCATTGGCATCGAACTGGTTTGTGCAGTTGACCCAGATCGCACCTGCCCGAATCGAGCGGGCTACTTCCAACGCGGTGTCGATGTCCTGACTCCAAACGCTGCCCGCAAGCCCATAGCGAGTGTTGTTTGCCAGGGCGATGGCTTCCTTGTGGGTGCGGAAGGTGAGGGCGACGAGCACCGGTCCGAAAACCTCCTCCTGCACTACGGTCGATGATGGGGTGACATTGGTGAAGAGGGTCGGCGGGAAGAAACAGCCCTGCTCGGGGAGTTCGGTTGGCGGCTGCCACATCACACCGCCTTCATCACAGCCCAATTGACAGAGTTCTTTGATGGTGTTGAGTTGGCTTTCATCAACGATTGCGCCCATGTCAATTGCCTTGTCCATCGGGTCACCGACCCGTAGTTTTGCCATTCTTGAGCGAAGTTTCTCGTGAAATCTCTCAGCAATCGACTCCTGCACCAAGAGTCGGGAGCCGGCACAGCAGACCTGTCCCTGATTGAACCAGATCGCATTGACCAACCCCTCGATTGCTGAGTCGATGTCAGCATCCTCGAAGACGATGAACGGGCTCTTGCCCCCGAGTTCGAGTGTCAATGCCTTGCCGCTTCCAGCGGTAGCCTTGCGGATGATGCGGCCGACCTCGGTCGAGCCGGTGAAAGCGACTTTGTCGATGTCATCATGCTCGGTGATGAGGGCACCGGTCCTACCATCCCCAGTTACGATGTTTACGACTCCGGGCGGCAGCCCGATTGAGTCACAGATTGCCGCGAAGGCGAGCGCAGAGATCGAGGTGAACTCAGCAGGTTTGAGCACCACTGTGTTTCCGGCGGCGAGTGCAGGAGCAATCTTCCATGCCAGCATCAGCAGCGGGAAGTTCCAGGGTATGACCTGACCACAGACACCGACCGGGCCGTAGCCCGGGAAGGTTTCGTCGAATAGTTGTGCCCAACCGGCGTGGTGGTAGAAGTGGCGTGCGACCAGTGGCACATCTGCGTCACGGGTTTCACGAACTGGTTTTCCATTGTCAAGAGTTTCAATCACTGCTAGCAGGCGGTGGTGCTTCTGCACTTGGCGAGCGATGGCGTAGAGGTAGCGGGCTCTCACATGCCCCTCTGTTGACGACCATCCGGGAAGGGCTGCGCGGGCGGCAGCGACAGCGGCGTCTACATCATCTGGGCCGGCTTGAGAGATGGTCCCGAGCAGTTCTCCGGTGGCCGGGTTGTGGGTCTCAAAGTTCTCCCCACTTTCTGGGGTCACCCACCCTCCGTCAATGTACATTCCAAAGTCCGGTCCGTGCTCATCCAACCACTCGCGGGCGAACTCGTCAGACTCAGGCGCTGGACCCCAATCAAGCGATTCAAGAATCTCTCTCACTGCCATTTTTTCACCTCATGCCATCGGATGCCTGTTTGCTGCGGAATAGTGTCCTGAGAGATGGAACTCGAGTTGCCTCTCGATGTCTCCGAGTAGTGATGAGGCGCCGATTCTGAAGAGGTGGGGTTGCATCCACTCCTCACCCAATTCCTCTTTCATCATGGCAAGCCATGCGACGGCGTCCTTCGCCTTAGAGATTCCACCGGCCGGCTTGAATCCGACCTTTTGACCGGTTGCCTCGTAGTAGTCTCTGATGGCGCGGGCCATTACGATTCCAACTGGAAGAGTAGCGTTGATGCTCTCCTTGCCGGTAGAGGTCTTGATGAAATCGGCACCTGCCATCATGCAGACCTGACTCGCCTGAGCGACCTGTTTGAGACTGGACAACTCGCCCGTTGCAAGGATTGTCTTGAGATGTGCATCACCACAGGACCTGCGGAAGTCGCGGACTTCGTCGTAGAGTGCCTGCCAGTCGCCGCCCAAAATGTCGGCTCGGCTGACCACGATGTCAATCTCGTCAGCACCGGCGGCGACAGACGCCTCAATCTGTTCGAGTTTTTGGGAGTGAGGAATGTGGCCGGCGGGAAATCCGGTTGAGACTGCACAGGTTCGAACAGGGCTTCCGAGCACCGCTGCGGCGACGGTCGGCACCATGTTGTGGTAGACACAGACGCTGGCACAATGAATAGTATCGACATCCAATTCCAATGCGCTCAAGAGGTCCTTCCTCACCGGCCGAATCGCCTTCTGGGAAATTCTCGTCACTCGCCCGGGTGTGTCGTCTCCAGCGAGCGTAGTCAAATCGATACAGCGGATTGCGTGTAGCATCCAGGCGACCTGCCAATCCTTCTTCACAGCGCGCCGTTTTGGCAGGCTGGCCGCTCGCCGCTCCAGCGCCGAGCGGTTGATGTGAATCGAGTTCAGCAACTCAATATCGAGTGGTGTGCCCTCGTTGCGATGGTCAGCAGACATACTACACCCCTCGTTAGTTCGCCTCTTCCCGTCGTTTTAGTTAAATCGGAGGAATAAAAATCACTCCGGACGGCTCTCAAGCAGTTCTGTGACCACACTCGGGTCGGCAAGAGTGCTGGTATCGCCCATGTCTGAAATATCGCCAGAAGCGATCTTTCGCAGTATTCGTCGCATGATTTTGCCGGACCTCGTCTTTGGCAACACCTGAGTGAAGTGAACCTTGTCTGGTGTGGCGATTGGACCGATGATTTTTCGGACTCCTTGGCGCAATTCTTGAGCAAGTTCCGGGGAAGGTGAACTGCCACCTTCAAGAGTCACGAAGCAGTAGATCCCCTGACCCTTGATTTCGTGTGGAAACCCGACGACTGCGGCCTCGCAGACCGATGTGTGCTCGACTAGCGCCGATTCGACCTCAGCGGTTCCCATCCGATGACCTGAGATGTTGATGACATCGTCGATCCGCCCCATAATCCAGAAGTATCCATCCTCGTCCCGGCGAGCTCCGTCCCCGGTGAAATATCGTCCCGGCTGCTGGCTGAAGTAGGTCTTGACGAACCTGTCGTGGTCGCCATAGATGGTTCGCATCATCCCCGGCCAAGCCCCTTCCACGATGAGGTAGCCTCCCTCGTTGGGCTCGCATTCCGAGCCGTCAGCGTGGACAATCTTTGGGTTGACTCCGAAGAATGGGTAGGTTGCGGAGCCCGGTTTTGTGGTTGTCATCCCGGGCAGTGGGGTAATCATGATCCCACCAGTTTCAGTCTGCCACCAAGTGTCAACAATTGGCCGAGTTGAATCGCCTACAACCTCGTGGTACCACATCCAAGCCTCTGGGTTGATAGGCTCTCCCACAGTTCCGAGGACGCGGATGGAACTGCGTTTGAACCGGGTGACAGGGTCGTTTCCGTGTACCATCAAAGCTCGAATTGCGGTGGGGGCGGTGTAGAAGGTGGCGGGTTTGTGTTTGTCACAGATTTCCCAGAATCGACCGGCGTCAGGGTATGTTGGAATGCCCTCGAACATCAGCGTGTGGCAACCCATGGCTAGTGGCCCGTAGACGATGTAGGAGTGGCCGGTAATCCAGCCGATGTCAGCGGTGCAGAAGTGGAGGTCTCTTGCGGGGTCCAAATCGAAGACATATTTTGTCGTCGTCGCCGTCCAAACCATGTAGCCCGCCTGGGTGTGCAAAACGCCTTTCGGTTGGCCGGTTGAGCCGGAAGTGTAGAGGATGAAAAGTGGGTCTTCAGCGTCCAATACTTCGGGTTCGCAAACCGTTTCTTGAGATGCCATCCCCGCATCCATGTCGATGTCCCTGCCTTCGACCCAATTCGGGGCTCCCACGCCGACTCCTTCGCCGGCGCGGTGGTTTACGAGGACGCGGCGGACTTCGACACCCTTCGCTGCGGCCAATTTCACTGCGGCGTCGCCGATTGACTTGAGGGGCACTTGGCGACCGCCGCGAATTCCAGCGTCTGTGGTTATCAAGACAGTAGAGGTGCAGTCGACGATGCGCTGGGCGAGTGAATCTGCTGAGAATCCGCCGAAGACGACCGAGTGTGGTGCTCCTATTCTTGCACATGCTAGAAGGGCGAAGGCAAGTTCTGGAATCATCGGCATGTAGATTGTGACTCGGTCGCCTTTTTCTACGCCGTTTGCGCGCAGCAGGTTTCCGAGGCGGCAGACCTGTTCGAGGACTTCGTTGAAAGTGTAGGTGGTGCTCTCTCCATCATCCGCCTCGAATGAGATTGCTGGGGAATCACCTCGGCCCGCCGCTATGTGGCGATCGAGACAGTTCACACTGACATTGAGTTGGGCGCCTTCAAACCATTTGATTTCACCTTTCACGAAATCCCAAGAGGAGACTGTGTCCCACTTTCGATACCATTCGAAATCTTCAGCGATGTCGGCCCAAAAGCCGTCGGGGTCTTTGATGCTCCGTTTCCACATCGTTAGATATTCGTCGTAATTCGTGATGTGAGCATCATTGGCGATGGGCTCAGGTGGTGGAAATCGTCGCTGTTCATCCAACAGATTCTCTATGCTTTCGCGTTCAGCCATCGCTCGATGAGGAAGTGTGTGATTTATCAAATCCACTACTCACGAGATTCCCTGCCCTTGGATAGCCGAGAGCAGCGCAGTCACCGTTAAACTGAGCCGCTATGTGGCCCCGCTCAACGGGCCCGTGGTCTAGCGGTTATGACGCCGCCTTCACATGGCGGATATCGGCGGTTCAAATCCGCCCGAGCCCATAAATCGAGTACAATCCAGCGTCGTGACCCATCACATAGTGATGGAAACATAAAGACGGTTGCAGGAACCGACGGCAGCCATGGGATGGAAGCAGAGCCTTCAGTGGAAGGTCGGCATCGATGTCGATGTGTTCACGGAGAAGAAGACCTGGCAAGCCTTCGCCGTCTCAGTTCTCCTCTTCGCGGTCATCGCCTACTCCGGACTAACGGCATTCGGCGCAGCCTCCTCCATGTTCGGTGTGGGGGGCGAGATTCGAGAGGTCCCCGACTTTGAGATTCAGACGGTCAACAGAACTGGCATCGAGGACAACTACACCAACTAGACTGGCTGGTTCACCCTTTCCGAGCAGCGTGGCAATGTCATCATCCTCGACTTCATGGCGCACGCTTGTGGCAGTTGTCACTACGCTCAGATACACATGGAGGAAGAGTTGCCCACCTGGGAGAATCTTAGCGGCCCCTATCCTGTGATGATTGTATCGATTGGCAGTTGGTACGCCTTAGAGACGATTGAGTATCTCAACACCACTGACCCTGCTGAGAAGTACTTCGTCCCAGACTGGGTGTTGGGGACTGGCGCTCCTGATTCAGTCATCCTCAATCAGAGCGCCGGTGAGAGGGGTGACCTTGTGGAGCAGTACTTCGCACAGCAGATCCCACTCCTTTTGGTCATAGACCATGAGGGATTCATCGTCGGCAAGCAGAACTCGGGAACACCCGTGGAAGGTTGGGGGGAGTTCGACTCTGCGGTGGTTGCAGCCAATTTAGGCAACGCAACGGATTTGCGAATGGGTCTAAAGGAGGTCGACAAGAGTTTCACCGGAATACTCGTGCTGGGTCTGATGCTGGGGATCTTGGTCTAC
>CAZPJQ010000015.1:0-1252 GCA_964586945.1 uncultured Candidatus Poseidoniales archaeon
ATGCGGACGGCGTAGCTGACCTCGACGACTCATGTTCCAATTCAACCACGCACAAGAATTGGACGGCCAACGATGCTAATGACTACGACCGTGACGGTTGCCACGACTCAATCGAAGATCCCGATGACGACAATGATGGCCTCGATGATTTGGTCGATGAATGCGCCTTCGCCCCGAGTGAGCGTAACTGGACTTCTGATTCATCCACGGATTACGACTCCGATGGTTGCAAGGATGGCACGGAAGAGGACCTCGACAGGGACAATGATGGCGTCGAAGACGGTTCTGACCTCTGCATGGCTGGAAGTCTGGATTGGCTCAGCGACTCGACCACTGACCACGATGGCGACGGCTGCCGGGACAGTGACGAAGACTTGGACGACGACAATGACGGAATTGACGACGGCAGCGACCACTGTACACCGATGGCCACCAACTGGGATTCCAGCGGGCTACAAGACCTCGACAAGGATGGTTGCCGGGATATCGACGAAGATGACGACGACGACGGAGATGGACTGCTAGATGATGATGACCTCTGCCCTCGGGGCGCGGTCGGTTGGATATCGGGCGAATTCACCGACAATGATGGCGACGGTTGCCGAGATTCCAGCGAAGACCTCGACGATGACAATGACGCAATACTCGATGCTGAGGACGACTGCCCGGCTGGAGTCACCGGCTGGCTTTCACTCCCCGACGTCGACGGCGACAGAGATGGTTGCAGAGATGCCGACGAAGACTGGGACGACGACGGCGACGGGCTATGGGAGTTTGACATTGAGGGTAATGTCATCGACCAGTGCCCAGGCACCCCAAGAGACGAAATTTACCAAATCGACACATATGGTTGCAGCCCAAGTCAAGCTGACTCCGATGGCGACGGAATCCCAGACCTGAACGACGCCTGTCCCGACGTCGCACCCCCTGAAGGGCTAGACCGCGATGAGGACGGCTGCACAGACGACTTCGACCGCGATGGAGTGCTCGACGATGTCGATGCCTTCCCAAACGACTCCACTCAAGTCTCGGACGCAGACGGTGACGGTTTCGGAGATAACCTGTTTGGGCTGAACCCCGACCTCTGCCCGGATACCCCTAGTGATTGGGTCGAGAATGCCATGTCTCGGTTTGGTTGTGCGTGGGAAGAGGAGGATGCCGACCACGATGGCATCCTGAACGGATTTGAAGATGAGAATTGCTCTGAAACCCCCGCCGCCGAAATCGGTGACATCGATGAGAATGGATGTGG
>CAZPJQ010000015.1:1262-18092 GCA_964586945.1 uncultured Candidatus Poseidoniales archaeon
GATTCAGATGGTGATGGAGTAATGGATTCAGAAGACCTCTGCCCCGATACTCTCGAGGATGCGAAGATGGGTGAGAAGGGCTGTTCCGAAGCTCAACTTACCTACGAAGGCAGTTCAGAAGGAGGTCTCAACACCGCCCTGTTAGCCGTGATGGCGATTCTGTTTCTTGTTGTAGTCGGCGGTGGAGCCGCATTCTTCTTGTTGGGCCGAGGTGACTCGGAGATTCAAGAGGATGATCTCCTTCCCGAAGCTTCCGAAGTTCTCGCATCATTGATTCAGCAAACAGCCGAAACTTCAGCCACGGGCGGGACCTCTGATGCAGCGATGGATTCTGGCGAATCTGCGGCCGGAGAAATCACCGTTGATGAAGATGGCACCGAGTGGTGGCAGGACGAGAATGGTGTCTGGTGGTACCGCAATGTATCGATGGACGATTGGGTGCTCTTTGAGTAGTAACATACTCAATTTCCCACGACGAAATATCGTGTTGACTCGCATTTTGGGTCTGGTCGGGGCCTCTACATCGGGTTTTTGAACTATTGATTGAAAGTTGGTCCTAGGGACCAGCAAAGGTAGGATTCAAGAGGGAAGCCGAGTCGTCGGGCTGCCATGAACCGTACTTTGAACGATGCAAGACCCCTAAGGGGGGGTCTTGTTCTTGCAATGATTGCATGTATGTTTCTAGCAGCCTGGAGTGGCAGCCTAGAAACCTTCACTCCGGCAGCACCAGTCGATGAGCTGGCGGCTGAGGACAACATCTCCTTCGCAGGTGGCAGGGCAGCACAGACTTCCTTCCTAGCGGGAGCAGTGAAGAGTTCCGGTGCTACCGGACAGTACGACATCGCATGGCCGAGCGCCATGGCAGCAGGGCCGAGCGGCAGCGTCTATGTCGTAGGCTTTGCACTTGGCCAGGTCTCATTCGGCTCAATCAACATCAACACCAACAATGGACAGGTTCCATATGTGGGCAAGATTGACTCAAACGGAAACTGGGTCTGGGTGACCGCGGCGAGCGCAAACAGCGCAGATGCCTGGGGCTCAGGCATCGGCATCGGCGTCGACTCATCTGGAAATGCCATCATCACTGGGATTCTCACAGACACCCTCGATTTCGGAAGCAACAGCGTCAGTTCCTCCACCGGGACCGATACTGAACTCTTTGTGGCCAAGATTAGTTCAACTGGGACTTGGGCATGGGCCAATTCGGCTGGCGGCGCCGGCGACGATGAACTCGGCACCGGGGTCGCAATGGCTTCAAATGGCGATGCATTCGTCGTTGGCCAGATCAACGGCTCGGCAACTGCCGGAACTCACAATGTCAATGGAAACGGCATTGACGCATTCATCGGCAAGATATCCAGCGGCGGTACCTGGAGTTGGGCGACGAGAGGTGGCGGTGGCAACTCCGACGGGGCCAACGGAGTCTCGGTCGACGGCAGCGACAACGCTTACGTCGTGGGATTCTTCGGCTCCGACACGAACGGGGCCACCTTCGGCTCCACCAGTTTGGTCGCTCAAGGCTCTTCAGATGTCTTCGTCTCAAAGTTGAGCTCAACCGGCGGATGGTCGTGGACCAAGTCCGCAGGCAGCGCCAGTGGGGCGGTCGGCGGAATGGGAATCGCACACGGCTCAGCGGGTAGTTACATCGTGGGACAGATGCAAGGTACAGTCAACTTCGGCTCATCAGTCCAAGCGACTGCAACCAGCACCTGCGTTGACGGCTTTGCCGCCCTCATCGACGACGCTGGTTCATGGCAATGGGCATCCACGGCTGGCGGCTCAGGTGCTACCCTAACCGTTCTCTCTGCAGTGGGAGCAAACCCTGCAGGAGGCGCTGTCATCTCCGGCGAGGCAGCCAAGTTGACTTCAGACTGCTCATCATACGACGCCGGTCAAGGCAGCGTCAACTTCGGTTCAATCTCCGTAAGTAGCATGGGTTACAACGACGGTGTCTACGCTGCCATCGATTCTGGCGGTAATTGGACAGACGCTGATAGCATCGGCTCCGCAATGATGGACAACGGCCGCGGTGCGGTGGTAACCAGCAGCGGTGAGACCGTGGTCACAGGACGCTTCTGCTACGGTGCTTCGGGCTCCTGTACGATGACGAGCAGTGGAAACTCAATCACCACGAGTGCAAACCTCGGTGGCACCTATGTCTGGGGCCTCCAAGGGGACGCAGACGGTGACGGAATCGCAGACAATCAGGACAACTGTCCTTTGGTTGCCAACAGCGGTCAAGGCGACATGGACACCGACAACATTGGCGACGCCTGTGACGACGACGCAGACGGTGACGGAATTCTCAATGACGACGACGATTGTGACGGCCCGGCCGTGAACTGGGATTCGACCAATTGGGCTGATGACATCGACATGGATGGCTGCCGAGACATCGACGAGGATGACGATGATGACCAAGATGGCGTTCTGGATGTGAACGACCCTTGTACCGGCGCCTCAAACAAGTTGAACTGGACAAGCAATGTTGTCAATGACAACGACATGGATGGCTGCCACGACAACGAAGAGGATGACGACGATGACAATGACGGAATCGACGACACCTCTGACCTGTCATGCCCGCGAGGTTACGCCAACTGGGGCATTCCTGATGGTTCAGGTGGACACACCCACAATTCCTCTGCCGACTTCGACACCGACGGTTGCCACGACGATGTGGAAGACGAAGATGATGACAACGACGGCATCAATGAACTCGATGGCCAAGGAGCGGTTTTGGACCGCTGCCCAAAGGGTATGCTAGGTTGGTCCAGCGACATCTCGTTCGACCATGACGGCGATGGCTGCCGCGACTCAGATGAGGATTGGGACGACGACAACGACGCGGTCAACGATGTTGACTCGCTAGGAGCCATTCTCGACCTATGCAGTCCGGGCGCGACCGGTTGGCTATCCGATTCGACCACTGACCGTGATGGCGATGGTTGCCGAGACCTCGACGAGGACGACGATGACGATGGTGACGGAATCATAGACACTCAGGACGATTGCTTCGTGGTTGCGGGTTGGACCAGCGACGCTCTCACCGACCACGACGGTGACGGATGCCGTGACCTGGATGAGGACCTCAACGACGACAACGACCCAGTCTACGATGTGGATGACTCCTGTTCAAAGGGTGAGGTCGGTTGGACCGACACCGATTTCGACGCTGACGGCTGTCGTGACGAGACTGAGGATGTCGACGACGACGCCGATGGAATCTGTGACGGCGCAGCCGCATCTGGCTCCACCTGCACCAGCGGGCCGGACCAGTGCCCCGAGACTCCACTTGGAGAGAACGTAAACGGAGATGGTTGTGGACTCTTTACTCAAATTGACAGCGACTCTGACGGTGTCTACGACGGTGCAGACTCATGCCCGACGGCAGCAGCAGTATCTGGCTACGATGTTAATCAGGATGGCTGCACAGACGACTCAGACTCTGACGGAACCACTGACGATACCGATGTGTTCCCCAACGACCCCACTCAATACAGCGACCGCGACGGAGACACATGGGGCGACAACCCCAACGGCAACAATCCCGACCAGTGCCCGGACACTCCGAGCCAGTGGGTGGAGAACGCCAAGTCCAGGTTTGGCTGTGCGTGGGAAGAGGAAGATGAGGACACCGACGGAGTCATGAACGGCTTCGACAACTGCGTCGACACGGTGGCGGGCCGTACAGTGGATGCGAACGGCTGCTCCGACTGGCAACTCGATGCAGACTCCGATGGCACCTGGGATGCAGAAGACAACTGCCCTGACACAGGCGGGAGCGACACCAAGATCGAGGCAGATGGCTGCTCGCATGAGCAGCGCCTTGCGGCAGGTGACACGAATGCACTCATCTCTGAATACGGAATGATCGTCGGAATCGTGTTTGCAGTTCTGCTCGCAGGAATCATCACCATGTTCGTGATGCTCAAGAAGCGTGGCGGCTCCAAGGCCAGACTCGACCCGTTCGAAGCTGACTCCCAGCAACTTCAGGCAGGCGGATATGTCGCCGGGCAACCGGCGAGTGTAGCCGAAGCGGCAGCGCCAGCAGCAGCTACGGCTCAGACCGCCGCAACATACGCTGACCTGCCAGCAGGTGGCAGTTATGTCACGGATGCGGCAGGTGGCACTTGGTACAACGCGCCAGATGGTAGCCAGTGGGCGATGCAGGGCGACGGTTCGTTCCGCAAGGCGTAGAATCAGTTCACCGCTCAGCTTGCATGAGCAAGCGCCTCTTCGACGATGTCACCAATGCTGAGTTCGGGACGGAAGCCGACTTTCTGTTCCAACTCCCAGCCGTCAACGATGCCCCAGACCTCGGTCCCCTTGTCACCGGTGAACTCGGGTGAACTTCCAGTTCGCTCAGAGATGAGATCCGCCAATTTTCTCATGTTGACTCCCTGCGCGCATCCGACAGCAATCGCCTGCCTCGTGGGAGGCGGATTCTCGAGCACGGCTGAGACGACATTTGCGAGTTCAGTGACATGAATCATGTCCTTCACCTCCTCGCCGGTCCCTGGCACATTGAAGAAGCCAAAACAGGCCTCACGGCAGAATTTGTGAACGATTCCGTGACCCTCCTGCCCATTTGGAGGCACACCCTGGACATTGGCTGTTCTGAGGATGGTGACCGGGTGGCTGTCCATGGCGTGTTCGAGCGCCCTCTCCTCGACCCAAAGTTGTCCTTCCGCGGTGACATCTCGCGGTGCGAGGTGGGATTCCGCCGAGTAGAAAGACTCCTCCGTCTTAGGACTGGGGTGAACTCTCAGTGACCCTATCAGAATCAGGTGAAGGCCTTGATGGCTCTGCACTGAATCCAGGATCTTCTTCGCATTTTGTCTCATCAGTCGGAGGACATCGTGGTTCTCTCTCTCCATCGAAAGGTCCGGGGGGTGGCCATTCAGGTGGATTAGTGCTGAGCATGAGGCGAGTTTTGCAGGCAGCATATTCTCGTCATTGATGTCCTCTTCCGATAGAATTTCAGCATCGCCGCCGAGTGCTTCCTTGATGTAGTGCGCGATGAAGCCGTCGTCCCCTGTGATTGCTACGCGCATAGGAATTCCTCCAACCCCGGATTAGTGCGCCCATTCATGACTGTGACGGTCGCCGTCCGCTGAGAAACTCCCCCGAAATGACCCCCTTCCTCGATGCGGGTTCATAGACGGGTTTTGCTTCGGCTCACCATGGCGCGGGTCGCAGCGGTGGTATCCAATGGCTGCGCGCCTGACCCGCGCGTGATGCGCGAGGCGCGCTGGTTGGCAGAGGCTGGACACGAAGTGACGGTACACGCCTTCGATCGGTTGGAGGAGCTTCCAGAGAGGGAGGAAATCGACGGGGTCTCTGTTGTTCGACATCGGGTCGGGTATACGCCGTATGGTGGCACCTGGTCCACTGTTCGCGGGCTTCGCCGGTTTCGAAGGTCGGTGGTTCGCTGGTGCTCAGACAGCGCGAATAACGCCGTCGACCTGATTCACTGCCATGATGCAGACACCCTTGGAGTTGGCAGGGCTCTCGCTCAGCGTGGTCAAGGCGTGGGAGTGGAGGCTCTTCCGGTTCTGTTCGACATGCACGACCTCCACCACACATGGGTGCTGATGCCTAACCCTCGCTCAATCGTTCGTCGGTTCGTGGCCTCAAACTATGAGGGAAAGATGCTGGCCGCTGCGCGGAATTGGGTTTCTGCGGTGGTCACCTCGTCAGTCGGCTTTCAATCGTGGTTGGCGGAGCGCGAGATCGAATCGACTGTGGTGGAGAATCGACCACTGCGGCGAGAGTCGCTACCACCGGCCGAGCGTTTCACGGTAGGATATGTCGGACGGGTGCGGGAGGTGGAATCATTCGAGTTGTTGCTCGATGCGCTCAAATCGATTCCAGATGAGTCCCGTCCTAGCCTGATAGTCGCAGGAGACGGCACATGTGCTCGAGAGGTTGCCGACATGGTTCGTGCCGAGGCTGCCGAAGGTTGGCTTTCCGCGGAGGTCTTCGGAGCATTCGATGAACCACAACTCGCAGAACTCATGAGGGATGTCACAGTCATGTACGCCATGTATCCACCGAGCCGCGGCAACATTCTGGAGGGAGCGCTACCGGTGAAGATGTTTGACGCCGCTTCGTTCGGTCGGCCAAGCGTAGTCAATGCGGACTGCCACATGGGTGAAGTCTGTGAAACCGAACATCTCGGAAGGGCGGTTCCTTGGGGCGACTCTTTGGCGCTGGCGGAGGCGTTGTGCTCTATGAAAGGAGAGTTGGTTGAACTGACGCGCGATTCGGCGGATGAGAAGGTGCGATTTATGCAAGTTCTCGACGGCCTTCTCGGAGCATAGTTGAAGTGACGCAGCGGCGGCGGCGAAACAATGGGTTGGGACGAGTCCTTCGGTTCCCGAATCGAGTCGGGTGACTTGGAGATTGGAGTCGTCGGCCTCGGCTATGTCGGGCTGCCAACCGCGCTCGGCTTTCTAGAAGCGGGATTCCGAGTTCGCGGAGTCGATGTTTCCGAGCGAGTAATTTCCACTTTGCAGGCAGGTGAAAATCCAGGTGATGACCCGCAACACGACGGAATCATTCCAGCTGCCGAGAGTGATTCATGGAGAGTTGGGACAGACTGCGGCGAATTGTTGAGCAGTTGCGATGTGATTCTTGTCACGGTTCCGACTCCAGTGACCATTGACCGCACACCCGACATCTCCTATATCCAAGCAGCCGGAGCGAGTATATTCGACTCCATTCAGAAGGGTGGCGGGACCATTATCGTTCTAGAATCGACGGTTTATCCCGGGGTCACCCAGGAGATTTGGAAGCCGCTGATGAATGAACGAGGTCTTTCCGATGGCTCAGATGTCCACCTCGCCTACTGCCCGGAGAGGTTCGTGCCCGGTGACCCTGAGCATGGCGTGCGCCAAGTGCCAAGGGTGGTTGGTTCGACGAACCCGGATGTCGGTTCCGACCTGTGCGGACTGTACGGGAAACTGACCAGTGGCGGGGTGACCTATGTCGGAGCGATTGAGGTTGCAGAGGCTGCCAAGGTTGTTGAGAATGTCCAGCGGGACCTCAACATAGCTCTGGTCAATGAGTTGGCTCGGATTTTCCCGGAGTTGGGTCTCGATGTTGAGGATGTTCTCGATGCGGCTGCCACCAAGTGGAACTTCCACCGCTACCGACCGGGAGTCGGCGTCGGTGGCCACTGTATTCCTGTCGACCCTTACTATCTGATTGAGAAGGCTGAGCGGCTGGGTGCTCCTGTCGAGTTGATTACCAGTGCTAGGGCGGTTAACAGCGCCATGCCGTTGAATGTGGCGAACGACGCACTCGAGATTCTAGCGCGCGAGGGAGTTGGCGGAGGTGATGCTCGGATTCTGCTGCTTGGCTGGTCATACAAGCCGGGGATTGGAGATGCCCGTGAGACTCCGGCCGAGCCGCTTGCCGCGGCGTTGAGAAGTGCAGGATGCGCAGTTGAGGCGTTTGACCCGCATGTCGAGGAAAATCATTTTCCAACGGATTTGGCAACTTTGGTCGGCGACCTTGATGAGGTCAGCGAATTCGACTTGGCGATTCTGGTGACTGCGCACGACGAAGTGGTCGGCTTGGACTGGGCTGCCCTGGGTGAAAAGACAGCACTGCGGCTCATCTACGATGGTCGGCGGGTGCTTGATGGTGCGGTTGTTGAAGGTTCGGGATGGACTCTTTATCGGCTTGGAGCGCCTCTTTGACCACCTGCTTCGCAGGTGTCAACGTTCATGAGTCGAAGTCAACGAGCCGCTTTGAGGTCTGAAGATGGTTGACCACCTTCCCAATCTCGGGCGAGAGCAGGAGATGCTTGAGGCGATGAGCCTCTCATCGATTGACGACCTCTTCTCAGACATCCCACCCTCGATTCGACGAGACGGGCCTCTCGACCTCCCTCCCCCTCAGACTGAGGAGGAAATTTGGGCAGACGCCCAAATGCTGCTTGGTGCCAATGTGGCGATGAACAGCCGCCCCAACTTCCTTGGAGCAGGGCTGTACCAGAACTTCGTTCCAACGATGGTGCCGATGCTCGCCACTCGAGGTGAGTTCCTGACCGCCTACACCCCCTACCAGCCTGAGGTCAGCCAAGGGATGCTTCAGGCGATGTGGGAGTTTCAGACCATGGTCAGCGAGTTGGTCGGCTTGCCAATCTCGAATGTCAGCATGTATGACGCATCCACAGCTGCAGCCGAGGCACTGACCTGTGCGGTGAGAGTGCACAACAAGAAGGCGAGCCAGCCGAACATCATCTATGTCACCGAGTGGTTACCCGAACACCGGCTTTCGGTGATTCAGAACTACATATTGGGCTCAGATATAGAGTTGCGACTTCTCATCACAAACCCCGATGGGACTGTGAATTTGGAGGAGGCAGGAGAGGCAGCGGGCTGCTGCGCAGTCTATGTGGAGCAACCAAATCCGTTTGGCGTCATCGACGAAGGGCTCCCGAAACTCAAGGATATCATCGGTGAGGACACCGCCCTCATCGTCGCCGTCAACGCCACCTCCCTCGGTATTCTCGAGCCTCCCGGTTCATGGGGAGCTGACTTGGTTGTCGGCGAAGGTCAGCCGTTTGGAATCGGGCCGACAGGCGGAGGGCCGATTTACGGGCTGTTCGCTTGTACGAAGGAGTACCTGCGGCAGATGCCCGGCCGCATCGTCGGGCAGACCAAGGATGAGGAGGGGCGGGAGGCGTACACGCTGACTCTCTCCACTCGGGAGCAGCACATTCGCCGCCACAAGGCGACCAGCAACATCTGTTCGAACGAGACGCTGATCGCCCTGATGGGTGCGATGCACATGGCTCTGCTAGGGCCAGGCGGAATCGAGAGGTTGGCGCTGCGGAATGTTGCCGCCTGCGAGGCGACTAAGCGAGCCTTACTTTCTGTTGAGGGGATTGAACTTCTACACCCCAATGCCTCGCACTACAACGAATTCACAGTCAAGTTGCCGCAGAGCGCGGAGTCTGCCCTTGCCTTCCTCGATGAGCGAGGAGTGACCGGTGGGCTCGCATTGGAAACCATCAGTTCGGGAGCCCAACCAGATTGGCTGCTCATTTCAGCGACCGACCAGACCTCCAACTCCGACATCGAAGTCTTGACTGGGGGGCTTTCGGCATGGTTGAGGCAGTGGCAGTGGAGGTTGGCGAATGAGTGACCTGTTCGCCTTTGCAGGCACGGAACAGGCGGGTTACGCGCAGCCTGCGCCACTCCTGCTGGAGGATGAGGCACGCGCTTGCATCCCAGACTCGATGCGCCGCTCGGCAGCTCCCAGATGGCCGCGGGCGAGCGAGCCGGAACTGGTACGCCACTACACTTGGCTTTCAACGAGGAACTTCGGGATTGACACCGGATTCTATCCGCTCGGCTCCTGTACGATGAAGCACAACCCGCGCATCAATGAGCGAATTGTCCAACTCCCGGGCATGAACGATGTCCATCCGCTCGCTCCCGAGTCGCATCTTCAGGGCTTGATGGCAATCTTCTACGAGATGCAGGAGATGTTGGAGCACTGCTCCGGCATGGATCAGGTGACCCTGCAACCGGTTGACGGCGCACAGGGCGAATTCACCGCCATTCGCTGCTTCCAAGAGTTTCATCGAAGCAACGGCGAAGAGAGCCGTGACAAGGTCATCGTCCCGGATTCGGCGCACGGTACGAACCCCGCCTCAGCAGCGATGTGCGGCTACCAAATCATCGAGATTCCAAGCGCTGACGACGGGCGCCTCGACCTCGATGCGCTGCGAGCTGTTGTAGGCCCGGACACCGCGGCGATGATGATCACCAATCCATCGACTCTTGGCCTCTTTGAGCCGGAAATCGCAGAGGCCGCCGAAATAGTCCATGCTGCAGGCGGCCAGATGTACTACGATGGTGCTAATTTCAACGCCATTCTCGGCAAGACATCCCCCGGCTTGATGGGCTTTGACGCGGTCCACTACAATCTCCACAAGACCTTCAGCCAACCGCACGGTGGGGGTGGCCCGGGTTCGGGCCCCATCGGAGTCAAGTCACATCTCGCTCAATACCTGCCAAAACCAATCGTAGTTCGTTCGCCAGACCTTGACGGTCTGGAGGGCTGGCAGTACTCTTGGGAAGACCCGGAACAGAGCATCGGAAAGGTCCAGCAGTGGCACGGCAACGCAGCTGCAGTGGTGCGAGCGTGGGCCTTCTACCGCCGCTACGGCTGCGACTTGGAGAAGATGAGTGAACACGCCGTATTGAACGCAAATTATCTTCGCTATCGGATCATGAATCCAAGCCCTGAACAGGCCGGAAAAATCACCGCGATGCCAATCGACGGAGCACCGGCGGAAGTTGTGAAACACGAGTTCACATTGAGCCTCAGTCCGGTCAAGGAAGCGACGGGAGTTAGCGGAAAGGATGTGGCGAAGAGGCTGCTCGACTACGGCTACATGGCGCCGACGCTCTACTTCCCGCAAATCGTGCCGGAATGCCTCATGTTTGAGCCGACGGAAACAGAGTCAAAAGAGGTCCTCGACAAGTTCGCCGACGACTTCCTCGCCATCCTCGCCGAGCCTCCAGAGTTGGTCACCAGTGCACCTCACACGACTCTCGTCAGTCGTGTCGATGAGGTTTGGGCTGCGAGAAATCTGGTGCTCAGACATCCACTTGAATGAGGATATTTCAATCTGTCAAGGGAGCGTTTGCTTCAATTACTTCTCAGCATCGTGAGCCTAAAGGCTCACAGGTGAATATAGTGGCGAATCGACCTCATCGAAGTCTTTTTCTCGCAGTTCTGATGTTGTTGATGCCATTAACTCCAATGTTGATGGCAACCCCTGTTGAGGCGGGTGGACCGTTTGGTGGAACTGCTGCGCCGCTCGATGTTCTGATGCTCGGCAGCGGCAACATCGACGACCCGGTCATCGTCGGCGACTCACAAGGGAATTTCAATGTCATCTGGGTTGAGAATAATACCAAGTTGATGTATGCTCAAATCGATTCAGCAGGGACGATTGTCAATGGACCGGTGGTGCAGATGTTCGGTGCCTCCAATGTCAAGCATTCATTGGCGATATCCATCGATGACTCAGATATCCTTCACTATGTTTGGATTCAAGAGACGCAGAACGGACCTTGCCTCAGGTATGTGGCAGCTGATCCATTTTCAGATGCCGACACCAGCGACGATTGGTTTTCTCCGTCCGACCATTCCTATGGAAGCGTGGTCTGCAACAATCAACAGGGCTACGAAATTGACAATCCGGCAATCGTCGCAGACTCGCAAGGCGCTGCTCATGTGGTTTGGGAGAGCAATGAGGACCCGCTCGACAATCGGCACTGGTTACCCGGAATCCACTACGCGATGATGGAGGCGAACTGGACGACCCAAGTGCCTAACAGCCCAATCTTTGACACCATGCTTACAACCGAGGTGAGTAAATCGACCCATCCCGAACTTGCAATAACCGCGAATGACGAGGTGGTGGTGACCTGGCAGGATAGTCGAGGTAGCATGGTAGAGGTGACGGCGATTCTGCCCTCTACGGGGTCGATCACCGACGAGTGGAATGACTTCTGCCTCATCATGTACGGTGGCACCGACGGCACTGGTTGGAGCGCACCGG
Organism: uncultured Candidatus Poseidoniales archaeon; assembly: GCA_964586945.1. GTDB lineage: Archaea > Thermoplasmatota > Poseidoniia > Poseidoniales > Thalassarchaeaceae > MGIIb-Q1. Next base: position 12,859 of record CAZPJQ010000015.1, read on the forward strand.
GATTGAAGCAGATGGCCGACGATGCGGAAGTAGTCCTCCTTGAGACCCTGTATTCTCTGGGTGACTACATCCCCTGGGCTGGAAACCAGAACAACTGCGCCGGCCATTCAACCGGCCAACGCTCACGCTCGGTGATGCTGACCCCTCAAGACGACTCGGGTGAGGTTCGGAAGTTGCATCGGACGATGTACAACGGAGCCAGCAACAACTGGGGAAACCAGTACAAGGACTGGGGGCCGGGCGCAACCTGGGCGTGCCTCTCATGGAAGGACGCAAACGGCAACACCGGCAACAATGCAAACCCGCCGACCCAGTCTGACCACCGCTGGAATCCCGAAGCTACGAAGTTCGTATTTACCATCGGCTACGAAGGTCCGAAGTCCGGTGATCCCGCACAACAGTCCGACGACTTGCAGTCGATCAACGAGGCGCACGACGCCTGCATCGTAGGAGGGGTCACCGTGGTTCCTCTGCTCGGAACCGGAATGAGCACCGGTAATTCGGTCAACATGTGGTCTCACGCCCTCGACTTGGCCCACTGTCCCAACAGCGGAATCAGCACCGGCCCACGCACTTGTAGCGGATTCAATGTTCCTTCGACCGACATCGCGGGTTCGGCTTGGGGATGGCCGAGTACTGGCACCAGCATCGAACAGCTCTACAACACCCTGCTCAATGTCGTACACTCCGGCTCACCCGAGATTTGGACTACCGTCCTCGACCCATACGCCCTTCTCAATGACCCGAGTCACACAAGGGGGACACCCGGCCACTCGGAGGTTGGAGGGCAGTATGTGGAGAGCACCGGTTGGGGAGGCGTGATGGGTGACCACTTCGTGGTGGTGAACGATACCCGAATCACCGACGACTACGCCTCTTCCACTCGACCGCAGGTCGAAATCGCGTCGAATGGATACTTCGAATTCATCTGGACTGACAGTCGCGGGGTTGGCGGGGTGAGTCGCTCCGATTCTCAGGAGATTTACTGGAGGCGAGTCAATCTCAACGCATGGGACTTCGATGGACAGGCGACAGGAATCGACATCTCTTCGATTAGTGGTGCTGATACCGGGGTTGAGCGCCTTTCGTCGTTTGATGTGATTGGCAATGTCGGCTCGCGGGATGCGGGTGCGCACAGTGCGCAGCCAGCGTTTGAAATCGATGTCGATGACAAGATGCACCTTGCCTGGGTGGAGCACGATGAGCAGTCGGGAGTCAATATCTCATACACTCGCTCGATGGATGCGAAACAGGGCCAACTCCAGACCGCGCCGACTCCTTGGTGGACCGGATGCAGTGACGGTGACTCATCGTTTGGCTGTCGGACTGCAGTCTATGACGTCTCTCCGTGGGACAGCGACAAGATGGGGGCGGGCGGAAGAGCGGTTCTGGTCGACCCCGATGGCAACGACGGCAGTCCACCGGCTCTTGGAATAACGAGCGACAGACGGAGGACAGCGGCGGTAGCGTGGATTGATTCGGACCCCTGTGGCACGACGAGCACAATAACCGGAGAGCATCTCTGTCTGCGGAGGATCCAACGTAGTCTGCTGCAACTCGACCCCGAGGTGCCTAATCTCGCTCGGACTTTGGAGCCCGGTGAGCAGGTGACGATGAACTTCACAATCGAGCATCTCGGTGCTGTTGGAGCAGCGGTGATGGATGCCCACTTGATTTGGGATTCAACGATGTCATCACATTGGGATGTAACGGCGGTCGCCGGTAGCGGCCAAGGCGCAACCCTACTAACTCCTATTGACGCCAATTTCCAAATTGATTCGGGTGGGATAATGCCAATTTCAATAACGATTATCGCACCATCCAAACAGGCTGCAACAGAACAGGAACATCACCTGCCGAGCCTCTCTATCGTGTCCTATGATGGCAACCACATCGATGATATCCGTCTAGACATCACCCTCGATGTCGACCATTTACTGATGTGGAATCTTACTCAGGACCAAATCGAAATCGAACAGGGAAACAGCGGAGTTCTGTCCATCGAACTAGGAAATTATGGAAATCTCTACGAAAATGTCGAAATTCCTAGTGCTGAATCCCTCATAGGGCGGACTATCTGGGGGTTGCCGTTCGGCTGGGAAGTCAGTTTCCCATCTCATTTCGACGACCTTGCCGACGATTCCTCAATCACCAAGTTGCTCACCATAGACGTTCCTGACTTCCAAAATCCGGGTGAGGTCAACCTGACCCTCTATGCATCATCCGGCAAAGTGAATGATCCAGAACAGACTACGGGTGCGACTACCAGTCACACGATCACCGTCGAGGTACTTCGTAAGCGAGCAGGAAATGTGGTCTTCGAGTTGTGGGATTCCCTCGAGCAGGTTTCTCCGGGTGGATGTGGCATATTCGACATTCGAATATCAAAGCACTACGGAGATGACGATATCAAGTTCATTTTGGTAGACGGACCGGTGGACCGGCCCGGTTCAATCGATGAAGGCACCTGGCGGCAGGACCATTGGACTGCCGAAATCGATTTCTCACTACTGCCGGGTGGAAACTCCGTACCATTCGAGTCCGGACGCTATTTCACGGACGGAATGACGAGGAAAATAATCGTGTCAATCTGCGCCCCAGAGCGGGCGCTTGCGGCCGAGCACGATTCGCTCACGCTCCGGGTAGAACTGATGACAGACTCTCTCGCCTATGACGAAGTTTCGATGGAGGTCGAGGTCATTCCAGAACAGGCGCTCGTTGCCACTTGGGATGCATCGCCCACTAGCATAGAGCCGGGACAGACATTCGAGGTGACCACTACCGTCGCCAACATCGGAAATGTGCCACAGACTTTTGAGGTGCGGTTAGGGGAAGAAACAGCAGACTGGCATGTCGAGATGGATTCCGACCAGCCCACCGGCCTTGCTGTGGGTTCCAGCACAGTGATGGTACTCCTCGTCACAGTTCCGCTGACCGCACTGGCAGGCGCCACGACGATTGTCATCGAATTCCATTCAGTGACCGACCAAGATTCCTATCGCACACAAATCGTCGGTGACATCGAGGTGCTACCGCGTATCGACTTGCAGTTGCATCTGGCCGATGGTCAGAAAGGCGTACTCGACCTCCGTCCCGGAGATACCACCGACATCGCATTCATCGTTGTAAACGCTGGTAACTGGGCCGAAGCACCATGGTTGGAAAATCACACCACGGGGGTTGGAGGGAGTCTTTCGGCGGAGCCGAGGTTGGATGGGTTGAGCGGTTTTCAGACGAAGTGGTATGTGGTCGAAAATGCCGGCACCCCCCTCGCTCTCTATTCGGAAATATTGCCCGACTCCGAAGGCCGACTCAAGCTCCACACTCTGCAGCCCGGTGAAAGTGTCCCGGTCGTATTCAGAATGAGCCTCTTCGGCCACCCCGGTTGGGACTCCGATGATTTGGGTGTTCGACTCCGTTCGGTGACCGGTTACGCTGCAAGCGGCGGTGATATCGATGCGGACGGAAAATGGCTGACAGAGGACAACAATGAGCAGATAATCAGATTCAACGTCTTCGCCCCGGACCTCTATGTTTTGGAAGTCACGGAGGAATTGGATGGCGAGGAGGTAATATTGCAAGTCAAAATTCAAAATTCCGGTAACGACCCTGCCGAGAATCTGTTGGTGCGGATATGTGACATGACCCTTGAGCGGGCCGAAGCAGCCGGATGCGATCGGAATGATGCGATTGCCGAGCAGAGGATTCCGTACATCGGACCAGCTGTTGATGGTGTACCGACCACTCATGTGATTGCGGTCCGGGTGTTGGGCGGCATTTCCCCAATAGTGGTGGCCGTCGACGCTGAGAACGAGGTCATTGAAGCCGACGAGTCGAACAACATGATGGAGAGGGAGTTAATTCTCGTCGGAGGAGGGAGTTCGGATGGCACGGCCCAGGAGTTGATTGAATTCGCCTCCCAAAACGGATTGATGGTTCTGATGTTGGCTCTTTGGGCGGCAATCGTGCTACTCGTCTTCACAACCTGGCGCAGCAGGACAAGGGAGCGAGGCATGTCAGCTCCGGGCGTTTGGAGGGAAGACGATGGCTGGAGCGATGAGATGATGGACATGTCGAGCAAGCCGAAGAAGAAAGGACTGTTCAAGTCGAAGAAGGAGCCATCCACTGCAGATGACATGCAGATTGCCACCATCCACTCGATGGATGCGCCAGATAGCGGTAGGTCTGTTGACACGAGTGACCTCGAACTCACACCCGATGACCCGCCTCCCTCCTCTGCACCAGAAGGGGCGTTGGCTCCATTGGGGTCGGAGAGCTACGATCCGACAGAAAAGAAGGTCAAGAAGGACGAGCAGACCATAGGGGACATCATCGACGATCTGTGGTGACCCGCTCCGCTCGCTTTTGGTTCGCCGCCTCATCTCAATGCTGATGGCTGACTATGGGAATTGATTAGCAAGGGGCAGGTCGCATCTACTGATGGAGGCACAACTCGACGCGAACTGGGTAGAAGGGGACCCTCTTTGGTGGCCTCGTTCGAAGATTCCCGGTGGCGAGCGCAAGGGTGTGACTGAGGTCGACCCACCCGAAGATTGGGCTGTCTGGCGCAGACAACGACTGAAGCCACCACTGCCACGCTTCGTCCTCGCGCCCGCGTGGTCACTCCTGTTTTTCGTCTGCTCAATAATCCCACTCGTCTTTCCCGGCAGAACACCCGATGACCAGGCCGTCGCATTGGTTCTGTTCGCGGGCGCGTTCTTCCTCTTGCTGATACAGCCGATGAGGATTGCAAACCAGCAACCGGATGGCTCGATGTTTCGATGGAAGGCTTGGCTGATGTTCGGTGATAGGGCCGGCCTCGGAGTATTGGCGGTGACCGCAGGAGGAGGGCTCCTGACCTTCGCAGCACACATTGTCGTGGATGTTCGTTGGGGTTGGGCTTCGTACGCTCTCTTCTTCCTGCTCTGGCTGCACATCCTCTATCGTAGTGCAAACTCTCTCTCGCCCCCCTCTGCTCGTTGGCTCGCACGGGTCGAGGTGGCTTCCCAAGATCTCTCGGAGTGTCCCGAAGGATGGCAGCGGAAGAGCCATTTTTGGAAGCGAGGGCCAATATTCGAGCGGAAACTTGCTGACGGGCGGCGGCTGGAATTGTATGGGGTGAGCCGCGCCGGCGCCGATTTCATCGCATTTCATCTGCGCCACTCATCCGGCTTGTTGCACGACCCATTTGCGAACCCAGAGGCGGGGGGCACCTTTCACTCAGGGCCGCCCGG
>CAZPJQ010000016.1:0-5448 GCA_964586945.1 uncultured Candidatus Poseidoniales archaeon
GCGAGCGAGGTTGGACGAGATTGTGCTATCAAGGACATTTGAGAAGATGATGGGGCTACCCTCCTACCTGAAACTCAACTCTGACTTCTTCAATGAAGAGTGAACGGCCGCACCGGCATCGTTAATTCCGAGCCTTGAGTCGCCCGGCTCGCCCTTGGGCGGGTAGCTTAGGCTGGTTGGAGCACCCGGCTGATAACCGGGAGGTCGCAGGTTCAAATCCTGCTTCGCCCATTCAGGGAATTCAATGGACGGCGTTAGGGCCACTCTCATCTTATTCCCATGGCAGAGTCGACCCATTCGGTTCGGAAAAGACTTGAACGGGCCGCCGGTCACAGAGTATGAGGGGAGCGGATGCCGGTAGTCTCGGGGAGCAACTCTGGAGCCCTTGCCGAAGCGCTCGCCGCTGAACTGGGATGGGAGCACCATCCACTTGAGGCGCGTCGATTCCCTGACTCTGAGGGGTATGTGAGAATCCCTTCCCGCAGTATTGATGCAGTTCGCTCCGAACCTGTCGTCATCGTCGCCACCACCTTTCCTGACTCGGGAATAGTTGAGGCACTTCTAATGCTCGAGGCAGTGAACGATGTCCGTTCAGGAGACCTGAGGAACCTGAAGGGCGAAGGACCTGAAGTCCTAGAGGCGTCAGGACCGGGAATATTCCTTGCAGTACCCTACTTCGGGTATAGTCGACAGGACAAGCGATTTCAGGGGGGTGAGGTGATTTCCGCAGCACTCATCGTTAAGCTGCTCTCCGAACACTTGGATGGTCTCATCGTTCTCGACCTCCACGCACCGAAGGTTTTGGAGGGCTTTCAAACCCCGGTCGCGTTCGTGTCCGCAATGCCAGAAATTGCTGATTACCTCCGTGAACAGGTTCACCCTGACTTCATCCTCAGCCCGGACAAAGGGGCTATTGAGAGAGCTAGCCATGTTGCGAAGATGATTGGCTGCAATTTCTCATATCTCGAAAAGATTCGAATTGACGCCCACACGATTGAGCACAAGCCGAAGGATCTGGATGTTGAAGGTGCAATCGTCGCCATCGTCGATGATATGATTTCCACCGGCGGTACCATCTGCAAGGCTTCGGACGCGCTACGCAGACAGGGTGCAAAGGAGGTTCACGCCGCCTGCACCCACGGCCTCTTCACTGGCGGCGCCATAACCCGACTCGCAGACCATGTTGACGGGGTTCACGCCACTGACTCCCTTCCCAATCCACGCTCTAGGGTTTCCGGTGCACCGGCTCTCGCAAGGGGGGTTCGTGAGTTACTCGAGCGACTCGACCTTTAACCCGGAATTGGCTGGTCGGTGGCTATTTTTCTTAGATATCTAAGACTAGATTTATTGTTGACATTCCCCTCCGAACGTTTGACTGCACCCCTACGGGGTAGGCTATTCAATTCCGGTGTGTTTATACGAGCCACGCCCTCGCCGAGCCTACCCCCCACAGGAGGAATGAATCCAATGAGTGTGCATGTAGATTTTGAAACCCCCGAAAAAGTTCAGCAACAGGTGTATGAACTGGTCAAGAAGATTGGACGAGACGGCAAGGGTCGACTCAAGAAGGGAATGAACGAGGTCATCAAGGTGACCGAGCGGGGAGACGCCAAACTCGTGGTCATGGCAGAGAATGTCAACCCAGGCGAGATGCTGATGCCAATCCCAATGATTTGCAAGGAGCGCGGTATTCCATTCATCTATGTTGCAGACCAAGGATTCCTCGGTGAAGCCGCTGGAATGCCAATCGGCCGTGCAACCGCCGCAATCGCAGTTCTCAATGTCGAGAAGGGCGCTGATGAGGACTTCAAGGGAGTCGTTGCAAGCGCTACCGAACTCGCTGACAACTGAGGTGATTCAAATGGCAGACGGTTGGCCCGCAGAAGTCGTCGAGGTTGTCGGTAGGACCGGCATGACCGGCGAGGCTACACAGGTCAAGGTTCGCGTCAACGACGCACCCAACCCCCGCGACATCGGTCGAATCATCACCCGCAATGTACTCGGACCAATTCGAGTCGGGGACATTCTGATGCTCAAGGACACCGGCCGTGAAGCACGCAAGCTGGGAGGCCGATGACATGCCCGAGCGAAGAGTGTGCACCTTCTCTGGCGAGGAAATCGAGCCTGGCACCGGCATGATGTTCGTCAGGCGTGACGGGACTGTCCTCTGGTTCAAGAGCAGCAAGGCTCGCAAGAACTCGTTGAAACTCAAGCGCAATCCACGCAAGGTGAAGTGGACTCGCCACTATGTCAAGGGCGGCATTCAGTGAAACTCGGGCCTTCACGGGCTCCGTTCGGCTTAAACAGGGAGGGCCTCACGGCCGGCCCAAGTGGTTAACATGCAGACGACATTCGTGATGGTGAAGCCCGACGGTGTGCAGCGCGGTCTGGTTGGCGAGATCATCGGCAGATTTGAGCAGAAAGGACTCCGATTAGTTGGGCTCAGACAACTGACCCCAAGTCGGGAATTGGCTGAAGCGCACTACGAGGTTCACAGCGAGCGCCCGTTCTACCCCGGCCTGATTCGATTCATCACTTCCGGCCCGGTAGTTGCGATGGCGTGGACTGGCGTCGATGCGATTTCGGTCGCTCGCAACATCATCGGCCCAACCGACGGCCGCAAAGCGGCGCCGGGCACCATCCGCGGCGACTACGCGATGGACATCGGCCACAACATCATTCACGGCAGTGACGCTGAGGAGACTGCGGAGTTTGAACTTGGACTCTGGTTCCCGGACGGCGTGGAGGATTGGACCCGCCTCGATGAGAGTTGGGTCTATGAGTGAACATTGTTGAATATCAAAATCAAAAGGGGCAGGTGACATGAATGAGTTCTCGTCGACAACCGATAGTCGCGGTGCTCGGTCATGTTGACCACGGAAAGACCAGCATCCTCGACCACATTCGCTCCCTCGGAAGAGAAAGGCAATCCTCGGTGATGGACCGCGAAGCTGGTGGAATCACACAACACATCGGGGCGACGGAAGTCCCGGCTGACATTCTCAATGAGATGTGCGCTCCCCTCATGGGTGGCAAGGAATTCAACTCGCCGGGCCTCCTCTTCATCGACACTCCTGGTCACCACTCATTCTCCACCCTTCGGGCCCGTGGGGGGTCACTCGCAGACATCGCCATTCTAGTGATTGACATCATGGACGGTTGCAAACCTCAGACCTTGGAGTCGATGCGGATTCTCCGACAGGCAAAGACGCCTTTCGTAATCGCTTGCAACAAGGTCGACCGGCTGTATGGCTGGCAGTCTAAGCCAGGCCGGGCGATGGCCGTATCGATGCGCAAGCAGACGGACGACGTGATGGCTCTTTTCGACCAGCGTTACTGGCAAATGGTCGGGGAATTCAGTGGGCACGGTTTCAACATCGAGCGATATGACCAAATCACCGACTTCACCCAAAACATCGCTCGCGTCCCCTGCTCCGCTAGGGCGGGAGAGGGGATTCAGGACCTCTTGGCTGTCACCATCGGATTAGCAGAAAGATACCTTGCTGAACAGTTGGAGGATGTTGAGGGGACGGCGGAGGCCACCGTCTTGGAGATGAAGGAGGAGAGGGGCCTTGGGAAAACCCTGGATGTTATTCTCCACAGGGGCACCCTCTCTAAGGGCGACGAATTCGCAATCGCCACACCTGAGGGCCCTCAAGTGACTCGCGTCAAGGGGATGTTCTCCCCGCGAGGGATGTCGGAGATGCGGGATGCGGGTGACCGCTGGGATTCGGTTGAAAGCGTGACTGCGGCAGCCGGCCTGAAGATCAGCGCGCCCGAACTTGACAGTGTGTTGGCAGGCACTACGCTGCGAGCCATTTCCGATGAGGGTTCGCGAGAAGCAATCCTCGCTCTGACTGCAGAGGAGTGTGAAATCTCCATCGAACTCGACGAGGAGGGGATTGCCATCAAGTCCGACACCCTAGGTGGACTGGAGGCGCTTGCCTTCGAACTTCGGCAAATGGAGGACTCAGACGGAAAGCCGCTTGGAATACAGATTCGCGCTGCGAACATCGGGCCAATCTCGCGCCGAGACATTCGCTCGGCTGAGACCTCCTCCGACCCCTTTGAGAGGGTCATCCTCACCTTCAGCTCCACTGTCCTCGCTGAGGCACAGGCTGAGTTGGACTCTGATGACTGTGAAGTGACTCACATTGGTTCTAACATCATCTACCATGTGCTCGAGGAGTACCAGAAGTGGATTGAGACCACAAAGCAGGAGTTGTCCGAGGCGGAACGGGAGGTGGTGGTCCATCCAGGACGGATCCTCCTACTCGCTGACCATGTCTTTCGACGCTCTGGCCCGGCAGTGGTCGGCGTCCGTGTACTTGGCGGCCGAATCATGGTAGGTCAGCGACTGCTTCAACCCGACGGGACGAGGGTTGGCCGAGTGAAGTCGATTCGCGATGGTGACCACAAACTATCAGAAGCTAAGCAGGGAGACGAACTGGCAATTGCAATCGAGGGGGCTATCATCGGCAGAGGGGTCGATGAAGAAGATGTTCTCCTGGTAGACATACCTGCATCGCACGCGAGGAAATTGAAAAAGGTTGATTTGACATCTGCGGAGCAGGAAATTCTTGAAGAACTGATAGCAATTCACCGCAAGGATGACCACTTTTGGGGTCGCTGAACCGCGATTCAAGAGTGACTAATGAATACCGAATGCTTTAGTACGATTCGGGTGGGTCGAAACTCATACGGAAGTGGATACTGTGCAGGCAATGGGAGGAGATGGTCGCACAAAGGACCTCATCGCAACGGTCAGCGCCATTTCCAATGGCCTCATGAATGAGGTTGCAAAGGTCATCATCGGCAAGCAGGAGAACCTGCGAAGAGTGACTATTGGAGTTCTTTCAAACGGGAATATGCTCTTGGAGGATTTCCCGGGACTGGCAAAGACTCTGCTCGCCAACACCTTCGCTCGGGCTCTCGGTTGCAAGTTCAAGCGTGTACAGTTCACCCCTGACCTGCTCCCCTCGGACATCATGGGGACATACATGTTCGACCAAAAGGTAGGCGAATTCAAACTCCGACCCGGTCCACTCTTCTCCAACATCCTACTCGCTGACGAAATTAACCGTGCTCCGCCAAAGACTCAGGCCGCTCTGCTCGAGGCGATGGAGGAGAAGCAGGTGACCATCGAGGGCATCACCCACAAGCTACCTGCTCCGTTCGTGGTCCTAGCGACCCAGAACCCCATCGAGCAGGAGGGAACCTACCCGCTGCCCGAGGCGCAACTCGACCGCTTCATGATGAAGATGTCAATGGGCTATCCAGACCGCGCCGAGGAAAAGGCGATTCTCGCTCGCAGAAAGTTGAGAGGAAAGGATGAGCATGATGTTCAGCAGATCACCTCACCAAAGAAAGTGGTCGCTATGCAGAAGGCGCTTGAGACTGTCCACATCGACCCCGCGATTCTCTCCTACATCGTCGAACTCGTCCAGC
>CAZPJQ010000016.1:5458-6667 GCA_964586945.1 uncultured Candidatus Poseidoniales archaeon
TCAAGCCCCCGTGGCAGTCAGAACCTGTTCAAGTCATCCAGGGCCGCTGCCGCAGTCGATGGCCGCGACTATGTGATCCCTGACGACATCAAGGGCATTGCCCTGCAAATCCTCAGCCACAGAATCATCCTCAAGCCCGAGGCCAAGATTCGTGGAATTACTGGAATGCACATCACCAGGAAGATTCTCTCTGAAGTGCCGGTACCAGTCATCCAGCCCGCATGAACCGTCCGCGACTGTAGGTCGGTAGAGCCGTGTGTCTTAGTGTTTGAAGACACAGGGTAACGCGTGAGTGATTAAGGTTGAAAGCATAGGGCTGTCCGAAGCACCGAGGAGGAAGCGTCGTGGACCCGTACAAGATGGTAATTGCGTGTACCAACCAGAAGGGCGGTTGCGCGAAAACAACCACCGCGGTGAATGTCGCGACCGCACTGGCAGAGGGAGACCCGAAGAATGGAATCGCCCCCTCAAAAGTCCTACTCGTCGACCTCGACCCGCAGGGAAGCGCATCGACCTCATTCGGAATCAACAAGAGTACGCTCGACAGAACGGTCTACGACCTGCTGATGAATGACCTCGGCGAAGATTTGCCTGTTCTGGAAGAATATCTGATGTCACCGGAAATCATCACCGACCACATGAGACAGACTTGGAAGAGTCAGAACATGGACAAGAAACGATATCCGAAGCGGCTGAAAGTGGAGAATCTCTGGCTTCTGCCGTCCAACATCCAACTCTCCGGAGCGGAGATAGAACTGGCCACCAGAATCGGTAGAGAAACCCGGCTCAAGGAGGGTCTCGCTGGGGCAATCGAGGAATTCGACTACATCATCATTGACACACCACCAAGTCTCGGGCTTCTCACCATCAACGCCCTTACCGCGGCAAACTGGGTGCTGATTCCGGTGCAGACCGAGTACTACGCGCTTGAAGGGATGAGTCAACTGATGAACTCAATCAAATTGATCCAGAAGCGAATCAATCCGCATCTCAAGTTGTTCGGCATCGCCTTGACGATGTACCAGAAGACCAGGCTGTGCAACACCGTTTCCTCAGAAGTTCGCAAACACTTCGCTGAGCACACCTTCGCCACCATGATACCAAGAATCATCTCCATCGCTGAAGCGCCTCTCGACGGCGCCCCGGTCGTACTTCTCAAGAATCCGAACCGCTCAAGCAGTTGAATACGGATATGTATGGACCTATAAA
>CAZPJQ010000016.1:6687-17576 GCA_964586945.1 uncultured Candidatus Poseidoniales archaeon
CCGGGTGACAGAAACCGAACCAAGGTGAAGTGATGGGATCTCCAGATATGACTTCGGTCAGTGTGAGTTTTGAGGTGCGCAGACAGTTGAACTCGATGAGAGCATTGGGGAATTACAAGTCGGTTGACGACTTGATTCTTCACCTGCTGAAGGAACACCGACTAAGCCAGATCAAGAAGGATTCAGATGCGCTGCAATCTGCTCTCAGCGGCCTTGGTGGAGTCGATGTGGATGCATTGGTCCAGAAATTGGGACTTTCCCCTTTCAAGGAGTGATAGACGTGAAGGGACAGGCCCCGGCCTACTGGATTGATGTTGGTCAATTGGTTCGAGGCCTCTTCGATGAAGGGTCAGATGAACAGGTCCTGCTGCAACTCGCAGCCTGCAATGTCGTCGAATTACACGCCACTTCGAAGACATGGAACAATCTGCTGTGGTTGGTGATGAACAGCCAGTCCGGTGGAGATGGTGCAATCTCTGGTCAGCAGCTCGGTGAGTTGAGAGCGTCGCTACCTGTCGCCTTCCATTAGGCGCACAGCATCACTCTTTGTCCTTAGCGTCCCACCACTGTTGTCCGTAGTAGACCCACTGCTCCATCGTCCAGCCTGCTGGAAGTCCACCATCGGGAATTGGGGGGGCACCTGCGGGTAGTTCGTCGGATGTTGAGGCCGGTTCCGGTGTAGGTGTTGGCTCTGGCTCTGGCTCTGGCTCTGGCTCTGGCTCTGGCTCTGGCTCCACCTCAGACTCGGCCTCGGCCTCGGTCTCGGTCTCATCCTCCTCCGGTGGCTCACTTGGTGGCTCGGAAGTAGTATCATCGTCGTCAAAGTCGCTAGCATCGGGTGCTACAGATGGTTGCTCATCGTCGAGTTCATCAGCCATGTCCCAGAGTTGATCCTCGGTGATTCCGTCTCCCAACGCCTCGCCTTCCCACCCCTTCTCTTGAGTGATTCCTCCGCGTGTGGAGAATTCCTCGCCCTCTTCATCTGCCTGCAACTCCTTGGTGGCGTCTTGATGGCTGTACTGAGCATCGGGTGAGCGCTTTGCCATGGTCGTGCGAATCAGGCCAATCAAACCCCAGAGAATGAGGATGGCTGCAATCAGCCCTACACCGATTCCGCCACCATAAATCAAGAACTCCTTCATGAGTTGGTTACGCTTCTCTGAGGGGTCAAGCTCCTCTTCCGGATCTTCTGTTACATTGGTTGGAACATAGACATTGGAACAGACCGCGTAGTCGTCGGGATGCTTCGCACAGTATTCCTCCTCGGTAGCCACAGTGGGGTCTAGGTCGTCCCAATCCGAGTTGTCACCCACGCCATCCCTGTCACTGTCCACCCACTCATTCGGGTCGGTCGACCAGTCGGTCAGTCCGTCGTGCTCGCCAGAGTCCTCGTAGCCATCGCCATCTCGGTCGGGGCAGCCGAAGCGCTGCACCGTAACATAGCGATTCTCACCAGTGTCGAAGTAGATGCCACGGGTGCTGTTGCCCCATTCCGCAGGACACCAGTCCGGCTTGTTCCCAGTCAGATTGTCACCGTAGTTGTCTTGGTCTGTGTCGCACCATTGGGTTGGGTCGATCGGGTACCTGTCTGCGCCGTTAGGTGCGAGGGCGGAACAAGCGGGAAAATCCTCAGTTGCATCGCTGTATCCATCATCGTCCGAATCAGGACAGCCATTCCTATCGATATGAGAATCTCCGGGTGAATTGGGACAGTCATCGGGATTGGTTCCTTCCAGATTGTCTCCTAGACCGTCCCCATCAGAGTCGAACCACTGAGAAGGATCATTCGGGAAGAAGTCCCCATTGAGGCCTAGCGAGTTGTCTCCGTAGCCGTCTCCGTCACTGTCTGTGTGTTGGTCCGCATTGTTAGGGAATTGGTCGCCGTTTGTGCCATCCGCATTGTCTCCTCGGCCATCTCCATCACTGTCAGCCCATTGCGATGGGTCAGCTGGCCACACATCCGGATTGTTGCCAAGTTGATTGTCACCGTAGCCGTCGCCATCTGCATCGACCTGCTGAGTGGAGTCGGTGGGAAATGAGTCATCCGTGTCAACGACGCCGTCGCCATCAGTATCGACATCGAAGAGAATTACCTGTGAGGAGCCTATGAATGAGGCTAGAACGAGGAAGGAGTTGGGTCCGACCTCGTGGATACCGACAATATTTCCAATATTTGAAAAGTGATCGATTTCTGAGTAGCCTGTCCCATTAATTATGTGGAGGTGGCCATTGTGTGTCCCCATCGCAATTCGGCCATCGGAAAGAACCGCCATCGAGTGAATCATTCCTTCTGAAGAAAGTGTGACCTCATCTTCCAGAGTCCAATTCGCCGTGGAATAGACGAAGACCTTCCCCGACTCGGTCATCGCCAACATGGTTTGACCATTGTCGACCAAAGCGAGGTTGGTCACCGCAGAGGTGATATCCATCAGGGCTCGGTTTTGGCTGCCGTTCGGGTGATTCACTCTGATGATCAGGTCCTTTCCTGTCGTGACCACGCCTCCTCCGGGTAGACCAAGAATTGCGCTCACCTCACTCAAGTGAGATATTGTCACGGTACCTGTTGGTTCGGTGTCGCTGTACTCCACCGCCTGATTCGAATTTGACAAGCCGACCCACAAATCACCGTCACCATCCCACGCGAGAGAGTCGGTAGCCTCGCCTGTGTTGATGGAATAGAGCACGTTATGATATTCAGTGGAGATTACTTCGACGCCATTGGTTGTACCTATTGCAAGACGATGCTGAAGGTTGTCGATGGCGGCACAGATGACGGTTGTGCCGCCATCGTCATCGTTCAGATATACGCTCCACTGATCTTGTCGTTCGCCGTCATTCCAATCAAATACGGTTATGTTCCCAGTCACATTGATGACTGCAATCGAGCCGTCGTAGGTCTGAAACCAACCTATGGTAGAGTCGTCAAAGGTCGTTTTGGTCCCCGCATTTGCCAATTCTGAGGCAGATGCACTAGGAAGAGCGAGGAGTGGCACAAGCAACGCCACCAAGAGGAGAACTGACAATCCGAGGCAGCGACGCATGGCTCTTAGAAGAGCCATTCACCTTTCAATGCCGCGTCGGCTCGCTCAAGCGGTATATTCGGAGAGAAGTGAAGAATCACTCTTCTTCGTCCGACTCGGTCTTGACCGGAGTGAGGGTTGTAGTCGCTGGTCGTAGAATCGCCTTCTCCTCATCGAAAGTGGGAATCAGAACCTTGCGCTGTTCGCTGACGGGACTGAGTGTCGCTGGAGCCTGGGGTTTTGGCTGCAAGACAGGTCGCTTGACTGGTTGGAGGATTTCCGACGGTTCAAACAGGCTATCTCGCTGTGGCGGTCCTCCGACCTCAGGTCTTGGGCCATCTCTTACCAAGCGGCCGCCACCGGGTGGGCCGCGGGACTGTCCGCCCTCTTCTTCGCTGTCCCTGACTAGTCGCCCTCCACCAGGAGGTCCACGCCGTTGCGCGATTTCCTCTGCCCCTTCAGACCGGGGGCGGGATATTCCGAAGCCCTCAGCGGTTGGTTGTGGCGCAGCTCCTGCGGCTCCGAATGAAGTGGCCTCGTCTGTTGAGGGAGAAGTAGCGGGGAACTGGTCGGCAGCATCCGAGAGTTTGCGAACTCGAGAATCATCCTGCGGTTCTGGTTCTGTTTCCACATCAAACGCATCTCCTAGTCGGCGGGCTGCTTTCTCCTCCTCAGGCACCCTGATGGGAGGACGGACTGGAGTTAATGAGCCGGTTTGTGTTCCCGCCGGCTTCAGTGGTGAATCACTTAGAGTCGGTGCGGCTGGCTGTTCACCTATTGGTGCTCGTGCCGGTGCGAGTCGGCCTCCGGCTGCGGCGCCGCCCAATTCGGGAGATGGCTGCTCACCGAGTGGCGTGGATTTTGGTTGGCCGAGAAGCGGGCCTCCGAGGCCGCCACCAAGCGCCTCTGCTGCACTAGGTGCGACTTGACCTGAGGCACCCTTCAGTGCGCCCATCCACCTCTCACGCCGGGCAAGTACTCCATCGGTGGTCTCAAGATCTTCGACCTCTTCTTCCATCTGTTTGAGGCGAACCTCCTCCTCGATGTCTTCATCTGAGACAAGGCTGCGCTGGAGCTGGGTGCGAATCTTATCTTCCGCAACCACCTTGAATTCCTCAGAGCGTTGCTCAAGAGTTGAGAGGCGCTCGCGAATCTCGGCTCGCTTGACAGCGAGTTGCGCCTCGATTTCTGCGCGGATTTCTGACTCCCGGCGACGAACATCAATGAGCGCCTTGTTGCGCATGATTTCTTCCCGCTTCGCCAGTTGGCGCTCAAGTTGGTCGGTGACTTCCTGCTCCTTGCGGCCACGGAATTCCCTGAGTCGGGATTCCATCTCGACCTCAAGTTCCATTGCAGTCTCCTGCTTGAGCAGGTCGAGTGCGGTCTCGTGAGATATCTTCTCATTTCGGACTCTGGCATCGACCTCCGCCATGATTTGACGCTGGACTGCGGACTCCTTAGAGCGGAACTCCTGTTCAAGTTGGTCAATCCACTCCTGCTTCCGCGCCTCAAATGAATCTCCGAGTTGAGTGCGGAGTTCAATCTCCCTGTCGTGTCGGAACCGGCTCAGACGGCTAGATATCTCTGATTCTCGGCCGCGCTGATAGGAGTCGAACTCGTCAGCCATCCGGTTCTGAAGTTCGTCTTCCAACTCCAAGTTGAGAGCGTGCTCAATCTCATCGATGGAATGGCTGAATGTGAGGTCGTAGCGCTCGCGAAGGCGCTGCTTGCGTTCGGAGAGACGCTCGCCATACTGCTGCTCCAACTCGTGGAGAATCGACACTCGCACCTCGTCACGCTTGCGGGCGATTGCCAACTCAAGGTCCTGCTGCATCCGGTCCTCCAGTTGCCCGGTCTCCGAGGTGAGGCGTTCCTCCAATTCCTCCTGCAGGTCTTTGGCGATCTCCTCCTCCATTCGGTGGGCTCGCCGTTCGTACTCCGTGCGGAGGCGCGCCTCGCGTGAGCGCAGGCGGCTGCGTAGTTGTTGTTCGAGGCGGCGGCGGATGCCATCTCTGAGTTGGATTTCGCGCTCGGCGAGGTGAGCTCTCTGCTCTTCGTCGATGAGCTCCGCCTGAAGGTTGCCCTCAACTGTCAGTTGAGATTCCATCTCCTCCTTGAGAGTTGATTCAAGTTCCCTAACCTGCTCTTGCGTAGCCTGATTAGCCTCGATTTCCAACTTCTCCTGAAGGAATGCTCTTCGACGCTGGAATTCCGCATCCATCTCAGAAGAGAGTTGTTCCTGGATCTGTTCGCGGCGAGTGGAGAGGCGGCGCTCTCGCTCGACATCGAGTTGTTCGCGCAGCGCAAGTTCCTCGCGCTCCATCCGCATGTCGAGTTCTTCACGTAGGATTTCCTCTTCACGCTCAAGCGCATTCTTCTCAAGACGGGCTAGTTCAGATTCCATCTCCTGACGCATCTCTGACTCCAACTTTTCAAGAGCATCGTCATGCTCCAACTGAGTGGCGCGGGTCATCGCTCCGGTGGCACCAGACAGACGCTCTGCCTGATCCTTGAGTCGAAGGCGGCGTTCACGGCTGAGCCTAGTGCGTAGTGCTTCCTCACTGCGCAGGTTGCTAGAAATCTGAGTTGCTCGCTCTGCAGATGGGGCTCCAGCACCAGTCACATCGCTGCGCAACTTAGCGAGCGAATCATGGTCTCCCCCGACGACTTGTTTCTTCAAATCGGAGAGCTTCGCTTCAGTTTCAGTCAGGGTCCCATCCCCTGGGAGGTGATTCCTCCCGGATGGAAGGTGCGATACTCTTCCTATTTGAGTGCGGAGGGTTACATTATGCCCTGAGGGGCCGGTATTCGTACCATTATCCGCCTGTACGGGTGGTGAAACATGCAATTCGGAAAGACTCGAGGGGTGTCCTTCTTCGGTGGCTCGACTCTGCTCCCATTGTTCGGAGGGAGGGGACTCAGAAGGTGACCTTGAACGGTTCTTCGCAGGCCGGGCAGGTGACCTCCCGGGAGCCGGGGCGTGGCTTGAGTCTGAGGCGCCGCTCACAGGCGGGACAACCAAGTTCTACCTTGACAACCTTTGGATTGACGGAAAACTGAACTAAACAGGAACTGCACTGCACCTTAGCAGGTCGCTTGTCCACTCCGACCACCAACACCTTTGAGCAGGCGGGACAGGCTACC
Organism: uncultured Candidatus Poseidoniales archaeon; assembly: GCA_964586945.1. Taxonomy (GTDB): domain Archaea; phylum Thermoplasmatota; class Poseidoniia; order Poseidoniales; family Thalassarchaeaceae; genus MGIIb-Q1. Next base: position 12,852 of record CAZPJQ010000016.1, read on the forward strand.
TTCTCCTCTAGCCAACTATTGACTGTAGCATCGTGACTGACCTTGACGACCGCATCACATAACTCACAGGTCTTCTCTCCGAGCCCCAACGGAAGGAGCCCTTCGCAGTTGGGACAGTTGACGAGCGGTAGTGCAACGCTCGACTCAACAGCCTGGTTTTCGTCACCACCCACGGAAGCACCTCAGTTTCGGGTTCTACCCACAACCAAAATTCCGCCGGGCATGAATGTGAAGGGCAGAGCTAGGTCGACCCCCCACTCCTCGGCTGAATCCTCCAGCATCTTCTTTGCTGCAACTGCGTCACTGGCAGTTGCTGGAATCTCTATCCAGTGAACATCAGCCCCTCGACGAATCAAGTTCGCGACTTCATCGGGAAGCCCAGAGAGTTCGGGGCCAGTGGATGAATCGGCGGAGGATAGGTCGATGGGGACGGTGAGGCGCCACCAGCGAGCGCGGCCTTGGTCGCGATGGTTCTCAACGATGCTCGCCTTCTCCAGTTGCTGTAGGTGGTGGTAGAGGTGGTAACGGGTGACGTCGGTCGTCTTCTGAATCTGAACCGTTGACATTTCGTCAGCAGTTTGAAGCGCCTCAACGATTGCGATTCTCGTGTCGTGGGCCAATGCGACAAGTCGAGGATCTCCACGAATCTTGCTCATGTTGCTCTCCCCGTATGAGTTGAACTCGGTGCTCTCCACTATCAAGGATTGCCCTAACTCACCCTCCGTCTCAACTTCGGCTCACGACTGGCATGGCCATCACTCTAAGGGCCTCCCACGCCGACCACATGTCCTTGCCCAATTGCTGGAACAGTCCACCGAGCATTCCGAGGCGGCTCATACCTTCATCGGCAAGCCAGATGCTGTTGATGAGGACAGCGATGGCACTCGCCTCGTGGACGAACACACCGAGCGCCAGACTTGAGTGCCAACCATCCAAAACCGAGATGACTAGAATGGCGGTTACCAGCAGCGAGATTGCGAGGTTCACCTGCACTATCATGCGGGTGCGACGGGAGAGGCGGATGAGACGGGCGAGCATACGGGGGTTGTCGCTCGGAATCAGAACATCAGCCGCCTCGAGATTGACCTGCTCGCCCGAGCCGACGGCGACTCCGACATCGGCGGCGGCGAGGGCAGCGGCGTCGTTGAAGCCGTCACCCGCCATCAATGTGCAGCGCGCCTGACTACGACGCCGCACCCAAATCGCCTTCCCTTCGGGGTCAATCTCACCTCGGCAAGCGGTGGCAGGGAGGCCAAGCCGCTTGCCGAGTGACTCTACGGCAGGTTGAGCATCGCCAGAGAGTAGCTCAACCGTCACGCCAAGGTCCTCCAATTCGAGGATGAGGGCGTCAGCACCTTCACGGAGGTCGTCATGGTCGAAGGTGAACAGTGCAATCGCCTCGCCCGCCTCACTCAACACAGAGAGGCCAAGGCCGCGTGCGCGAGCATCTTCAGCAGCGTCACGAATCTTGTTGGAGAAGTTGATTCCTTCATCGGTCAGCCAATCGTCCCGCCCGAAGCAGACCTTGTTCTCGCCCACAGTGCCACTGACGCCTGCAATCTCATCTGCGAGGTCCTTGACCTCCATTGCGACGAGTTCCTCTCGCTTCGCCACACCCATGATAGTGGCTGCGTATGGGTGATTGCTACGCTTTTCTAATCCGGCGGCGAGCCGCAGGGCGCGGCGCCGTTCAACCCCGGAGGCGAGGGTGATTTCCTCCAAACGGGGGCGCCCACAGGTCAAGGTTCCAGTCTTGTCGAGCAGGGCGATATCGATTCGGGCTGCCCGTTCGAGAACATCTCCACCACGAGCTATCATCCCGTGATGGGCAGCATTGGCGAGTGCGTTCGCGTGTGGAACTGGAGCTGCGATAAGCAGGGCGCAAGGGCAGGCGACAACCCACAGCAGGAGCATGGTGTAAACATCCTGAGTGAGCAAGGCGATGACCGCACCACCGATGATGACCGTCGGAACCCAGAGTTTGGTGAACAACATCACCATCGACTGAAGGCGAGGTGCTTCGTCACGGAAGGTGTGAACCCGATCAATCAGAGCGGAGAGTCGAGTGTCCTCGCCTACTGCTGTGGTCTCAATTACTACAGGGCCGCGCAGCAGAACCAATCCTGCTTCCACCTCATCGCCGACCTGTAATCGGATTGGGATGCTCTCACCGGTCATGGGAGCACGGTCAATTTGGCCAGCACCTTCGACGATGATTCCATCAACTGGAATCAATTCCCCACTTCTCACCTCTACAAAATCACCTAAGTTGACAAGATCGATTGGAAGCTCCTCAGGCTCGGGACGACCCGGCTCGAGGGAAGTCATCGGAGTAATTCCTGTACTGAAGGTGGTGGAGGACATGTTGCTGATGGGGATGCCGTCACCTGTGGGTAATACCCGGGCGGTTCGGGGGAGGCGGTCTAGACCACCCTGCATCGCCTCTCGGGCGCGCACGAGCGCGGAGGACTCCAAATGACCGCTCACAGACTCTAGGAGCACGACCATCAAAGCCTCGGGCCAATGACCTAGAATGGCAGCGCCGGCGACTGCAAGAGAGGTTAGAACTTGGAAGCCGAGAACAGTATTTCGGATGCTTGCGACAGCCTCTACGAACATTCGGTAGCCTCCTGCTGCGGTTCCCGCGATACCGACCAGTCCAACGACTAATGGGGGTGCTGACAGCATGTTCATGATGATGACAATAGGTAGGACGAGAAGAGCGATGGAGGCACCGATCAAACGCTGCTGGGAAGTCGAAATTCCCCGTCGGGAAACAGGAACTGCGCTCGGTAACAAACCGGTCATGCGCTCCAAAGAACTCTCGTGCTCAATCCGTGTATGCGGTAGAAATGATAGTGGCCGTTGAATGATAAGTTCACTCTCCTCAAATCGAACATCTAGGACACCGGGAGCCGACAATAGGAGTCGGCGGATTGCTGGCCGGTCGGATGCATGTCTCTCACGCAATCCATCCAATGTGACGCCTCGTAATTTGACCCAGGTGACATCGGGTTCGTGACCCATGCTGGAGAGAACTCGATTAGCCTTCGACAATTCAGTCTGCCCCAAATCGACTGATACTCGGACGATGCCGTCGGCTGGGTTGATGTTGCAATGGACTACGCCTAGAATTTTACGAGTGGCGTTGGTCGCTTTCATCGCGCAGTCGGGACAATCCATCCCCTTTAGCGGCCACTCGAAGTCGTGGACTCCATCGGTAGCGAGAGAGAGGGATGTCGGCTCCTCAGCCTCCGATGGGGGTTCTTTCCCCACCATCCGGCGGATTTCACTCTCAACCGGTGAGAGTTCGTCCGTCTCCTCTTCCTCCAAGGCTTGGTCGGCTGCCCCCTCAACCTGCTCGGGTTCTGGTTCTGGGGGTGATTCGGGCTCGGGCTCATCGAGATAGATGAAACCCTCCGGCTCCTCCTGCCTTCGCCCCATAGGGCGAACCTGTCACAACTCCTGTTTGAACATGACTGTCGATGGCATATTACAGTCAAGTTGGAAAATTGCTGAGTCAACCCCATGAAAAGGGGGGGGGAAATCTAATTGGAAAATCAACTTTTCAATTGAATGTCGGATATGGGAAATAGAATCTGGTTTCAAATGCGCCGATTGTGATGCAGGGGGCAGGATTCGAACCTGCGAAGCACTAAGCAGTGGATCTTGAGTCCACCCCCTTTGACCACTCGGGTACCCCTGCGATGTCCATCGGTGGCCGCTTCAGTTTGTCACTCTTCCTCATCAACGGAGAGACTCTCCGTGAGAATTTCAGGAGGTGGGCCAGCACCCTCGGGCCACTCATCAGGAGCCCAAGGTGGAGGGGGCGGGTCTTTGTCGAGCGCTTCGCGCGTCAGTTCATCTGCTGCCCTCTCATCGTCATCGTCTTCGTCCCCCTCTTCTGACAGTTCGGAATCATCGTACTCCTCATCATCATCGAACCAATCCTCGTCCTCACGCCGCCATAGCAGAACCCCCATGGTCAGCATAGCCAGGATCAGCAGTAACAACCCGAGTGCGCTTGCGGAGGAGAGGGATGCGAGGAACGCCTCTGTGTTTGTAGGAGAACGGACTCGGTCAACAGGCACGCTGGTTAGGTTTTCCATGTCATCGTCAAGCGCGATATAGAGTTGCAGATCGCCGGTTTTCCATGCTTCCAACTCGAATGCGAACAGTTGGTGCTGCTGGGGTAGTAATGTGATAGTGGTACTGTTGAGTTCAAGCCTTCCACCACTCTTCTGCAGGGCCCACAGGCCAATCTTCACCTCGCCCATTGAAGTACCGTTGTTAGTCACTCGCCCCTCGACGAGAATCGACTCTTCCACCATGGGCGCATCGGGCTCAACTGAGATATCACTCAACACCGGATGGAAGTAGATGACTCTCAGGAGGGGCATTCGTGGTTCCACTACGCTACCATGACCTACAAGCGAGTGGCCTGCCAAGTCGCTCCCCTCGACCCAGACCACAAACTCGTCACCGGGCCGCAGTACATCGTATTCGACTACGAAATCAATACGACTTGAGTACATCCAATCCTCACCGGAATGGGTGGCAAGCACAAGTTCGGAGCTGCCGTGCATTCCTAGCAACTCGACTCCGTGTCTCCGGAATGACCAGTACATGACCAAGGGCTCAGCCCCCATTCCGCCCGCCTCACGAACTATTACAGTCACCAATTGAGCGGTCATCTGGTCGCCCTGAATTCATGCGAGGGCGGAG
>CAZPJQ010000017.1:0-17066 GCA_964586945.1 uncultured Candidatus Poseidoniales archaeon
TCTTCCTACGCAAGATTCGTGAGCCGCCACCGACTGGCGAAGGCTCTCAATTCCTGACCTGACAATCATGCCTAGTCTTCTACATAGTCATCAAGTGCGGTGTCGGCGGCGGTTGACATCGCTTCTTGGCGTTCAACTCCCGGTTTGAAGTAGTGGTCCGAGCCACCTGTGGCCTTCACCTTCTTGTCTGGCTTTTTCTTAGCAATGAAGTCGTATGCGTCCTTGGCATCACCCACTCTACCTATGTCGAATTTGGAGCCGCCCTTGCCCTTGCCGGTTCCTGGCCTGAGTATTCGGGTGATGATTGAGCCACCAATCACACCAACTCCAATCCCACCACCAATCGCAAACTCCTCTGCGCAGTTCGTGTTGTTAGCAAGATCGCAATCCCCGATGGCTCCCCCGCTACCGCTTCCTGATGGCGCTATAATCTCGCCATCGCTGCATACGCCATCGCAGACATCGGGGCAACCGTCACTGTTGTTGTCAGAATTGCCCCCTTCGGTGCCGTGGACATTTGGGCACGAATCGTCGGTGTCGTTCACAAAGTCACCATCGTTGTCTGGATCTGGGCAGCCATCACTGTCGTTGTAGCCATCGAAGTCCTCCTGAGGACCAAGGCACAAATCCGGCCCATCCGCAACATTGTCATTGTCGTCGTCGGAATCGCAGCCATCTGGCTGGCCATCACCATCAAAATCATCGTTGTCATCGAATCCTGGACATGCATCTTCTGAGTCTGATACCTCATCGTCATCGGAATCAATGATATCGTCGCATCCGTCTGGGGTCCCATCATTATCGATGTCGACCGAATCGTCATGCCCCTCACACACATCATCAGCGTCACCAACACCATCAGCGTCACGATCCCATTCGAAATGACCGACAATGACTGAGCGGTCGAGAGGATTGTGGGTGTTGTCTGCAAATGTGACTACTGACGAGTCAGCGTCAAAGGCAACACTAATCTGAGAATTGGTCCCCAAAGCTACCCTAGTCATCCCTTCTTGGCCCGCCCCACCGACGGTCAAAAGATTCAACCAATCACCTTGGCTGGAAAGTTGCGCCACAAATGCATCGAGCCTTGGAGATGATTGAGTGGGGGGTAGATACAGCGAATCCAAGACGGCTGGCTTCCAATATTCTCCCGCTACTTGGATGGTGCCGTCTGGACCGGCGACAATGTCAGTAATCTGATGTGGAAATATCAGCCAACTGATTAGAGTGAACCTACTACTGCTGGGACCGGAGTCAGCGTCGCCCATGACCGTCCGAACCCAATTCCAGACAGGTGGCTGTTCCATGATGGAGAGCGAGGCCACGAAACCAGCATTCTCTGGCAATGTCAAGCCCTGAGTCACCACGACACCCGACTCGGCACTGATATTCCCCAATTGCATCGAACCACCGAAGTTACCAGAGACAATCAGATTCTCACCTAGCGAGATTATAGTCGTAGGTTGCTCGTTACCATTACCGACTGACCCCTCCACACCAACTGAACTCCCGTCGGTGGGATTAATCGTCCAGATGAACACATCAGATAATCCAGATATTAACAACCCCGGGTCAGTGGTGGAATTCTCTCCGAATATCGTATCTTGATCAATCATCCCTAGAACATGGAGGTTACCATTGGGCCCCAAGGTCATGGACGTGCTCTCCTCATTACCTACGCAAGCGCCGGCTTGCTGATCACACGATGTTGAGGTAATCCAAAGCCAGTTTCCCTCACCGTCAATGGAGGCGACGAATGTGTCCTTCCACATAGCGGGAGGCACAAACGACAGGTTTGGAAGACGGAGATCGTTGAAGTGCGTGCCCGTGACATAGGCACCACCGCCGGGTCTTGCAATGACTGACTGCGCGGAACTGTTGCCATAGACGGGGGTTCTGAGGTAATTGAAGGTGCCATCAAGTGTGGAAACGCTGGTGACGAACAACGAGGTTTCGTTCGTAACGAAGAGATGTGGGCCGAAGGTGTTGTTGAAAATTGCCGAACCAACTACGAAGAGGCTCTGTTCTGTGTGATCCAAGGTCAGTGCATGACTCCTGACATCGGTGCCCGTTGACTGAACCGCCCATCCCCAGGTACCATTGGAGTGGAGTTGAGCTACGAACATTGCATAACCAGAGTTGCTCAATATGGTATCACCAAACTGGATTTTTTCCTTGAATGAACCCGTGACATAGGTGTTGCCACTTGAATCGACGGCCATGTCTGAAAGAACGCAATCTTCCATGGGTATTAGGGGATTTTCAGTCGATGAAGCCGACCAAAGCTCGATGTGTTCCGGTGTGACTTCGTTGGAGTCTGACTCCCGTTGCGAATTCATCTCATCTTCAACCAATGCCGGTTGAGTGTATGCCATACCTGCTATCAGTAGAGTGACAATCAGTGTCATCAACAGTCTTCTTGCATTTTCATTCATCTTCTCACCATTCCTATTTTCTGCCACCGCCGGCAGGTACTGGAGTCATTGTTGGGGAGGGCTTGATGGATGGAACATCGAACACCTCGGCCTTCTTCTTCTTGAGCAACTCGAGAGCTGCATTGTAGTCGGCCGGGCTGAGATAGCCGACGAACTTGTTCTCATCAGAAAGGACCAACACGGCGTCCGGGTCCTTCTCTCCGATGATATTGGCCGCATCTTCAAGAGGTGTGTCGCTGCGAATACGAAGGATGTCAGTAAGCATGTGCTTCCTGACCAATGTCTTGTTCGGATTGATTCCCGTGACACACACTTTCAGGAATTCGGGTTCGGTCAGAACGCCAGCAATCCCCTTGTCCTTCTTCGCACGAACCAAGATTACCTTCACATGGCTGGGTGCCAGTGCCTTGGCTGCGTCGCCGAACATGGCATCGTTCCGCACGAAGGAGAACTCGTCGCCCAGATCCAAGGAGTGAGATACATCAGCCTTGACCGGAGGTGGTGACGAAGGGCCCGAGCCCTTCTTGCCGCCTAATCGCTCATGTGCAATCTGAATCTCTCTGAAGTCCTCGGGACTGAGATAGCCTACGAACTTGTTCTCGGAATTCAGTATGATTACGGCATCGGGATCGCTTTCCTCGATGATTTCCATTGCATCCGCCAGAGGCGTGTCGTCACGCAACCTGAGCAGGTCGGTCTGCATCTTGTCTCTGGCGAAGGTCCTGGCGGGGTCGATTCCTGATGCGCACACCTTGAGAAAGTGAGTTTCAGAGATGGCGCCGGCGACTCCCTTGTTTTTCTTCCCACGTACTAGCACCACCTTCACGGAACTTGAAGCGATAGTTTTGGCAACATCAGCGTAATTGGCGTCGTTGCGAACGAATGCGAACTCATCCCTAAGTTCCAATAAGGAAACTGTTGGGCCCGTCATTTTCGTTCCCTCATGAGACGATGAGTGGTTATTGATTTAGGGTTTCTTGCTTGATTACTTGCGTCAATTTAGTTGATTGAACATCACACAATCACTTGGATAACGCTTTATTGGCTAGCCCATCTCATGGCATGACGCTCGCGTATGGGTGTGTGGATGTGATTCGAATGGCGGAAGATGAACCACTACTCCGGGATGTAGGTCACCACGATCAATATCAGGTCGTTGACCGCAATCTGTCTCTACCGAAGGTGGCTGTGAAATTCGCTGAACGGCCTGACGATGTGTTGCTTGTGTACGACAAGGAAACGGACAAGTTCCACGGTTCACTATACCTCTACGACTTTCATCGGGCGTACGCCAACCCTCCCAAGAAATGGAAAGGGAATATCCACAAGGCCACCATCTCCGATGTGATGAACACTAGCATAGAGACCATCGAGTGGAGTGCAAATGTCACTCAGGCTTGGGGCCTAGTCACCACCAAGCGCCCGAGTGCCATACTACTCAGAGATGATAAGGGTCGTTTTGCCGGCTATCTGTCCAACAAGGACCTGTGGAACGCACTCGAACAACTGGACGAGAATCCTACCGTGGTCGGTTCCTGAACGGGGTTGTTACTGATGTCGAAGTACATCCTGAATGACATCGTCGAGGAGTTCTTCGACGAGGATTCGATTGAGCAGGACATCCATCACCACCCGGTGTCTTGGAGCCTTGCTCTCCTCTGTGTTCTACCGCCTCTGGTGTTGGTGCTTCTGCCTAAAGGGAACTTCTCGAGTCTCGGACCGCTGGAAAATGTCGTCGTGCTGGTCATGGAGACGTTGCTCGATTTCCAGTTCATGATTGCCCCCCTCCTCTGCTTCGCACTCGCGTACCGCCGACATGTTGCACCAGCTGTTCTAGTCGCCATGGGTTCCTCCGCCATTCTTCTGGCATCTGGGCATTTCATGGAGGTATCCTATGACGCCTGGCATCGGGCCCCAACTGCTCTGGCCTGCTTAGCCCCATTCATCATCGTACTGAGAAAGAAGCGCAGCCAGTTGAATCCCGGTAGAAGCCGACAGACATGGGCCACTCTCATGGCAGTCTCGATTCTGATGTTCGCCACTGCCACGCTGGTCCCGGCAGTGACGGCAGAATTCGATGAGACCTATGGATGGGCATCTCTGGGATTGGTGGCCTTGGTGGTTGGTTGGGCATGGCCCCGGGGCAGGCACATAATCGACGAAATCGCTGAGGACATCATCGAAGCCGCCACTTGAGTGAGTTGGCGCTCAGACCTCAACACCGAGCCAGCCTCTCAACAACACTCCGATGCCGAACGAGATGAGGCTGACGACGATGAGGATGGCAGACATCTCCACGAAGCGGTGCTTGAACGACTTCTCGTCGACGACCGAGATGTAGTAGTTGAACACGGCCACTATCACAAAACCGATGACGAAGGTGCAGAACAGTGCTTGGATGTGTGTCTCAAACCCGTACACCAACGGACCATCCGCTGAAATTAGCAGGTAGGGACACACCAGTAGCAGGACCGTCGCAAGGTAGGCTGCCCAAGTGAACAGCGCCGCAGTCTTTGCCGAGCCCTCCTCTTCCTCCGCCTTCTTCGAGAGGAACTCCGAGGCACCCATGCTGAACGATGCTGCTATTCCGGTGACAAGGCCTGCCAGTGCTACCAACTTCATCGACTGCAGGGCGAAGGTGAGACCCGCCAGCACCCCGGTCATTTCGATCAGCGCGTCTGACATGCCGAGGACAATGCTGCCCGAAAAGTCGAGACGCTTCTCCTCCAGCATCCCGATGAGGCGCGCTTCGTGAGCGTCCTCCTCATCGGCCAACTCGTCCATACCCAGTGCCCTATACTCAGATGCCGCATCCTGCTCAGTCCTCTCCATCAGTCTGACTGCGAAGGTCAGCCCTAGGAAGGTGGCCAACAGGTTGTGATAGGTGACCTTCCACGACTGCGGCTTGACCTGCTCACCAGTCATCTCGGCAAGAATGGACTCATGGCGCTCCTCGTCGCCGGCAATCTCCGAGAGAATCGCCCGATTGGCCTCGTTCTTTTGGCGGGAGGCAAGCCTTCGGTAGACCGCCGCCTCGGTCGCCTCCATCCGCTGCAGGCGCAACAGTCGGGAGCGGGTCGCCTCGTCCATCGTGACCGCTTGGTGGGAGGCCGTCCATCAACCCCTCGGAAGCCGACTTCCGTCGTTCTCATATCGCAGGGTGGCGACCGGCATTCGATGGGCGAGGTGCTGGAGGCGGAACTCGTCGACGAGAGGGAGCAGATCGAGAGGAGGCAACTCAATGGCGCCCTAGGCGCCACGGTGGGCTTCATCGTCGTGATGATGATGCTAGCCACACTGTTTCCCTCCACCCTCATCAATGACCTCGACGGCTCTGGCACAGGCGACCATTGGCTACCACCGGTCGAGCACCGCCGCGACCTCGAATACCGAATCGACGATGTCTTCAGTCGAGTCTCTTGGAACGGTTCTTGGGGTGTCGATGAGGTCCGCTCGGTCTATGTCGAAGTCAACACAATCACCGCCGCTGATGGTGGCGCTGGAGTCACCGGAGATGCTGAGGTTCACCTCGGACTCTGGCTGCCGGTCATCGAAGGGTGCGACTGGGATTCCCTCACAGACAACTCAACCCTCGCCGCAGACGGCAAGACCGCCTGTGCAGTTCCAGTGATTTCTGAAATCGGACCCTACTACGGCGACGGTGACGACGACGCCCTGACACCGGCCAGCAGACTCGGCCGCTTCCTCATCGAGAACTTCGTCCCCCACGGTTTCGGGGTTGCGCAAGTATCGGTCTTCGGCACCGGCGAGTCAAACCACTGCATGGACCTGATGGGCGACGACGAACAGCGCGGAATCCACGCCGCAGTAGAGTGGCTGGGAACTCAGCCTTGGAGCAACGGCAAGGTAGGAATCATCGGCAAGTCGTATGACGGGAGCACACCCTGGGAGGCTGCCGCAATGGGCTCGGAACACCTCAGAACAATCGTGCCGATGTCGGGGCTAATCGGGGTACACGACCTCATGTGGCGCAACGGAAGCATGGAGGCGCGAGGAGCAATAATGCACAACGGAGTGTACGGGAGCTTCGGCTTGGACGGTGACTTGGAGGACACCGAAAATGCCTGTGAAGGTTACCTTGAAGGGTACTACGCGGGTGTCGGGGCGTACCTCTCTGGCGACAACCTGGCTTGGCTTGGAAGCGACTATTGGGAGGAGCGGAGTTTCCTCGACAAGGCACTCGCAAACTATCACGGCTCGGTCTACATCATCCACGGAATGCAGGACTGGAATGTCGACCCGCACATGGCTTTCCCGACCCACAATATCCTTCTCGAAAACGGCTTTGACACGAAAGGGCTCTACGGTCAATGGGGCCACGACTACCCGGACAAGAACGCCAGCCATTCGGGCAACACTGTGGGACGGGGGGGTGAGGCTTACCCGTTTACGGTGCGCTGGGATTGGGCGGACGACCTCCTAGAATGGTTCGACTTCTACCTGTACGACAAAGGCCCGCAGCCGCGGCTTGTTGCAGAGATTCAGGATAACATCGGAGGGTGGCGGGTTGAGAGTCAATATCCTCCTGCTGATGTCGAGTGGATCAACTTCGGGCTGGATGAGTTCGAGGTGATTTCTGGGGGGATGACAGTGACCCCCACATCTCAATTGGTGATTCAATCTCCTCAATTGGAAAATGAGACGAGAATAGTGGGCAATCCGACGCTTCACATCGACGCGACGACCTCTCTCCTTCTACTCGGTACGTCGGGTCATCTCGGGGTCGAGATGGTGTTAGCGAGCAGCGGCATGCATCTTGGCCACGCGGTGATGGACCTTCGATTCCATGCGGGTGGCAAGGATGGCGATATTCTGACTCCTGGCCAGACTGTCAACGCCAAGATGGAGTTCTTCGGCATGGATGTGGTGATTCCTGCTGGTGATTCGATTCAACTCATCATCACCCAGACCAACGAGGACTACACCCCGAGTCCGGTCAGTTTGACGCCTGTGACTGTCGATTTGTCGGCGGCGAGTATCTTCGGGATGTCGACTGTGCAGCGGGACTGCAGCGACCTCTTCCTGCCCCCGATGATGCCGAACGACTACCCTCAATGCACCACGCCTGCTGAATGAAGAATGGCGACAAATCATTGAAATGAGAATCCGCCTGTTGGAATTCGATGCAGCCGGGACCGATGACAGGCCACACGATATCTGGTGAGGCCAGCGCGGGGGTCGCTACTCCGTATGGCACACCGTTGGTGTACATGGAGCCTCCATCCGAAGCGGCAAAAATCATTGGAATTCTAGTGATGGTCTACGGTGGATTGGCGCTCGCCGGCGGGCTACTCAGCGCTGTCGCAGGGCCACTGTTCAACGAATGGATGAATTCAATGGATCCTAATTTCCAAGATTTTTCTAGCCCCAACTGGGTGTATATAGTTCAAGGATTGCTGGCGGTGATTTATGGAGCCGGATATCTCTATTCTGGCTGGTTGATTCAAAATTACAATAGACGAGGGATCTACTTCGTTTGGGGAATACTCGTAGTTTCGATGCTCCTCGCATTGGTTGTTGCGGCGGTTCAACCGTATCCTGATGTCGAAGGCATGGATTCTGAATCGCTCAGATTTATTTCAGTTGGTGCGGCTGCATTGGGCGGCATCTGTGGAGTGGGCATCTGTGGTTTACTGGCCGCGATTCCGTTGTTCATGTCCAATCACGGCATGGAATGATTCAGTGGAAGAGTCGCTTCACCAACACGGTCGCATAGGCCCCTGCTGGCAAATCGAAACCAAGAGAAGCCTTCCACCTCTTGCGCTTCCCTGAGCCATTCATCTCATCTCGCTCTGCCTCGGAAGCTTCGATTTCGGAGTGGACCATGGTTGGACGGGCGTGGTCGGAGAGATATTGGTCGATGTTGGAGAGGTCGAGGTCGGAGTGAGGCATCTGGATGGTTTCGGGCAAGTTATCGAGAGTATTACCTATCTGCTCGATGAGAGTTCGCTTGGCGTTACCCTGCCTTCCCGCTGGGGCGTTCGGAAAGTGAAGCGGGCCGCCGACGCCGATCTTCACCGCATAGAGAAGATGGCCGTCGAACAACTCATGGAGGTGGTCGGAAAGGAGGCTGTTCCACTGCTCTGACTGCCACGCTGAGAGCCATAGTCCCCGAATGTCGTAGGGCAGGGCCATGTAGGCCTTCAACCAAACTTCCTCGCCGCTGACCCCTTCCTCCTGAGCCCGGCCTATCGCCTTCAGAGGCTTACGAAACGGCTTGTGTTCTACTCGCATCTTTGCGAGTTTCGTCAGTTCACTCGCCACTCCCGAGCCACTCGCACCACTCGAATGTCCTGGACTTCCTCCCTTGGGCCACACCGCTGCCAGCTTCTTCTTGTCGCGGCGCTTGTCTGAGCGGTCGGATTTGTTGCGTACTGTCAGATGGAGTTTCATCGCCTTCTCAAATTCTCCAGCGATGATGTGGGTGCCCGGCAGTTGGTTTCCCACCGCTGAGCCGAATCGCTGTGAGTCGAACCAGTTCGGCCAGCCGTGCGCGCTGGCCTGTTCAAGTCGACGAGGCAGGCCTTGGACCTCAGCGTAGTTTAGGTCGCGCACGACTATCTCAAAGCGATTCCCGGAATGGTGACCGCTTCGCAACTTTCGCTCCGCTCCGCCCAGCAGGGTCAGCCGCCAGCCGACACCTGTCAATCCGTCACTCTCATCTCCAACTGACTCGCCGATTGTGTCTGGTAGACCATTTCCCGTTCCAGCAGGAATCGTCACCTTCTGTGAGGTGACCGCATGCCGGTCCTTGAGACCTGCAATCCCGAAGGCTCGGCGGGCTACGCCCAGCTCCCGCGAAAGGCGAGCGAGCAGCGCAATAGAGTCGTGGCCCCGCTTCTCCAACAGATAGAGGCGGTGTTCGCAATGGGCGAATGCCGAGCCGACGACCGGCTCGGGGCCACCAAGTTCGGTGACTAGAAAGTCCTCGGGAGTCTGCCTCAACTTGACCGTGTGACCCCCTCCACTTGTCAGAGCCCGGCGCGCGACCCATGAAGTGCACGGCCCACTTGGCCCTGTTCGATGGATGAGAGTGTCAATGTGCTCGGTGGCGAGCTTCAACCCTGTTCGGACGACCCGGTCACCGGTTGGTTCCGCGATGGTTGCTGCAACACCGACCGCTGGGACCTCGGAAGCCACACGGTCTGCGTACTCGTAGACGAGGAGTTTCTCGCGTTCTCGAAACAGGCCGGAAACGACCTCTCGACACCGATGCCAGAGAACAATTTCCCGGGCCTCAAGGAGGGCGACCGCTGGTGCCTCTGCGCAATGCGCTGGAAGCAGGCTTACGAGATGGGCTCAGCCCCGCCTGTAATTCTCCAATCGACTCACATCAAGGCTCTCGAGGAGTGCGAACTCTCTGAATTGAAGGAACTCGCGGTCGAGATTCCCGATGCACAGGATTGAGAATGGGAAGTAGGCGCGGCAGACTCTGTCCTGATTGCCGTGACGAAGGTTTGTAATGGCGAAGGGTGGGGGAGCGAAACATGGCAGATGAGGGTGCAGGTGTGCAAGAGGCGAAAGTGCCTGAGCGAGTAGTCGACGGGAAGCCGACTCTCTACTGTTTTGAGACCTGTCCGTTCTGCTGGAAGGTTCGTTCACTGCTCTCCTGGAAGGGCGTCGATTTCTCGAAGGTCGAGGTCGATCCGATGAAGAAAAAGGAACTCAAATGGTCTGACTGGTCGGCGGTGCCGGTCTATGTGGAGGCTGACGGCACACAGGTCAACGACTCCAACCCAATCCTCCACTGGGTCAACTCCAACCACACTGGGGGGACACCCTTCCCACCGGCGGGCGAGGATGAGAGCCAAGACAAGTGGATGGACTTCAGTGGCGATGTTCTCGGGAAGTCAATCGTTGCCGTCATCTACAGTTCATACGGTGACAGTCGCAGGGCGCTCGCCTACGTATCAGAGGTTGAGTCGTTTAGCCGTTGGCAGGCATTTCAGGCGAAATGGCTCGGCGGATTCATCATGCGGATGGTCGGCAAGAGCCGAGCCAAGATGTTCGAACTTCCTCCCGAAGAGAACCTCGAGTTCCAGCTCGACCACCTCTCGAGCGCGCTAGCAGGCGAATTCATGGGCGGGAAGGTGCCCAACGGGGCGGACTTCGCCAACTATGGGATTCTGCGAGCAATGCAGGGGCTGCGCGGCTTCCCAATCGTCGAGGCTCACGGCTCGATTGGACCGTGGTTCCAACGGATGAAGTCGACTTCTGGCGTCTGATTAGTCGATGCGAGGCTTAGGCAGCGCAAAGGTCAGAGCGAAGGCGACCAGTCCGAGGCAACAGGCGCTCATGTAGGCGCCTTGTGTGAAGAAGATGAGGACGGACGCGGTTCTGAGCATCCCAGGGTTACCTGAGCGTAGACCGAGGAAAGTAGCACCGATTCCAATCAGTGCGAGCCCTGAGAATCCGACACCTACCATGACATACATTCCCGCGGCAGACTCGTCGTACAGTTGCGTGTTGTTCTCCGCCTCAGAGGCAACATAGGAGATCAGCGTTCCATCACCCTCAGTATCGAACGCCTCGTCACTTGGGAAGGTGAGTTTGAGGGTAGTGAAAGCGAGTGGCTCGAACGACAGGGGTGGTTTGGCACTGAGCAGGATTTCATGTTCGACAAGTTGTGCAGTCCCCTTCGACTCGTTTGCCATCAACAGAATTTGAAGACCGGGGTTAAGCCCATCAATGCGGAAGTTTCCGTTGTCGTCAGTGGTATTCTGATTCTCAACAATTGAGCCGTTCTCGTCTCTAACGGTCACTTTCACGGTATGGTTGGCGGCAGGGCTCCCATCCTCATAGACGACTTGACCGAGCAGAACCGCAGTACCTGGCGCGGCGTTCTGGGTGTCCCGGTAGATGAAGTTGCGGTGGTTGATGAGACCGGAGTCACCGTCGATGTAGTCCATTCCGTTGGCGAGACCGAGCATTCCCGTGGCGAACAGGAGAATTGCAAGCCAGACCACCATCGGATGGCGGGCCATTTCGGAGGGAAGGACGATGCGCGCGCCGCTGTTCTCAAACAGAGCCGGTGTCGCATCGATTTCTGGTAAACCCTTCAATTCCTGTAGGTTCTCGGATGTGGGTTCCGCCTCGGCTGACGACCGGACTTGGGTCGAATTATCGGGCTCTTCCTCCATTGCCACACCCACTCCACAACCTCACTTCCTCATCACACTTCGCAGACCGGCCATATGCGACAATGCGA
Source organism: uncultured Candidatus Poseidoniales archaeon (assembly GCA_964586945.1). Classification (GTDB taxonomy): domain Archaea; phylum Thermoplasmatota; class Poseidoniia; order Poseidoniales; family Thalassarchaeaceae; genus MGIIb-Q1. Next base: position 11,665 of record CAZPJQ010000017.1, read on the forward strand.
AGGCGTATTCCCCACTCGGAGGCAAACATGGCGAGTCACACGGCGACCATTCGCTGGCGTGGCAGCCGAGAGTTGGCCGAGGTGCTCCTCGCTGCCATCTCGCCAGACGACCCCGGCACCTTTGAGGCAAGGTTGGAGACTTGTGCGGGGGAGGATGATGAGGTCGTGTTGGTGATTGAGACGGCGTCTGACAGCGTCGGTTCTGTGCGAGCGACGCTCGACGACCTGCTCTCATGTCTAGCAGCGGCAGAATCCGCAGTTCTAGCGATTGATGAGGAATAATGAGGCCCTATGGGCCTCCGTTCGACCCGGCGCACCCTTCAAACGGGCTCCACGGGTCGCCGGTTACATGGTCGAACTCCCAATCCATGAGAGCCTACCTCACGACAGGAGTGCTGAACTCTGGGTCGACGGCGAACCGACCGAACGGCTGAGTTCTAGCATCAGAAGGTGGGTGACGACCCTGATGCACGACGAAGGAGTCACGGCACCACTCGGCCGGGATAGTGTCAGTGTGAAGGCGAGAGTCTGGTCGCGCCAGGCTGGCAGGCTTGCCGGAATCGCCGCGGCGGACCACCTGATGAGGGAATGGATGCCCGGAGCGACTTGGAACTGGATGGCGGAAGATGGCGCAGACATCGAGGCGGGGAAGATAATCCTCGCAATCGAAGGGGGCCGAAAACAAGTTCTCGCGGCCGAGCGGATGATTCTCAATTTGGTCGGTAGGCTTTCGGGAATCGCGACCAACACCCTCAGTTGGAGTGGCATTGCTGACCCGATGCGGGTCGCCTCAACTCGCAAAGTTCACTGGGGCCTTCTCGACAAATGGGCAGTACACCTCGGAGGTGGTTTGACCCATCGACTGATTCGCTCCGATGCACGGATGATCAAAGAGAATGACCTTGCTGGAATGGTTCGGGAGGATGAGAAGCGGCCGAAGGCGGTTGCCCGAGTCGTAAGAGAACTCGACCTCGACTCCGTAGGCGCATTCATTGTACTCGAAGTTGCAACGATTGACGAAGCGGTGGCAGCTGCTGAAGTTTGGGTTCAACGGATAACTGATGAGGGGAGGCAAGACCGACTCACGCTGATGCTCGACAACATGGACCAAGAGAAGGCGAAGGAGGTCATTCTTGATTTGAATACGCACGAATTCCGCGACTTGGTCATCGTTGAAGCGAGTGGGAATGTCAGTTTCAGTGAACTTGAGACATGGAAGACATTGGGTGTTGATTTGGTCTCCGCAAGTGCTCTTCACCGCGGCGCTACACCACTTGATCTGTCTATGCTGTTCGAGGGCGCCTGAGGTTGTGGTCCGATGGGAGAGGTCCCGAGCAGCCATCCTCGCTATCACTCCCTGATGGGACGCAAGTTACTGACCGAAGCAGCAGCAGATGGTCTACTCGCTGATTCGGCTCTCATCGCTCACGGGCGCGGAGAGGCATTCGACTACCTCCTCGGCGAGCAGACCTGTCCGGCCGCCCGGCTGGCAATCACTGAGGCCGCTGCCCGTCTGCTGGAAGCGTCTGCCCCGATTATATCACTCAACGGAAATGCGGTCGCACTCGCTGCCGACGACATGATTCGCTGTGCAGCCGCAGTCCACTGCCCGATTGAGGTCAACATCTACTATCGCACACCCGAGAGAATGGATGCCCTCCTCGCAAGGCTTGAGGAGAGGAAGATAGCGGTTGCAGAAGGCCCCCCACCCGATCTGTGGCATCCCGATTTCGAGCACATGACGGGAGAGTGGGTCGAGTCAGTGGAGCAGGTTGACATCCTAGGTGGCGAACCGGATGGCCGAATTCCCGGCTTGGATGGGCCGCGTGCAGATTGCTGCACAGATGGAATCCTCGATTCTGATGTCGTCCTAGTTCCCTTGGAGGACGGTGACCGCTGCGAGGCGTTGGTTGGCATGGGAAAGCAAGTTATCGTAGTCGACCTGAATCCGATGTCACGCACTGCCAAGACCGCCACCGTGACCATCGTTGACGAGCTGATGAGATGTTCCAAACTGCTACTGAAAGATCTCGTGGATGGTAGTGTCGAGCAATCGGAAAAGTGGGATAATCAGACCAATTTGTCTGCTTCTCTCGCTGTAATGTTAGATTCGTTGCCACAACCGAAGTGAAGAGAGGGGCATCCGGGCATACCTTTTTCACTCTCAGCAATGATGTAACTCTTGATAGAATGGCGCCTGCTAGAAAGAGCCCGGAGGACGGCGACGACTTCTTTACATCGCAGGCGACCTTCAACATCGATGGTGAAGCGAAGCCAAAAAGACGACGGAGAGCACGCGATGGCGATACGCGCCCAAAACCAATCCAGCGTCAGTCTGCAGAGGGCCGACGTCCGTCGAAGCGTAATTCTATCCTCGCGCACAATCAAATCGATACACAACGCGAAGCTCTGAACAATTGCCCTGGGTGTGGTAGCGATGTCAACGAAGGTGAGTATGTCGATGTTCTCGTTTCATTCGTAACCGGCGCGGCAGACTACCTTGCTGGCAATCCAGTCAGAACCCAAGCGGTGCAAGCCCTGAAACAACAGGCTAAGGAACTAGATCTTCCCGAACCCTACGAGGATTGGTTGTTGGAGGTGTGTGTCCGTTTGGAGGCGCAGGTAATTCGCTATGTCGAATCGAGGCGTGACCTTATTCGGGCAGAGTTGGAAGAAAATCTCCGCAAGGAATTGATTGGTGAGCTCTACGAGCAGATCAGAGGAAACATCGAGGCGCAGGTTCGGCACGACATCGAGACCGAGATGTGGGAGCAGTTCGAACAACTCTACCGCGATCAGCAGAGTGAGTGAGTTACCTACTGCTCTGAGGGTTAGTCAGGACTCTGAATTGGCTCTGAGACCTTGAGGAGCAGATTTGCGAGCCGCTCGGCAATCGAACTTCCGACCTCGGAGGTTGAAGCAGTTCCACCTAAGTCGTAGGTCAACAACTCACCTTCAGCCAGATGCTCGGAGATAGCCTGTTCTATCAGGTCGGATACCTGAAGCGCCTCGTCATCCGAGTGTTGCATTCCAAGCCACTCAATCATCATCTGAATAGAGTGGAGAGTTGCAATGGGATTCACAATGTCCTTCCCGGCGTGCTTTGGAGAGGAGCCGTGAACCGGCTCAAACAAGCCGTGGACATCACCGATGTTTGCACTAGCGGCCATACCCATGCCACCTTGCAACACACTTCCGAGATCGGTGACGATATCACCGAACATGTTGGTTGTGACCACGACATCGAACCACTCCGGGTTGCGGACCATCCACATGGTGAAGGCGTCGATGTAAGCCTCTTCACAGCGGATTTCAGGGTAGGCCTCCCCCATCTCCCGGAAGACTTGACGGAATAGTTGGCAACCGCGGGTGACATTGCTCTTGTCAACGCAGGTCACTCTCGGGATTCCGTCGCCGGGTGAACCATTCCTGCGCCTTGAGTACTCAAAACCGAGGCGAATCAACCTCTCGGAACCCTTGCGGGTAATCGGACGAGGGTCCCACGCCAACTCTCCGGTAAGGCCGTCAAACTCGATTTCGGGGTCCTCCATCTCCTCTATTCCCTGTGCCCGTTGGGCGGAGCGCCTCAGCAGACTGTGGTAGAGTCCCTCGGTATTCTCCCGGAGAACCAACATGTCGACCTTGTCGGGAACCCAAACCTGTGTGAACTCGTCGTGGATTTTGTGGAGTACTCCATTGTACAATTTGATGGGGCGGACATTAGCGTAGAGATCCAAACCGCTTCGCAGACCGAGGATGACTTGGCCGCCAGCGAGGTCTCCGTTCGGCAGCACCGCGCCAGGCCAGCCGATGGCGCCGAGGAGGATTGCGTCGGTGTTGTCACGGCAGTGCTCAAATGAGCCTTCTGGCCACTCTTCACCGGTGTCCAGCCAGTGCTTTCCACCGCATGGGATGGTCGTCTTTTCGAACGCCAAACCGGTGTACTGCTCGATAACGGCAAGCATCTTCTCACCTTCAGTCATGACCTCAGGTCCAGTGCCGTCGCCGGGCAGGATGGTCAGCCGATAGGTCGCCATTGGCCGCGCCACTCGCTCAACATACATGAACACCACCATTCGGGGAGTTGGGTGGACTGATGAGGGGATTACTTCATCAACCGTCATTGCAGGCAAGTATGGCGTGACAGCCCGCGGTCCGAGCGATGCCGATGATGGTGCGAGAATAGATGCCAAGACACTTCCAGTGGAAGTCAGGGTCCTCTGGGAAACCATGCTACGGCTCGACCCGAACTGGAGTCTCGACGACTGGCTCGCGAAGCAAGCGAAGGATGAATTGAAACTCGTCGAGGGAAATCTCGGGAGAGAGCAGATGCGTTTGGAGCAGCGACTGAACAGAGTCAATACGCTCGCTGGCAAACTCAAGCGAATGGGTGTCGACCTGGATGAAGTCCGCTGGAACGACCCGAACCAGCGAAACCTGTTCGATGTCTTCTCGGGAGAGAGGCCGAAGCCTACGGAGGAGGCCACCGAAGTGGAGGTGGGAGAGCCGGACGAAGGTGATGCACATCCAGCGGCGATTTTGCTCGATTACCTTCCCGGTGAGCCCGGTGACGACCCACTACTCGCCATCGTCGCCCAGTTCATCCTCGTTGAGATGGAGGAAGCGAGCGCCGCAGGAAACCTACCCCTCAGTTACGATGAAATCGATGAACTGCTCGAACCGCGTGGAATCAATCCCGATGAACTCTCAGAAGCGATAGAATGGCTGCTTGGCCGCGGTGAACTCGTCGAAATCGCTGAGGACCTCTTTTCCCTCGATGGTTGAGGAAAACGAGACCAATGACGGAAACCGTCTTTAACTTCCAAGTAACAAATATTCCTTGGGATGCCTCGACTTCGCGCAGTACTCATTGGTTGCCTCGCCATACTGTGGATGATAATCGAATGGCAGGTCATGTTGGAAATCGCAATCTGCGCAGGGGTCATCAGCACTCTGCTCTATGATGTCCCACACAGTTACCGCGAGAGGAAAAGACTCGCAGGAATTGTCGACAAGCAGGAGATTAGTATCATTCTCGGTGAGCATCAACTATCAGCACTCAACAATCAGTGCAACCAACTCCAGCACATCCTCAAAGATCGGGATCACAGGTTGCAGAACACCATCTTAGAACTTGAACGGCGCGATGCCGTGGGGGCACCTGAGGCTCGCAAGCTGATTGACGACCAGAAGGAAACGCTCACCACCCAAAAGAAGGCGATGGAGGAGGCGCAACGACTGATTCGTTCGCAACAGCGGCTGCTCAACAAACTCGAATCACAGACAGAGAGTGGACATGGCCGCTGGGAAGAGACGCTTTCGACCCTTGAGAGAATGCTCGCCAATCAGGCGGCACACAGCAACGACAGCCAGCAACAGATGTTGGAGGAAATCACAGATGG
>CAZPJQ010000018.1:0-12159 GCA_964586945.1 uncultured Candidatus Poseidoniales archaeon
GGCCGCGGCGTCGCTTGATGAATGAGCCGACTGAGTCACCGAGCATGCAACCGAAGCCTAGCACGCATCCCATCACGAAGGCCGCACCCCACTCTCCTCCGAGCCAGAACCATGCCTCGCCAACGACACCCGAGGAGGAGCCGTAGGTTCCGAGTGGATCCAAGAACGGCGCTGAACCGATGTGGTTACCCGAGGCAATCGCGTGAGTCAAGATGCACAGCAAACCACCCCCCAAGGTACCTCCAATGAAACCATTCCAGGTCTTGCCGTCGCCCAGCATCCTGTTACCGTCACCGAGCACCTTGCCGCCGTCAATCGGCTTGACCGGTAGGCCAGTCATATCTGGTATCCATTTTCCGCCGAGCATCGCCGCTGTGTTAGAGAGATATCCGGGAAGGTACAGCCAGAGGACGAGCAGGGGCGCCATGATTGGACTGTCCCACGGCACATACTCTGATGACATCAAACAAACGACCCAATACCCGGTAATTAGCCTACGCACCCGCCGGCGTCGGTTTCATGTTCTCATGCGGGCTCGGGCGCACGATGAACCGAAGAATGCTGGCCCTCCTCCTGACCACGCTGATGCTGACCGGACTGGGCGTGACAACCACCCCCGCACTCGCTGACACCATCTCTGGAGGCAACATCACCTCCGACCAAACATGGAATGAGGGAGATACTCTGTCTGGCGCAGTCATCATTGATGCAGGCGTCACCGTGACAGTAAACGGTTCAGTGGCGATAGCAAAGGATTCGAGCATCGAAGTTCTCGGCTCTCTGATGATGGAGAATGGCTCATTGAATGCGGTAGAGCCGCCTAGCGACCAGCAGTGGTGGAATGCCTACGGACAAACCTCGAGGCTGTGGATTCCGGAGAGCGACGCGGGTAGCAGCTTCACCATCACGATCCACAGTGCAGACGGTTACAACCTCTCAAACTTCACAGTTCAGTGGAAGAACGGAGCCAAGACGCCAATGAGTGGTGATGAATACGGGTTCGTCGGCGCATTCTTGTTCCCATTTGAAGATGGGGCTTGGCTCTCATTTGAGATGGAGGATGCGTCGTGGGGAGAACTGGTGATCGACCGCATCGTTCTCGAGGGTGCGAGCAACATAGTGAGCTTCGAGGGAAGCGACTTGGATGGCCCGGGATGGATGCTGAGGGGTGAGAGCGGATTCTCACTCAACATCGCTGACGGGGGTAGTTTGAGTGCCATCAACTCAACCATCTTCGGTGCTCAACTCAGCATCGACGGGAGCGCTTCGGGCACCGACAGCTGGATTAGAGATTCAGGCCCGGTCGAACTCGCAGGAAGCATCTCCTGGAACGGCGGCGGTTTCAACGGCTCTCAGGACGACCATGACATCAAGGCGACTGTGGCTGCCACAATCGATGTACAGAACGGCCAAATCACCGGCGGATTCGTCGACATCTACGAGCGCCACCTCTCCGGCCAGGTCCTCCAATTCCCCGGCTTGGGGGCCACTTTCAACCTCACAGGTGTGGGGCCCAACGAAGTCACCTACCAAGGCATGTCAGTCACAGACGGCACTTACACCGTAGCTGGTGACGAAGCGAATGGCGTCCGAGTGGTGGAAATCGGCTACGCAGATGGGACGGTCTGGACCGAATCAGCGACGATTTCAGACATTGAGTGGTTCACCGCGTGGGGCACCTATTCGAGTACCGGCGGGCCACTTGCAAAGGAGGTTAATCCTACAATCGACATCCCTAATCTGCCGGTGGTCAGCGTCTCCAATGTGGATGTGGGCACCGCTGCAACTCTCGGTAAGCGGGCATATGTTACCGTCACACTCCAGAACACAGGAACTGGCCACGCCAATTATGTGGCAATCGAATGTTATGATGGAGAGTTCAGAGCCGACATCAGTCCGGCCTATCCGTTCGCAAGTGTTGCTGCAGGTGAGAGTTCCGAAATCGAACTACGCTGGGGGCACGCCGAAAGTGGGAACGCCACCCTCACATGCAAACCACTCACACCCACACAGGTCTCAGTAGAGGGGCTTCTCGGAGGTGGAGGTGCTGAGAGTCAGGACGCCACTTGGTCTGCGGCAGTTGACGCATCGGGAATGAGTCCGGTCATCATCAGTTTGCTCGTCGCATTGGTCGTTGGAGTGATGTTGGTCGCCTACTTCTCCGCAGCACGCGGACTGAAGGACACTGAAGTCAGAGTAATCAAGATTGAGCGAGACGAATTCGATGACCTCGAGGATGACCTCGACGAAATAGAGGACTGATCAGCAAGCCTCAGTCGGCTTGTACGGCTCGTCTGGTTCCCCGTCGCCGTTAGCATCGGAACTGTCACGAGTCTCATTGTAGTCCCACCAGAACTGGAATCCCTGACTAGCCGAATCGCTGAACACATCTCCGAATGGTGAATCATGGGTGACTGTGATATCAATGGAATAGCAACCATCTTCATCATAGAAATCACTTCTAGGAATGTAATTCTGAGTGCCACCGAAAGCGTCCAATTTGACCCCCGAGCCAACTAAGTCTAACCAAGCACTTTCAACCAAACCACCACCGTCAGTCCATGTAGCGGTTGAACCATCCACCGTTACAGTGGGGAAGGTGAATACGGTCGTCCCCTCAAAGGAGATGTTTGCGACGATGGTGTAGTCTGAACCGACATGCAGCATTACACCAGTCGAGTTGCTCTCCACTGGGTCGATTGCGCCGACGCCTACACGGAACTGAGCACCGAGGTGGTCCAACCCGTTGTTCTCACAATTATTTGATTCCCCACTCTGTTCACAGTTGGTATTCGGTTCTGTCAAGGCAATCAACTCACCGTCAACATCGTTGATTGTACGATCCATTATTGCCCCATCTGCAGAATAATCGGAGGAAGATGATGTGCCTTGGCGCACTGAAATAATGTAATTGACATCTGATGAATCGCTAGCAACACCTCTCGCATTGCCTTGGTAAAAATCAGAGAATGGAATCTCATACCATGACAACTTGGCCGTTGGCTGGAATGTGGCAGTGTGGGCGGTGACGCCACCATAGTTGATGTCGATGGAAATGTCATCATCTGGAATCCCTCCTACCATGGAAGTACCAATGAATACCTGAACACGCAATGAATCATCTGCCTCGTTCATTTCAACCCCTGCGACAGAGATACTGTTGCCTCCTAGGGAGAATCCCATCACCGCTTGATATGCGATGAAGAGAATCAGCAAAGCGACGATTCCACCAGCAATACCCTTCTTTTGAGATGCGCTGATAAATGGTGATCCTGCATCATCGGTGACCCCCGCACGTTCCAAGAGTCCACCTGAACTCTCAAGGATTGTTGCCTCGTTCGACTCCGATGTACTCGATTCCGCTGTCGGCTCATCGCCTCCAACATTCTGCGCCTTCTCCAACAACCCACCAGACATGGTTTCCCCTCAGACACTATGCTATGACTCTCAAGCCGTTATCAACCCGTTGGCTGTGCGCGCACGCGAGGGCGCGCATTGGTAAGCGTGAGAAATGACCGTCGACAAACGGAAACTTGAGCCCTGTCAAAGAGGTTGATGTTCTGGTTCTAGAACATCGGCGGACGCAGTTCCTGCAACTCTTGGACCGCCTCGTCGTGCTCTTCCTCAGTGCGGCGTCGTGCGATGAAAGCAGCTCCTAGGGCAACCATCGTCAAGGATGGAACCAACTCAAAGCCGGGCAGGTAAACGCCTCGGACATACAGGGTGACCATCTGGGTCTGGTAGTTGGGAATGCCTTCAGTTCTGACCGAGTACTCACTCGTCGCCCTGAATTGCAACTGATAGTAAGTGTCGGACCAGCCTTGGACCTTTGGCGTTCTAATCATCACTCGCACCTTGTCAGCCGGAGCCTGGGGTTCGATTTCAGTCGAGATGGTAGGCAAGGTGATTTGGAAATCTGCCTCCTCCAAATCATCTCGGTTTGCGATCTCGATGTTGAAGCGGTCGTATGCGTTGCCGTCGTTGTAGACCTTGAACTCGAAGATGTAGTCAACCTTCGGGCGTAGTTGCTTGAACGGCTCCTCAGCCTCGACACGGAGGCGACTGAACTGCATGATGGTGGCCATCACCTGTGTCGGGACGGATGGACAGGTAGTGCATGGAATGCCAGAGGCGGAGACGACTCTCGCTGTGATGGTGATGGTTCGACTGCCCTCAGCTTGACGGTTCTCTCCACGGACAACGACTTCGAAGGTGGTTGAGTCGTATGCTCCGACGGTTACGGAACCGGGTGATGCGGCTGCCAAGCCACCGGTTGTCACCTGAATATTGACGTCCTCGACATATTGGGTCGGGTTGGTCGCGGTGCAATAGGTAGTACCTACTCGCTGAGCACCGGGATGAACTTCGATGGGGATTGCAGCAGGGGAGCAGGCAACATTCACTGTAGGGTTGGGGGAGACTTGCGCAGATGCGTTTGCTGCCACCCCAGCCCATGTACTCAACACATACAAACAGATGATGAGAACCATCCTCCTAGTCGCCTTACCCTTCACTCTAACACCTTCGGTGAACTGTCGCATTCAGTCTAATATAAGGATATGGGGGTAGTGAATAGACTTTGCGTCCCCGTTTCAGAACTCATCCAATTCAAGGTCATCGAAGTCATCGCCGAAGTCATCGTCCAAGCCGAAGTCGTCATCGAAAACCTCCGCACGGCGAGAACTGACCAACTTCACAACCACGACTGCCGCTCCTACGACGGCGAAAATGAGTAGCCCCACTCCGACCGCGACCGCCCAACTCGGGATGCTGTCGAGGGAGATGATCTCGGTCTTCGCCTCAGTCTGCAGAAGGAATATGTCTGCAAACTCAACAGGGTCACCTTCGTCCTGAGCCCTCTTGCTGCCGACCCAGACCTTGACCTCGAAGCGACCGTCGCCGACCTCTTCGGTGGTTGAGACTGAGATGGAGAGGCCCTTCGACTCGTTGATGTTGAGTTGAACGGAACTCTCGCTCAATACCATGATGACTCCGAATTCCTCCAAGCCGCTTTGATTCTCGATTCTGATAAGCAGCGTGTCTTGGGCGTTCCCGGTGTTGCGCACGGTGAAGTTCACCGTCCCTGCAGAGTTGTATGCGAGAGACAACTCCTGCCCCTCCATCTCGTAGCTCGGCCAGCCGAAAGGCTCGACATCGACCTTCAGCTGGAGTTCCTCCTCGGAGCCACTCCAAGGCGAAGGTCCGGCAGAGGTGACTTGGTAGGTGATGTTGACCAGCCGGGTGTCGAGAGACATGCGATCCGCCCCGATTACCACTATCTCGAAGGTCTCTTCACCGTTGGCAGGAACCGTGACCTTGCCCGGAGCGGAGTAGGATAGGTCCGAAGAGTCTACCTCGATGGTGACCTCCTCGTCGAGGAAGTAATCGTTGGTGATAGTGCAGGAGAAGGTCGCAGTACGGGAATCGCCCGGTCCAACCTTGATGCTGTGGGTGCTAGGGGTGCATTCCATGTCAGCATCAGGTGTCAAACCGGGTTGAGCGGCCACCGGAGCGAAGGATAGGAGGAGCGGCGCGAGCAGGATGAACGCGAGGGCGAGGTGAGTGGCTGAAGAGCCGATTCTCAAGGACACCACCCGTAGGGTGGCAGGCGTCATATTTCAGCGTGCGGGCTGAACGGCCACCGCCGCCAACTTTGAGGGGTGTGCGCGCCGAGGCAGGTTTGAGGGCCCGTAGCTTAGTCTGGTTAGAGCGCTCGGCTCATAACCGAGTGGCCGCCGGTTCAAATCCGGTCGGGCCCACCAAGCGAATGTAATCTGGCCGCCGGAATTGAAGGTAGCGCGAACTGAACGAATGCAATCAATTAGGTCCGAGAAGTCCCTTGGCCAACTCCTCGCACTCATCCCGCACAGCCCGAGGAACGAACAGCATCGAGCGACTGAACTCGCCGGAAATCGACTCGATCATTTTCGAGGCCTCCATGATGTCCCGACCATCATCGAGATGAATCCCCGCCTCATACGGCAGGTATCCCTCCTTCTGGAGAGGGGTGTGGATCACATCTTCCTCACCATCGAAACCGGCCGCGGAAACGACCTCGCTCAGCGGTCCAATGAGGGACTGAGCCTGCTCCTTGGTCAGTTCGAGACGAATCCGCTTGTGAAAATCATCTCTACTCGACAACCGCCGCGCACAATTCGACAGCACCGGGTCGTCATGGCCTGCCCATTGGAAGACATCGGCGATGACGAAGGAGTCGGTCAGCCCGGCATATCTTAGCGGAGTCAACTCACGGTTGGAGAGCATATCTCGCATCTTGAGTGAGAGAGGAAGGTCACCGTTTTCATGCAGTTCGCGCGCCCGTTTGAGAGCCCGCACATAGTAGGCCTGAGTCAGCATGTTCAACTTGTGGAAATAGACCAACTGATACATGTGCCAACGGGTCACGAGGTAGCCTTCCACCGCCCCGACGCTATCCAATCCGACGACTAGGTGGCCATCCTCCGAGACGGCCAACGAGCGCAACAACCTCTCATGGTCAAAGCCTCCCACATCAGCGCCCGTGCACAACTGGTCACGCAGCAGATAGTCGAGTCGGTCTACATCGAGTTGGCTTGAAACTATTTCATGCAGGAACGGCTTCTCCACCGTACCATCCATGATTGCAATCAAGCGCGGCAGACTTTCGCCTAGGAGGATGCTCAAAACCTGCGAAAGGTCGCATTCAGGATCTTTCATGATTCTAAGTCCCCACTCTTCGTGGTCGGCGAAGGTTGCGAAGACCTCTGGAGTCTCGAACATGTGTGAGAAGGGTGGATGTCCGACATCGTGCAGTAGGGCCGCTATTGGAACCAGTCTTGCGTCTTCATCGGATATCAGATGAGGGTGTTTTTCCCGCAGGTTGTCAATCAGTTTCCTAGCCAGGTGGAATGCCCCGATTGAGTGGGAAAATCGACTGTGTGTCGCGGAAGGGAAGACATAGTGGCAGGTCGCCAACTGCTGGATGTAACGCAACCGCTGGAAGGTCTGCGTATCGACGATTAATCGTGCATCGTCAGGCAGTTCGATATCTCCGTGAAGGGCATCTCGAATGAATCTCTTGCCACCCATCAACACTCCTCCGGCGCTCGACGGGGGCTGTCACTTTCCTTCAACCCTACCCCGAGTCATCGGAGCGCCGCTTGAGCCAATACCAAGCGCTTAGGTTGACGATTATGACAGAGATAATCCACGCTGCGAAACTCAACATCACAAACTCAAACATGCCGTCGGCTCGTGGGTAGAAGATAGCGACGAGGAGAGCGTAGAGAGATACTGATTGGGAGCCGAGCATCATCGGGCCAATCGCTCCTGCTGGAACCGCTTCCCCTTGAGCCAGCCATAGTGCAACCATGCTAGTCGTGAAAATCGCCGGGAAGATGCTCATCACCCCGCTCGACAGTGGGTTGCCCATACCGGCCAACCAGACCGCCACCCCGATGGAGGCAGCCGCGGCGAGTCCCCTAACTGCTAGAGTAAATGCGCTGACGCGCTTGTGACCCCGTGGTGTGGGAACCCGCTTCAAGCAGGCCCATGTCCCCAACAGGCAGCCGATGAGCAGGGCTGACCAGCCGATTCCAATGGATGAACACCCACCCCCAACCGCTTCCCTCACCATGAAGATGGAGCCTCCCGCAGCCCCAAACCAGAGAGCCAGAGTCAGCACCGTGATTGCTGTCAGTCGTAAACTGAATCGCCACTCGGGAATCTTAGGGGGGATGATTCGCCAAAGGTAGAGAAAACCGGCGTTCAGAATCAATCCGATCGGGACGATTCCCATCGCTGATTGAAATTCGGCAACACTTGCTGATGCGTACCATATGCCAAACGCCGCGGGGACGATGGTGGATGGGACGGTGGCGAGAACCCCGCCGTGTAGGCCACCCCATCTCTCGATGGCAATCGTCACCAGAACGGCCGCGACACCGGCGACCAACGCCGATATGAGAATCCCGCCGACGGCCATTTCAACCGGTTCCTATAGAGACATTATGTCATCCATTTCGAGGCTCAGCCGACTGCGCCTCAGCATCATCCTCGAAGCCATCCTCGTAGAGTAGTTCTGCCGGCAAGCTGAGGCCGAGCCGGGTGCGCACTTCCGAGAAGTGCCCCTTCAACATCAGAACCGACAACACGAGACCTAGCAGGAGGATGATGAGCAGGGAGGTGAGGAGGACTAGCAAACCAGCGAATCCCCCGGTTTCCTCAGTAGCAGAGATAGCGGTCTCGCCCATCACATGGAGGTGAACGACCGCGTTGGTCGAGGCGTTGTCACCGACGATGGCACGCATCATAATCGTCTGATTTCCAGTGACCTCGTTTCCGGGAAGATAGCGGAGTCTGTCAAGCAACATCTCGTGAGTGACTTTGACGCTCGTCTCACCAGCCTCGAACTCGGTGTGGTCTGACCAGTAGTCACGCATGTCCCAAGTGCGCCACTGAACCTTCTGAACATCTCCAATGATGGCAAATTCGACCGAACCACCCGGACCAACATGCACCCTGTTGTCACCGCTTGTTGGACTGATGGAAGAAACATTCACCGCCAAAGTCAAGCCGTAAATTTGGTTTGCAGCCTCATCGACCGAAGGTTCGGCATTCACATGGCCGTGGCCGTAGACATTGTTCTGCCTGTTCTTGGGAATTAAATCCTCGATGCAAGGCTCGTTAGCAGCCATGTACACGCATAGGCGATATGTTGCAGTCTCCTGCATGATGTTGCGAACATCGAATGGAGAAAGGTCGGGATTTGCCTGATACATCAGTGCCGCTAGTCCAGCCGCTCCGGGAGTTGCCATGCTGGTGCCCGACTTTGAGGTGTATCCATCACCAGTGTTGTAGTCGGGAGCCATGACATTGCTGCCGACGAAGGCGATGTTCGGCTTGATGCGGCCCTCCTCGGTTGGCCCTTGACTTGAGTAGATGGCAATCGCCGTGTTCTTGTCAAGCGCACCGACGGTGATGACATCCTCAGCACTTCCCGGTGTCCCTATCTGGGCGCTGAATGCTGAGTTTCCAGCAGCGATGAAGAGAGCGATTCCGTTGCGAACCATCTCGTTCGCCATTCGATTGGTCGACTCCTGCTCTGAGGCTGTCCACTCCGATGCACCCGGGCCACCCAGACTCATGCTCGCAGCGCGGATGTTGAACTTGTGCCGGTTGTCAATCGTCCACTGCATCCCCTGCATGACTTGAGCGAAGGAGCCTGAGCCAGCCGCAGAGAGTACCTTCACACCTACGAGTTGTGCCTGAGGGGCGACTCCGACATACTCGAAGTCAGGCGCCCCGGTTCCTGCCGTGATGCCGGCACAATGGCTGCCGTGACCTTGGTCGTCGTACGGCTCGACATCGGTTCCGTTGGTGTCGTCAGGGCGATTAATGACATCGTAGAAGCCGATGACCTTCGGGTCGTTGGTCTCGTTGTTGTCATCCAAGTCGTCGAGCCCTGAGTGGTTTCCATCGATTCCGGTGTCGATGATGGCCACCACCGAGCCGGCCCCTGTGTAGCCAGTGTCATCCCACACATTGGTGATCCCGTGAATTTCATTGACATCGTTCATCTGAATTGTGAGGATTCCGTCTATTTCGACCAGAACGACTCCTGGCAGGTTTGCGAGGTTGCCGATTTCCGCAACCTCGACAGAGCCGGCAATCGAGTCGATGATGTGGTATCGGAACTGAACCCGGAAGTCGACCGAACGCTCAAGCAGCCTCTCATCGGCCTCGGTCGGTAGATGATCAAAGTCGACGATGACACCGATGCGCCCCTCGTCGTCAACCCAATCGTACTGAGTGCTTCTGATGGCGATTGGGATGGCATCGTGAATCTTGTCGCCATCCTTGTCCATGTTGGTGGTCTCCCACCAAGGTAGTTGATTCACCTCGGGAACTGGGTTGACCTCAGGAGTGACCGCAGCACCCAGCACAGGCAGCATGAACATGGCCAACACGGCGATACTCAACCAAAGCATCCGGACGCGACGAATCACCTCTCCATTCACTGAAACCATGCTGCTCACCCTATGGGTGCCCCCTAGTCGCTTTGAATCTGACCCCATTCGCCGTCACGCTAAATCGGCTCCCCATTACTCGCACATGCGTGAAGGCCACGGTGTTTGATGTGAGGTTGAGTAGATGAAACAACTGCCGAAACGGCAAGGATACCAGCCAAATCAACCTGCCCAACTTTGAAGCCTACGCCACCCTTGAGCCCGCTCATGGTGAAACTTTGGGCGATGTTCTTTCTTAGCATCCTACTTGTCAGTGTGATGAATTTCTACGCTGTGTACAGAGAACCAGATTTGGTGGATATTACTGACGCACACGAGCATATTCGTGAAAATATCAAGGTAAAGGGCATATTGACCTCCTACATCATCGATCCATATGACAGCGGAACCGATAGGGTCGATTTGTTGGTCGAGGATGACTTCAATGTCATCGAAGTCCGATGGACTGAGACAGGGATGCGCCAATCCGGTAGGGAGGATGGGCTTCCGACCACACTCCCCCCAATTGGGACTCTCGTCGAGGTGGTTGGTGAAGTGACGGAGTGGAATGGCCGTATTTGGCTCTCCTCGACGGGTGCGGGGGCAATTCAATATGACACCGAATGGGTGCCGCGGGTGCATACCATCAATTTGACCGGAGTTTCTCACAATCCGAGTGCCTTCGATGGTGACCTGCTCCAGCTTACTGGCTACGCTGGAGATGTGCTTGAAGGCAATGTCACGCGACAGACTGCCTCTCTAATGGACCACCCCTCGTATGGAAATGCGAAGCACATCATCTCGCTTGCAATCGAGGGCCGGCTCGACCAGTCCTACGAAGCGGGCTCAAAAATCAGTGTCACCGGCTGGCTGCGCTGGTCGGAAAGGGATTTCCGTTGGCAGTTACAGACCCATGCGACTCAAATCGGAATCCTTCACGAGGCGGGCGCTAAGCGGCTATCATGGAGTGCAGACTCAACGACTTGGTCGTACGATATCGACAGTCTCGTTACCTTGGAGGGTACTTCGGTTGTCGAAGAGGGTATTTGGTGGATTCAGGGACCCGGTGAGACGAATAGGCTCTGCCTGATACCTGCAGAAGATGATGTGGCGGGTGTCAGTCAAGACTGGAGCGGGCGGTTGGTTTGGGAGGAACAGCGGGTGCAAATCTGCCTCGACCACGGCCAGCAAACCGACTTCACAAACCCAACTGGAAGCATCGGTTCGGAGTACACGCCACTCTCTGAACTGGTTAGAGACCCCAACGCCTACAGAAACCAGACGCTGAACCTCTCTGGCTGGATTGATGGCCCAATCTCCCCAGACTATGACAAAGGCTACCTCGCTGACGGCCCGGACTACTTCAGCCGCTCCACCAAATTCAGAATCATCCTCGAGGGGGCTCGCGCAGAGTGGATTGAGTCTGGAACAAAGGTGAATGTGAGTGCCACTCTGATCTGGGACACCGTCGATGCGCGACTTCTGCTCCAAGTCCACCATATCGAAATCGATGCTGATGAGCCGATTCATGTCGTCTCGCTGGCGTGGACAGATGGCTTCGACGATTGGCAATGGGACATCAACAAGAGAGTTTCAATCAATGGAATCGTCAAGGAGGTGAACGGGACTCTGTTCATCGAGCGGGAGGGAACTCAAGTCGGCGAACGACTCTGTCTCTTGGGTATTGGAAGCGAATTGCAGACTCAAACCGCCGCTGGAGTCGCTCCAATCGATTGGGAAGGACGACTGACGACGGTGGAGGATGTCACCGACCGCAGTGTGAAACTCTGCCTAGACCGACGCTGAGCAACCACTGGAGGTGCGAACATGGAAATTTGGATGACTGAGTATCTATGGCTACTCGCCTCGTTCTTCATCGGCCTCTTCTTGGGTTGCATGACTGGGCTGATTCCCGGTTTCCACGTGAACAACGTCGCACTGATTGCGTTGAGTCTCTCACCGCTTGCAGTCAACCTCGGAATTCCACTTTCAGCAGTCGCCGCAATCATCGTCGCGATGGGCACTGTTCACACCTTCCTCAATTACATCCCGAGCGCTCTCTTGGGTGCGCCAGACGGAGACACTGCGTTAGCGCTGTTACCCGGCCATAGGATGCTGTTGGCCGGCAAGGCGACGAAGGGCGTCGCATACTCCGCGCGCGGCTCACAACTCG
>CAZPJQ010000018.1:12169-16727 GCA_964586945.1 uncultured Candidatus Poseidoniales archaeon
CGGCATGCTACTCTCCGTGCCCCTCCTAATCTTCGCCCGCTTGCTGTTCGGTGAAAACCCCGGTCTTGGACTCTACGCCGAGAGCCGAGAAATCTTGCCATATCTGCTACTCGCCATCTCAAGCTTCCTGATATTGACAGAGACAACACGGCTCCCGTGGCCCATTTGGATGCAGCGGGTCTCAAAAAATTGGAAACTCAAGGTGCGTGGAAACGATTTTGATTTTTCGTTCTCAGACCACTCCAACATCGCCGGAATGATTGCCGCCACCGCCTTCTTCCTCCTAACCGGCTTCTACGGTTGGGCGGTCTTCGAACTGCCAGGCAACTCACCTGTCGGAATGCCAGCGGGGACCATGCTGATGCCGGGGCTCGCAGGTCTGTTCGGAATCGCCAACCTGATTGACATCTATGTCACAACTTCTGAGATGCCGCCACAGGATGACGACTGGGAACTACCACCGGCCGGACCGCTAATCATTCCTTGTCTACTCTCTTCGATCTGCGCCGCTGTGATGGCAATTCTGCCGGGAATGACCGCCGCACAGGCAACTGTCGTCGTGATGACGGTGCGTAACTGGGTTGGCAAGATGAAAGACCCCGATTACATCCCCGCCGACTTTGAATTCGGACCCGGGCAGGCGTCGCACCCAGCGATGCAGGCGATGGCCCGAAGGAAGGAGGCCGAGGCTGTGGAGGAGGCCGCGGAGGAGGCTCAATCAGCAGCAGTTTTCGCACCGGCAGCGACTTCAGTGGGGTCTGACACCGAGGCTGAAACGACTGACTATTCAACCCCGACATTGGACGGAACTCAGCGCGATTTACAAAACGATGAGGCAGCCGCCATGGGGCTAGCTGGAGCGCCCTTGAGTGCCGAGGATGAGGCACTGCTCGCGATTGCGAAGGAAGAGCGGGAAATCTCCCCTGACCTCAACTTGGAGTTGCAGACACAAGAGCAGGACTTGGAGGTCATTGCTATCCTCTCGGCCACCAACACCGCGGTCACCGTGATGGTCCTCGCCTTCCTCTATCTGGTTGGTCGCCCTCGTTCGGGGGCTGCGCTCGCACTGCACATGATGTACCCAATTGACCCGTGGTCTGCTATTGAACCACCACCTGATTTCATCCGACTTCTCGCGGTCACCATTGCCTCTGGTTTCATCGCTGTACCAATCATGATCAGGGTGGGCAAGGGGATGATGAAACTACACGAGTTGATTCCACTGCACACCCTCATCATCAGCGTAATCTCGTTCGTCACATTACTCGTCTGGTTGTCGACCGGCTGGATTGGAATTGGGGTGCTCATCACGGGCACGGTGATGGGTTTGATGCCGCCGAGAATAGGGATAAGACGAAGTCATGGAATGGGCATCATTCTGGTACCAATCATGATCTACACATTCGCAGCAGGAGTGGACTCCTTCGGCTTCACTTGAGTTGAACCGCCCTGCAAAGAGCATAATTGCTTGAGCCTCGCGTGCGAGGTCTAACGACCTCGCCACCATGGAGTGAATAATATGCGCCGAAGCCAACTTGCAACCCTACTCGTACTTCTCACAATGCTGCTCTCGCCACAGTTGGCGATGCTAGATCCACCGGTCGAGCAGAGCCCTGCTTCGGGCCGCTCGGTGGCGTGCGGTGGCGCCATCTGCCTTTCCGAATTGTTCGTGAACGCAGTCGGGACTGAGACCGACCCGGTAGGACCCTCAGACTGGACCACCGGGGAGTGGGTCGAGATCTACAACAGCGGTGGCTCCACCGTCGACCTCTCGAGTTGGTATATCCGCGACCACTACGACTCCTCTAGCCGTCAGGTTGACTTCACGACCACCCACATCGTCTGGCCACAAAACGCCCAGAACGCAAACCTCGCAGCTGGTGAATACATGGTGGTCGCTCGCAATGGCGTCGGCTCGTCTTGCGGCCTCTGTCTGACCAATAGCCAAGGTTTGGTCAAACTCTACGACGCAGCAGGAGTAATCCAACACGAAGCGACCTGGAGCACCTATGCAACCCAGAGCAAATCCCTCATCGAGGGCACCTCCAGTACGGCAGACTGGGTCGAAGCAGGGAGTCTGACACCGGGGCAGGCGAACAGCGGAGGGGGCGTAGGACCTACCTGGAACATCAGCGACCTTCGCATCAGTGAAGTCCTACCCGACTCATGGCCGACCGACGACAACTCGACCTATCCGGGCGGTGAATGGGCGGAAATCGAAAACACCGGTTCCAACTCGATTGACTTGACCGGTTGGAAGATTCAAGATATGACCGGAAACACACTGCAACTCAACGAATCTCATCTCGTAGGCCACGCAACCTCATCTGCCATCGAACCAGGCCAGCGAAGGGTCGTCGCGGTGAACGGCTTGACCCAATATGGCGTCTTCAACAACGCAAACGGGGATTCGGTCTATCTCCTCAACCCGGCTGGGGAATATGTCTCTGCGGCCAACTATTCCGGCCCGACTAAAATGGGGCACTCCTATGTCTCGCCTAGCTTCGGGAACGGAAACTGGGTGACCTCCCTGTTCCCGACTCCCGGCGCTTCCGACGCGCGAAATGTCAACGGCAGCAGCCCTCTTAGAATCAACGAGGTGATGGTGAATTCCACCAACAGCTGGGTTTCGTATCCCAATGGCGAGTGGATTGAACTCGCCCACCTCGGTAGTAACCCTGGAGTAGATGTCAGCGGTTGGGAACTGGTCACCGGAACAGGTCAGATAATCCCCGCGGATGTCGGCTTTGTCGACCGTGACAGCGGCTCGGGAACCATTGTCGATGCCGGCTCATTCGTGGTCCTCGCGGTGCCGCCAACTACCGCTGAAATGGTGGTTAATGGCGACCGGCTCTCTCTTCTTGACGGGAACGGAGTGATTTTCGACTCAATTGAGTGGGGTGCTGACCCTGGCATCAACCGGACAGTGATATCATCAGACCCGGAACTTCCCGCACAACCGCAAATGGTCTCTGGTTGGGCGACTCCCGCCGCCGCCAACCCGAACCAACTCTCGGGTTCTGTCAATGAATCAGCATCGTTCAGAATCTCGGAAATCATGGCCAATCCCTCTGGCTCCGATTCAAACACTTACCCTGAGGGGGAATGGGTTGAGATAGTCAATGTCGGAAATGACACCGCCTCCTTCCAAGGTTGGAAGTTGCGGGACGGCCGCAGCGTCAGCCTCTCAATCGACTCTCAGAGCATCCCCGGAATGGATGAGGGGATTCCAAGCGATTGGGAACTTGCGTCCGGTGAACACCTTGTGGTTTGGCGAAACGGCCGCTCGATGAACCTGCAGAACAGCGGCGATATCGTCACCCTTGTGAACGCCGAAGGTGATGATGTCCAACAGCTCATCTACGCCCTCACCCCGTTGAACGGCACTCTTGTGGCAGGCGTTGACACCGCTGACGAATGGGTGCCATCCCCTTGGCCCACACCGGGAAGCCTGAATCCCGAGTTTGACAACCCCTACACAGGTGGTTTGGATATTGAAATTAGCGAGGCGATGCCGCAATGCACGGCTGGAAGTCTCGCACTCGACGGTGACTGGTTGGAGTTGTACAATGCTGGCTCAGAGGCCATCAACCTCTCACGCTGGCTAGTCGTCAATGACAATGGCGACACTATCGTCCTGAGAAATTCCTACCTCATCCACTTCACCGACGGCTTACCCGATGGACGCGCCGACTGGGGCACCCTCGTACCCGGCGCATATGTGGTTGTGAAGCCCGAAAACAACGGTTTCCTCTCCAATTTCCTAGAGATGGTCGACCTGCGCGACCCCAACCAGAATGTTAGGCAGGAGGTTCGATGGTACACCTCTGAAAACTGCAAGAGTTTGGAGGGTGATGCGAGCGCTTGGGGTGAGGATTGGTTGAAGACGATGTGGCCGACACCCGGAGAGGAGAACCCGGAGCCAACTCCGTGGGACCCAACCGACCCGGTGCTATTCACCCGAATCATGCCCGGCCAAATCCACAACCGGGACAATGAGTTCATCGAAATCACAAACCTTGGCGATTCCATCGTCAACCTCGCAGGTTGGAAGTTGGACCGCACCAAGGTCGATGGAACCCTCTTCTCGGCCACATTCAGCGTTCTGTTGCTCGACCCGGGTGAGAGTGTCGTCATCAGCCAAGCAGCCGAGAATCTCTCCTGGGATGGCGGAATCGACGCCGTTGACATGGATGATGTTCTCGATAACAGCCTTTGGCTGTATGACTCCGGCTCCTCTCTGCAACTAGTCTCACCTGACGGAACGGTCGCTGACACAGTCGTGTACGCTGGCGGAATCACCAACCTTGATGGTTGGAGTGGGCCAGCCATCAGCACCCCTCCGGCCACCTTCCAAGGGCTCGTTTTCATGCGTGGCGATGGTTGTTCTCAGAAGCCTGACACCAATACCAGCGCCGACTGGGAATTCCGCTGGCTGCGGCTCGGAGCAAGTCTGTTCTGCGACGCCGGGGTCTTCTCGACCTCCGGCTCGCTGACACCGATGGCATCTCCAGATGGCAGTCTCTACCAGTTCCTTGAATGGCTCGATGGCAGTCAA
>CAZPJQ010000019.1:0-9022 GCA_964586945.1 uncultured Candidatus Poseidoniales archaeon
CGAGCATCACAGGAGGGCGCTACTATGTCGGCGCCCTCGCTGACATCAACAATCAAGTCAGCGAGTCGGACGAAAACAACAACGACAAGCACGATACAGGTCGAGTCACCATCGACGAGCAGCCCGACTTGACCGGCCGAAGTTGCAGCGCTCCGACGACAGGGGTCGTTGGAGACTCTCTCGACTCGTCAATTTCGCTCAGTATCGAAAACGACCCCGGAGGCAACTACATCGCATCATCCGGCTCCTTCTATTGGGCGATGTACCTCAGCACGGACAGCACCATCACCAGCAGCGACACCCAAGTGGGAAGCGACCAGTACAAGTCGAGCATTTCGGGGGGAAGTTACAGCAGTGACTCTCTCGGCACGAGCAATCGAATTCCGAGTTCGATGAACCCCGGCACCTACTACTGGGGATACTTGCTTGATGTGCGAACTGATGTCGATGAGCAGAATGAGAACAACAACGACTACACCTGCAACCAAATCACCGTCGAAGACGACCTGCCGGACATCGTTGCTGACGATGTCGGGACCTCCACAAGTTCCGTGGTGATGGGTGACACCATCTCGGTATCCTACCGAATCGAGAACGACGGACACGACTACACCGGCTCGTTCTACTGGGAACTCTACCTCTCGACGGACCGGACCATAACCACGAGCGACATCTTCATCGACGAATTCAGTCGCAGTAGCATATCTCCCGGCTGGTACGCTTCAGGGACTCAATACAGCGTTCAGATTCCAACCGGAATCAATCCAGGCTACTACTACCTCGGAATGATCGCTGACAGCCGCACCTCGGTCAGCGAACTCGACGAGACAAACAATGTCGTCGCCGACACCGGACGCCTTGACGTCGAGGAGCAGGCAGACCTCGTGCCGGGCACACCTTCCGGACCAAACTCCGCTTACACCGGAGACCAAGTCAGTTTGAGTTGGCGCATCGACAACGACGGCGACGACAGTGCGGGGTGGTTCTACTGGAAGGCCTACCTCTCCACCGACCGCACCATCACCAGCAGCGACACGCAGGTTGGCTCGACCCAGCAGGTGTCCAGCATCTCTGGTGGCTCATACCGCTCGGGTACCCTGTCGGTGACCATTCCCAGCAGCCTCTCGTCACGCACCTATTACTGGGGCATCATCGTTGACACCACCGACCGCGTTGAGGAGGGCGACGAAACCAACAACGCTGACGATGGAAACAGCATCTCAATCACCGTGGCAGACCCCGACCTGAGGGCTGACTATGTATCTGTCAACTCTGCTACTCGAAGCATATGTGAACAGGGGACCGTGACGATCGACTTGGACGTCTCCAACCAAGGCAATGTCAATGCAAATTCACACTACTACGATGTCTCATTCTCCACCACCGGCTCCTTCGGAAGTTGGACCAGCATCGGACAGGGCAACGGGCCAGGAGGGGTTTCGAGCTACACACATCAGGTGAGTGGGACGATTCCAGCCTCGATGACTGCCGGAACCTACTATGCAAGATTGTATGTCGACCCCTACGACTACATCTCAGAGAGTGACGAGTTCAACAATGACGTCATGACCAGCAGCGCTCAACTGACCGTGTTGGACTGTACTCCCGACTTGTCTCCGACAACCATCTCTGGACCAACTTCGACCCCGCCCGGTGCAACCGTGCAGGTTAGTTACGGAGTGGAAAACTCAGGTGTTCAAGAAACCACCAATGTTGCCATCGACATATTCCTCTCAAGGGACTCGACCATCACGAGCACTGACACACATCTCGGTGCAACTACAGCAGCGAGCATACAGGGCGGCACAACTCACTCCGACTCGCTGAGCCTGACCATACCATCCAACATCGGCTCTGGTTGTTGGTATTGGGGAATCATTGCCGACATGAATGACAACATCGCTGAGAAGTTGGAGACCAACAACGCATTGGCATCGAGTAGCCAGGTCTGCATTGACCAACCCAACTTGAGAATAGTCTCCGTGAGCAACCCCAGTTCTGCACTCTTGGGGCAAACCGTCGATGTGACAGTCATCGTCGAGAACATCGGAGCGAGCAACTCGATGGCATTCTCAGTGGAACTAAAGTTGAGTGTCGAAAGTCCGTCAGGCCACAGCGACATACTGCTCGATACATTCCAAGTCAACTCACTAAATTCTCAGACGAACTCTCCCTTCGTTCGTACAGTGCAACTGCCCGGTTCTCCGGCAGGGACCTACCACCTCTACGCGATTGCCGACACATCTGGAGTCATCACAGAATCTGATGAGACTGATAATCAGAAGTCGTCTTCGTCATTCAACATCAATGCCCCAACGACAGACCTTCTCGCACTGGCAATCAGTGGGCCGAGTGGGGCCGAGCCTGAACAGACAGTGGAAATCTCATGGGGAGTGAGGAACCTAGGAGCAGACCCGCTCTCATTTGAAATCGAAATTTGGTTGTCGGTTGACAAGAGGCTGGATGGCAGTGACAAGATCATTCGAAGCCAATCGTTGAACTCACTCGAAGGGGGCGGAACTCACACCTCTAACAATGCCATTATCATGACTGCGGAGGATGAAGGGACATGGTGGCTCTTGCTGGTGATAGATTCGAAGAACACCGTTTTCGAGGACGATGAAGGCAACAATCTCGCTGTCTCATCCTCACAGATCACCATCGCCGCTGATGCGCCCCCACCCATCGTAGGAGAACTCACAGGATGTGAGAGCCCGAACGACGACGGAGACTTCGGTTCCGATGCTGCTGGCACCCGCGCCTCCGCCACCCACCTCGGTGTCGACCCTGAGTCAGTCACCATCGAGGGTTGTCTCGTAAACGATGATGTGACGGACTGGTATGCAGTCGTCCTACACGGAGGCAAACAACTGGCCATCGCCCTCGAAGGCGAGGGGGCAGTGATAGAGGTGGAATTGCTCAACGGCACCACGACAGAAGCGAATGGTGCAATCGGGCCGGACAGCGTGCTCATCACTCTGGGAATCACAAACGACGACGATGCGAACGATTCCCGCCTCTACAACATCAAGGTAACAAGAGACTCTAGTACTGATGGAGGCGCATATCTCCTCAGAATTCTCACTGTGAACGGCACCGAGGCACCAGACTTGGAGCCACCAAACAGTCCCGAATTACTACAACAGAACGATTGGACCTCAGCAGACAACATCACCCTGGAGTGGCAGGGCGTCGAGGACAACGGCAACTCGGGGCTCTCCCACTACGAGACTCGCTGGTCCGGTGGCCTTTGGGCGCCAATCGAGGGCAACTCGACGACCCTCAACATCTCGATGCTCGCCGACGGCAAACACTCGCTCGAGGTCAGGGCCGTTGACAATGCTGGCAATCCGAGCACCGCTAGTGCTGTTTGGGTGAGAATTGACAGAACCGCCCCCGAGCTTGTGATAGAGCAGATCGGGGCGCAGTACGCCGGCCCACCGGTGTTGGAGGTCGGAATAGAGGTCAACGACGGCAGCGGCAGTGGCGTGGAGGAGATTCTCTGGTCATGGGATAACCTGACTTGGATGGACATGCCCGGCAACGGAGCCATCATCTGGTCGAACTGGAGTGACACAGACCTCTACGTCAAGGTAGTTGACAAGGTCGGCATGGAGAGCATCCAGAACCTGACCATCGCGGCCCCCCCTAACCCCAATCAGCCGACTGAAGACGAAGGCAACGAAGAGAGCAGAGGGAGTGGTGGTGCTTCCACTCAAGGCATAGCCGCAATCATCCTGATCGCTCTGCTGTTGGGGGGCCTTGCCGCAGCGGGACTCTATCTCGTGTTCCGAGGGCGGTCAATCGAGGAGGAAGAGGATGAGTTTGAGACCGACGAAGAGCCGGTTGTCGAGGTTCATGAACCTCTAATTGTCACTCGGGTCGAGAGTCATGAGGACCTGCCGACCGGCGGCACCTACGACCAGTCCACGGGAGTGACCTGGTACTTCGCCCCCGACGGAGGCAAGTGGTGGCTGGAGCCAGATGGCTCATTCCATCTTGCCAGCGAAGAAATGCCTCCTCAAGACGAGGCTTGAAAAGACATGGATTTCAGGCGAGTCCCATGTCAGTCACCCAACTACTCGGTTCAAGTGAATCGGACTTCGTGATGTTCACCACCAACGTCTGCCCCTACTGCCACCGCGCCAAGAACATGCTCAACGCCAAGGGGTTCTCCTTCGACGAGCACAATGTCAGCCTCAACCAAGACCTCCAATTCGAGGTCGTCACCATGACCGGCCATCGAACCGTTCCCGCAATCTGGGATGTGCGTGGGGATGAGCCGGTATTCGTAGGTGGCTCTGACAACCTCGAAGACTACCTCTGAGGGTTCAGACTCTTGTGCGTCCACACCCTACAGGGTCCAAGAGAAGGTGATTCCACCGGCAATGATGATGGCGATCTCTGAGTCGCCACTGAGAGTGACGGTCAGAGTGTATTCCTGGGACGGGGAGTTGATCTCCCCGAGTTGGCCCTCCTCAGCCTCACCCGGTTGCCAGACCCTCTCAAGAGCGCTCAGCGAGGTGTGGTCTCGGAGAGTCAGAGAGCCGGTGCCCCCGCCCATGCGGGCCGAGAGGTAGTAGACCATCTCGTCGTATTCCTCACCGTTTGGGTGGTCCCCAACGAAGAAGGTATCACGAATCTCGGCATCTGGTGTGCCACTGTCGTGGTCCCACGAACCTGCGTAGAGGTCGGTGGCGCGGATGAACCAGACCTCGCCCTCGTGGCCGGTGCCGAATATTGCCAACTGCATTTCGAGTTGAGTAACACCCGACGAATCCTTCCAGATGAGTGAGCGGAGGAATCCTGCGCTCTCGTCAAAGATGTAGGCGATTGTCGAGCCGTCCGCTGCCTGACCGGTGATGACCGATTGGCGATAGCGGGTCGCGCCGTCCGTGATGAGATAGACTTCGAGCACGTCGACCTCCCATTCTGTTGCGAATAGAGTGAACGACCAACTGTCACCCTTCGAAAAGGGGAACTGGAAGACCGGTTGGGGCTCTCCGTTCTCGTAGGCACTCAGATTGTCGTGGGTGATCCTGCCCAGAAACGGGTTGTGGTTCAGCGCCGCGTGTCGTCGAGCCTCGACATGGTTCGAGATGGCCAGTGTGTAGGCCGTGCCTTCCTCTGTGTCGTTCTCAGCCACAACCAGACGAGCAGTGTCGTCGCTGAACTCAGGCGTAGTGAATGTGTAGAGCCACCAGTCGCCAACCTCCCACTCCGGGACTTCGAATGGCGCGGTTTCAGAAAAACCGGAGTCAGAACCACCCTCATCACTGCCGAGACAACCGACCAGAGCAGGTAGCAGAAAGAGTGCGACAAGCACTGCCGACGACCTGTTCCGACGCATCTCACTCAAACTCCCGTGTGTGGAACCCTCTCAAGAGGGCTGCGCTTCGTCGAATCACCGTTCAGGCGAGGTTTGCGATGAGCGGAACCAACACCAGGCTGACGATGCTCATCAGCTTGATGAGGATGTTCAGCGAAGGTCCGCTGGTGTCCTTGAAGGGGTCACCGATGGTGTCACCGATGACTGCTGCGTCATGGGAAGCGTCTCCCTTGGCGGCACCCTCGATGTGACCTTGCTCAATCGCCTTCTTTGCGTTGTCCCACGCTCCGCCGGCGTTAGCCATGAAGAGCGCCATCAGGACACCGGTTGCCGTTGCGCCTGCCAGCAGGCCACCAAGCGTCTCGAAGCCGAGTAGTATCCCAACGGTTAGAGGGGCCAGAACTGCGACAAGTCCGGGCGCCACCATCTCTCGGAGTGCAGCCTGAGTCGAAATCTCGATGCAGCGGGCGGAGTCGGGCTTGACACCCTCCTTGCCCTCCAGCAGCCCGTCAATCTCACGGAACTGGCGGCGAATCTCGGTAACCATCTCACCAGCCGCGTTACCAACGCTCTTCATCGTCATTGCAGCCACCACGAAGGGTAGTGAACCGCCGATGAGCAGTCCGATGACAACCATCGGGTTGGTCAACTCGAGAGTGAAGTCAGCGTCGTAACTGGTAACTGCTGCAGAGTAGGCGGCGAACAGTGCGAGGGCGGTAAGTGCGGCGGAGCCGATTGCGAAGCCCTTTCCAATGGCGGCGGTGGTGTTTCCGATGGAGTCGAGTCCGTCGGTGATTGCACGTACATCGTCACCAAGGCTAGCCATCTCGGAGATGCCACCAGCGTTGTCAGCGACCGGGCCGTATGCGTCGACCGTCATCGTCACACCGACGGTTGCGAGCATTCCCATCGCTGCTAGAGCGATTCCGTACAGACCAGCGAATTCGTTGGCGTAGTAGATTCCGACGCACATCAGAATAATCGGCACGAAGACCGACTGCATGCCGACTGCGAGGCCGGCGATGGCGTTGGTTGCCGGTCCAGTCTTGCTCGCCTCACCGATGAATGGAATGGCCTTCACTGGGACACCGAAAATCGGCTCGATTCCGGTGTAGTACTCGGTTGCCAATCCGATAGTGATGCCGACTGCAGCACCAACACCGACGGCCCATAGTGGGTCTAGTGGAAGTCCGAAGTGGTTGAGCGCGAAGTAACCACCCACCATCAGCAGGCCTGCTCCCACGAAGGTCGTGTTGCGCAGTGCTGCTGCTGCATCGCCTCGCTTGAAGATGGACATTGAGAAGATTCCAGCGATGCTTGCAAGATATCCCACCAGTGCCAAGAGAACTGGGATTAGCACATAGTCAGCGCCGAGAGAGTCAGACGCCGCTGCGATTACCATTGCCGCAATCATCGAACCGACAAACGACTCGAAGATGTCAGCACCCATGCCGGCCACATCGCCGACATTGTCACCGACATTGTCAGCGATGACACCGGGGTTGCGAGGGTCGTCCTCCGGGATTCCTGCCTCGATCTTTCCGACGAGGTCAGCCCCGACGTCAGCTGCCTTGGTGTAGATTCCACCGCCCACGCGGGCGAACAGAGCGATGCTTGAGGCACCCATTCCGAAGCCAGCGATGTTGCTGACTGTCGCCATGTCGTTTCCGAGCCAGAGGTACATGGCAGAGATGCCGAGTAATCCGAGACCACCGACTGCGAGTCCCATCACAGCACCGCCGTTGAAGGCGGTCTGGAGAGCCTCTGCCTGACCTCCGGTCTTGGCAGCCATGGCGGTCCGGCCATTTGCCGCAGTTGCAGAGCGCATGCCCGAGAGGCCCGCTCCAACACTGCATAGCGCACCGCAGAGGAAGGCAACGGCGACTTGCCAGCCGAGGCCAAGACTTCCGCCAAAGTAGAGTGCGACAGCGACTACTGCCACGAACATGGCCAACATTCTGTATTCAGCTTTCAAGAAGGCCATTGCACCATCCTGAATCTCCTGAGTGATCTCAGCGACCTTCTCATCGTCAATCTTGATTCCAACTACCTTTCTGTATAGTCCATAAGCAATCACAAGTCCAACCAGTGCGACTCCCACCGCAGCCTGCCCGACCATCTTCATTTGTTCAGCATCCATGCTATCACCTGTTGGCGCGGCGACCTAGGGTCGGCATTTAAGCGATATCCAATCACAATGGGCCACACAAGCCCGATGCAGGGGTATTCCCAAGCCCCGAATTCACCCAATTCCGGCGTCATCCCTCGCCCGGGCGTAGCACCTCAAACCGGCCTACTGCGACGATGTGAAGAGACAATTTCAGCGAAGTTCGAGAGAATCTGGGCTCCGTCATGTTCCTGCTCGAAGGCGCTTGCCTCCTCAGCACTGATGTGACCGAGTCTCACTGAGCGTTCGATGCGGTGCTTCGCCGCCTCCGGATGGAACTGGACTCCCCACACTGGGAGTTGATTCCCCTCACCGTCAAGAATCCTCACCGCAGTATCGGAATTGTGGGGAGCACTGGCCAGGAGAACGCCACATTTCGGGAGCTCCACTACATGGTCTTGGTGGGTGAAGAGGGCGACTGGTGCTGCCAAGCCTGAGAAGAGTGGGTCGGATGCGCCACTCTCGGTGAGCGAGAGGGTCTCGACCGCGTCAGTCCTCCCATCAGCCCGGACAACCTTGCCGCCGAGCGCCTTGCAGAGCAGTTGGTGGCCGAAGCAGATTCCGAGAGTCGGCAGACCTGCATTGACCGCAGCCCGCATCAGACTCGCAGCCTCATCCATCCACGGTTCGTGAATCGAAACATTTCTCCGGCTCCCTGTGCAGACCACCGCGTCAATCTCCATCAGATCGAGCCAGGTCTCCATGCCGCCGTCCTGAGATTGAGGTAGAGCCACCCGCAACAGTCGAACAGTTCCGGACTCCTCGCCATCGACATCAACCCCTTCAACCGAGACGGTCCGGTCTGCTACGAACGGAAAATCGTCGTTCCAAGTCGGGACATCATCGGCCGTCAGTACGAGCGGAGTCCAACTGATGAGCGCCTTTTGGGCGCTCACATGCGACTGAAACTGTGGAGTCAGCAGGAACACTTCGACCATGCCGACCTTGGCCACCAACGGCGCAATGACCTCCATGTTGCCGCCATGCCCAAACTCAGCCCGCTCAGCCAACAGGTCGAGTAACGCCACTCGCAGAGGCCCTCCCATAGCGGCTGAGAGGCGGTCTGCCATCATAGCCTAAGCGATGGTTGAAAGAGGCCCAACCCCACCGAACTACCGAGGGAACCCCGTGACGGAGCTGGATGTGGAGAAGATTCTCGCCTCAGTAGGGCCTGTTCAAGCTGTGCTCGATGCGCACGACGGTGTCGTCAATGTTGTCTCGACCGAGGGTGGAATCATCTCTATCTCACTTGAAGGCGGCTGTACCGGATGCAGTGCCACTCCTATGACGGCGATGCAAATCTTCTACTCGCTGATGAAACTCGAAGATGTGAACGATGTCATCTTTCTGAACGGTGAACTGCCCGAATACATGCGAGCCTTCATCGATGACAAACTCAAGATTGAATCTGAGGATTAAGCGGAAAAATAGATTGTAGAGGGTGCTCAATTTCAGCGAGCCTTGATACCGTAACCGCGGTAGCCTCGCAGTATGCGAGGCCGGGTGGTGAGCACATCTGTTTGTGC
>CAZPJQ010000019.1:9032-16722 GCA_964586945.1 uncultured Candidatus Poseidoniales archaeon
GGCCATTCTTGCCCTTGCCACACCGAGTGCCACCGCAACTCAGGATGACTGCCCCAACATCGTCGGAACCTCAACCGAAGACCGTAATGGCTGCTTGGATGGTGACGGAGATGGCTGGTCGGATCCAGATGAAAACTGGACGATAGCGGACGGGGCGGACGCATTTCCAGATATTGCAACCCAGTGGTCGGACCTCGACCGCGACGGCTATGGTGACAACGGGGATTTTGATGCCGAAATAATCGACCACTTCCCTGAAGATGATACTCTCCACAGGGCGGTGGTTTCAGTCGGTTGCAATCCGCCGGACCATACGATTCAAACCACGAAGTCGAGTTACTTCACCTGCACCATCAAGAATGAGGGGGCTCATCGACTAAGGGTGCTTGTCGACTGGAATGTCAGCAAGGGAATTGATGTAACCATGGTGCCCCAAAAAGTGATTCTAGAGCCGCATGGAATCGCCGATGATTCCGTTGAAATTCGACTTTCGTTCGCCGCCACATCCGCAGGACTCAGCGGCGGCGACCTAATTCTCAACGAGAGCAGCGACTCCAAACCAATCTACTCGATTCGTCTGGGCGTCCTGGTACAGAACATCTCACCCTCAACGAGTTCGGAGAAGCCGGAGCCGAGCCTTGACCCAGTCATGCGACAGGCGAGCAATCTGGCCGAGTGGATGTCTGCGAAATCTGGTCGGCAGGTGTCAATTCAGACGGCCATCGCAGCTATGGTCATCGTTCCATTCATCCTTCTGGTCATTGGCCGGCGCACCCAACAAACCCTCGGCGAGCGGCGCAAACAGCGTGAGGAACTTGAGGCGAATGCAGCCAACGAGGATGAGCGTGAGCAGGAGGAATCGACTGAAGAGGAGCTCAGCATCGAGCAGATGGCTAGCGAGCCTCATCCCGAAAAAGCCGGCCCGAAGCGAGGCGTCAAAGGAGCCGAAGGCAAGGTACTCGACCACGGAATGGTAGAGGTCATGGTAGGTAATATCGACATGCCAGATGTTCCAACTGATTCGTTCAATGTTGAGAGCCTTGATGACTCTGAGATTGAAGGCGAGGGATGGCAAGATGCGCTATCCGACCTGACTGATGACGAAGACGAACAGATAGTCGACTCAAAACACCGTACACAATCAGGAAAATCTGAGATGGAAGGGGTCGATACTCCCGCTGACAAAAAGAAGGCTTCAAGAAAATCAGGCAAGGCCAAAAAGACGAGCCAGAAGACATCCTCAACCACGAAACCGAAGCGTGGCAAGAAGAAATCCACGAAATCCAAATCGACCGAGGACGGAGATGGTGAATCACCGAGCGAAGATGAGAAGCCTGCGAAAAAGAAGGCGAAGAGAAAGCGACCGAAGGGCAAGGTTGGACATACCCGAGGACCGGGAGTCGACCTCTGATCACTCCTCTTCTCGCTCACGCCGCGCCTTCATCAACTGGTGCGGATTCGGCTCCCCTTGAACCTCCTTTCCTTTGATGTTCAACGATGCACTAAGGCCAACCGCGATACAGACAACGGCAAGCACTCGAGCGAGCATGAAAGAGCCGAAGACCGAGCCTCCAGAGTAGTGCAATCCGAACAGAGATATGGCCGCCCCGAAGCAGAGAATGACCATGATTCGCTGAGCCCTTTCTTCAGCCGCTTCTGTCTTTGATAGAGAGCCGATGCTCATCCAGATGACCAAAGCCCCGCCACAGGACAGAGAGGAAAGTAGCTCCCAAACCTCGAGCAACTCCATGGCCTCCCGAGTTAGGCCCGGCACTTCAAGCCAGCCATGAGTTTCCTTGTTTAGTGAGTCGCTGGTTGACCAGCCATGCAGGTGCGCGCGAGAGTTCAAGCGGGTCGGGCGTAGTGCAGCGGTTCGGAGGCTGAGATATGGCGACGGTGAAGGGTTGGGCTCTTCCAAAGAGTCGTCGTTCTGAACCGCCTCATTTCTCCAAGTCACAGATTGCAACCGTCTTGGAACAGGTCGCCACGCTGCTTCTGCTCAAGGGTGCCAATCCATTCCGGGTGAGGGCCTACCAGAACGCGAGTAGGACCCTCGCCTCACTTGAGGAGGACTTGTGGGGGTTGGTCAGCGAAGGGACTCTCACCGAGGTGAAGGGAATCGGCAAGGGAATTGCTGGATTGTTGACCGAAGCGCTCACCGATGGAACCTGGGGTGACCTCGGCAAACTGTACGATGAAACTCCACCCGGTATCATCGAGATGCTTGGGATTCCCGGGCTTGGACCAAAGAGAATCAAGGCGATGCATGACGAACTCGGAATCGATACGCTGACCGAATTGAGTGCCGCATGTGACGAGGGAGCGGTCTCTCAACTCGACGGCTTCGGCGACAAGAGTCAGCAGAAGATTCTCGACGGGATCGAACTTCTCGCTCGCTTCCAAGGTCGCCGGCGCCTCAATGTCGGATTGCTCTATGGAGAGGCGTTTGAGGCGCTGGTTGCTCTGATTGAAGGCGTTCAGCACGCTCAACTCGCCGGCAGCGCCCGTCGACGAAGGGAAACCATCGGCGACATCGACATCGTTGCCGCGGTCGAACCGGATGACGTCGAAGCGGTGAGTGCAGCAATTCTCTCGTTACCCGGCATCGCAGAGGTGAAGGGTGCGGGAGATAGCAAGGTAAGCGTAATCCTCGAGGCGAGCCTGTTCGATGAGGGAATCAGACTGGGGACTCTTGACAGTGGAGTCTTCGACTCGATTGGGGGCGATGACTATTCCAGTCTAGAATCGAGTGGCACCATTGACGCTCAAGTGCGAATGGTGCCCCCACATGTGTTCGCCTACACACTCGCCTACTTCACAGGCAGCAAGGAGCACAATATCAGACTCAGGCAGCGAGCCATCGACCGTGGTCTGCGACTCAACGAGTTCGGCCTCTTCCCCGAAGAAGAGGCTGGCGAACTGAAAGGGCTGGAAGCCGCTGAATTCTCCCTAAAAGCGGCCACTGAAGAGGACATTTACCGCCATTTGGAACTCGACTGGGTTGCGCCTGAACTGCGGGAGGACATGGGCGAAGTCGAGGCGGCCGAATCCGGGGGGCTTCCCGAACTGGTGAAGCCTACCGACCTGAAGGGGGCGTTCCACAACCACACAACTCTCTCTGACGGAGTCGCAACACTCGAACAGATGGCAGGAGCGGCGATGGACCTCGATTGGGAGTTCCTGGGAATCGCCGACCATTCTCAGATTCTCAACATAGGTGGTAACCAGATCGGCGTGATGCCAGAAGACATGCTGGCCCAAGGAGAACAGATCCGCACCCTCAACGAGACTTGGGCTGACGGTGGCAAGGACTTCCGAATATTTCACGGGGCAGAGTGCGACATCCTCGCTGACGGTTCTCTCGACTACGACGACGAAACCCGAAACGCCCTGACCCATGTGGTCGCCAGCAGGGAGAATCCTACAGGGCAGAGATGGATTCCCCGTCGACCTGCACGCCGTGCTCCGCCGAATGGGGGAACTAAATTCCGAAGGTGAACTCAAATCGGTCGAAATCAACGCCAGCCCGTATCGGCTCGACCTCGACTGGCGCTTCCTGCGATTCGCCCGCGACCAGGGCGTCCCAATCTGCATCAATCCTGACGCCCACGACACCCGTGGTCTGCGTGATGTCTGGTTCGGCGTACAGATAGCGAGAAAGGGCTGGCTCCGCCCCGAAGACCTGTTAAATTGCCGTTCAGGTTCCGAATTGGAAAATCAGTTTTTCAATTGAGACCTTGACTCCTGCCATAGGCGACGAGTTGCAGCGGTAACGCTCATTGACCCCTGCTGAAGACCGAACCCCATGGGAGTGGCCCGCGCAGTCGTCTTTGCTGGCGTCTCATTTCTGCCAGCAATCCTCGTCGGCATCTTCGCCTTCATGGCAATGGGAGGCCCAGACCAAGATTG
This sequence comes from uncultured Candidatus Poseidoniales archaeon, assembly GCA_964586945.1. Taxonomy (GTDB): domain Archaea; phylum Thermoplasmatota; class Poseidoniia; order Poseidoniales; family Thalassarchaeaceae; genus MGIIb-Q1. The sequence goes on from CAZPJQ010000019.1 coordinate 12,942, forward strand.
GGCGACCTGGATGTGGTTGCCCTGCTACATCGTACCCGGCGCACTAATTGGCGCCGCCGGCATGTATGGTTGGAAGACCGGTGCTGATGTCGACTTGGAGTGATTTCATGCTCAAAGCCGAGAAGGTCGGTCGCATCGGAGAGTTACTCGACCAGCTCTACCCTGAACAGCCGATTCCGCTCGACCACCGTGACCCGTACACCTTTCTTGTGGCTGTGATGCTCTCCGCCCAGACCACGGACAAGAAGGTCAACCAAGTCACGCCCACCCTCTTCGACCACGCCTCCACTCCCGCAGAGATGGCGAAACTCAAAGTCGATGAAATTCAACAAATCATCCGAGAGATCGGACTCGCCCCTACCAAGGCGAAGAACCTGCACAAGATGGCTGAACAACTCGTCGTGCGTCATGATGGAGTGGTCCCCGAATCCTTCGACGAACTTGAAGCGCTGGCTGGCGTCGGCCACAAGACCGCCTCGGTGGTGATGGTACAGGCGTTCGGAGTCCCCGCATTCCCTGTGGACACCCACATCCACAGACTCGCAACCCGTTGGGGGCTTAGCAGCGGGAAGAACGTCGTACAGACCGAGAAGGACCTGAAACGGCTCTTCCCCGAGGAGGAGTGGGCGAGGCGTCACCTGCAGATCATCTTCTTCGGCCGGGAGCACTGTCCAGCCCGACATCACGACATGGACTCATGTCCAATCTGCTCATTCGCGGCGAGTTCCGCCCGCAAGAGAGCCGAGCGTCAGCGTTAGAGGCAACATCCATCCCGACCCACCATGGCAAAGCACCTGAGCGTGGGCGACAAGGCCCCGGAGTTTGAGGCGACGCTGACCGACGGCACGGTAGTGACACTGGCAGAAATGTTGCAGGAGAGCGGCGTCATCCTCTACTTCTACCCGAAGGACAGCACCCCGGGATGTACAACTCAGGCGTGCGATTTTCGCGACAACTTCGGAGCGGTGAAGGCATCCGGTTGGAGAGTTATCGGCATCTCAAAGGACTCCGCAAAGAGCCATCAGAAATTCATCGGCAAGCATCAACTCCCCTTCGATCTCATCGTTGACGAGGAGAGGGAACTGAACCAACTCTACGGCACCTGGGCTGAAAAGAAACTCTACGGCCGAACCTTCCTAGGCTGCCTCCGCTCCACCTTCGCAATCTCACAGGACGGAAACCTCGCATGGGCGAAATACAATGTCAAGGCGACCGGCCATGTCGAACGGCTAATGAGAGACCTCGGTATCGAGTGATTGCATGTCCGACGACAGTGAGTTGGCTGGCATCCGCCACGACCTCGGAAATGGCTCAGTCGCGTGGCGTCCCTGCCATGTCGGAAAAGACGCTGTCATCGGTGCTGACTGCTCCGTCGGGGCGCTCGCGCACGTGGGGAGTGAGGCGGTGTTGGGAGACCGCGTGAGAGTCCAAGGCGGTGCCTATGTGGCTAGCATCTGCCTCCTCGAGAACGATGTATTCATCGGGCCAAACGCAACACTTCTCAACGACCGACATCCACCCAGCCGTGACCGAGCGAAGTGGCTCCCAGTGACTGTGCGAGCGGGTGCGGTGATCGGTGGCGGAGCGACTGTCCTACCCGGAGTGATCGTCGGAGAGCGGGCGGTGGTGGCGGCTGGCGCGGTGGCTACGAAGGACATCCCGGCAGACGAGGTCTGGGGTGGAATCCCAGCACGGTTCATCATGAGCCGTGACGACTATGAGGCGAACAGAACCGAGGGGGACCTGTGAGGCTGAGCGAGGTGAATGGAAGGTGACTCCCGAAGAATCCAAGTCGGCCGTCAAGGATTTCCTGCGCCGATGCATCTCATACGCCGACTCCTCAATCGAGCGAAAGGTCTCGAGGGGAGAGGACGAGAAGGAGGTCTCCCGCTGGCGCGCCTACCGTGAATTCACTGCATATTCAATCGCCGAAATCGATGGCGGAGAACTTGATTCCTGGTTTGACTCTGAGGCGACTGGGCGCCCGACGAGAGAATCTGTCGGAGACTCCCCATCCAAAATCCCCACCTCTCCTGACTGGCTCTCCGCGCTGGTCGCACCAAGACCTGTTGCCCTCCTCTCAACCCGATCCGAAGCCGGCATCCACAACCTCTGCCCGGTGACCTCCCACTCGGTGCTGGCGAACATCCCCCCACTCATCGGAGTCAGTCTCTCTGTGAATCAGGAAGGGAGAGAGCGAGACAGTCTGAACAACCTCCGAAATGGAAGTCCGGCCTCCCTCATCGTCTTGCCAGCCGACTGGAACTCCGCACAAGTCATCGACAAGGCGGCGCGCAGCCTACCCCCCGAAGAGAGTGAATGGGGTCTGATTGAGGATGAGCCGGTGGTTCAGGGAGAAAATCCCGCCTTCCACCCCGCCGCCGTTGCCGTAATCGAATGTCATCTTGCGGAGCTCCACTCATTACCCGAAGGGAGCGTAGCCACACTCGCCATCCTCGCTGTTGACCAATTGCTCATCCCAGAGGCAATGTCGGATGAATCGCCGAACCTGGAGAGAATTGGGCCTCTACTATCACAATTCGGTATGAACAGACTTACCCCCGGGCCGAGTGGCTCCGAGTGGTCTCACAAGGTCGAAAGGGACTGATTGCCCAACGGAATAGGGGGGGTATCGCCTCATTCCTCGTGAACACCGAGGTGGTGGGAGGTCGTATCGACGATGGAGCCAGCTCCGGGCAGGAGCAGCAGGGTGTCCTCTTCATCGAGAGAGAAGACCGGCGCACCCAACCTTTCTGCCATGCCACCCAACTCTCGGCGACAGGCGTCTTGTTGCGCATCCATGTGTTTCAGTTCACGAAGGTCGATCACTACGATGTCTCCGCCAATCAACCGCTGGCCGATCCCATAGGTCGGCATTCGGTGGAGTTCATCCGGAGTCACATAACGAATCGCACGCCGGGGTACCGCCATCCTCTGTCGATTCCACTCCTGCCATCTAGCCTCGCCGAGGTCGTGGAACTTCTGCTCGGCCAGAATCTGGACAGCAGTATTTCGCACCTCGGGAACAGGTTCGCCCACCTCTTCAGAGCCACCTTCATCGGTCGGATCGGGCAAACCGAAAAATGAGTATATGTTGGACAAGGGGGCACACTTCGGGTCCACCTCGCCAATCGCCACTCTTCAGCCTACTGCTTGGAGAGAGAGAGTATGGCGCGGTTTCCGCTCTGATGACAGAGAGCCACTACTCCTCTTCGCTGCCTGAACTGTCGCTCTCAGCGCCGTCGTCGGCCGCCGTTCCGCCGCCATCATCGGCAAGGTCGTCATCGGAAACACCCTCGGTGTCAACTTCCTCGAACGCCTCATCTACCCACGCCTCGCCCTCTTCGCCCTTCCGCAGAACCGTGGTGGCTCCCAGAACAGCAGCCCCTAGGACAACTAACCCGATGACAATCAGCAGGTTGCTGATGCCGGCCGTGGTCCCAAGCATCCCCAAGAGGACTTTTTCTCCAGGTTGAACTACGATTTCAATCTCGACTGAAGAGGTGTAGCCCTCGTCACTGACCGTGAGCCTGACGATCTTGGTGCCGGGAGTGTCGTAGGTGTGCCTGAGCGGGTTGAATCCGCTGGTCAGATAGTCCGCGTCGTTTCTCGCATCCCCGTCGCCATCTCTATCGACCGCGGTATCAACATCCCAAGAGTAGAGCAGAAGAGCCATGTCCGACTCTGTGTCTGAGGTTCCGTTCGACCAAATCACCAATTCCTCGCCGACCCTGACAGTCGTCACCTCCGGAACCATCTTCGCTTTCGGCCTCAGATTCAC
>CAZPJQ010000020.1:0-8055 GCA_964586945.1 uncultured Candidatus Poseidoniales archaeon
AGATTCCATCTACTAGAAGTCGAGTGATGCAACTGCTCTCGCAACTGTGTTCGACTTGAATTTCTGCAGTCTCGTCGACTGATTGTGGCATCCTCAGACTCGAGTATTCCAAGAACAACTTCGGGCAGCCCCTGATCGAACCTGGGATTGTGACACACTCGTCGGCGTCATCCATTCGCCCGTCACCGTCGGTGTCACGCTGGGCTGCTGAACAGCCCCGTTCGTCCGGCTCTTGGGCGAACATCGTCAGAGGACATTCATCGAGCGCGTCAGAGACCCCGTCCAGATCCCCGTCCTTCTGGCTCGGGGAACAGCCGTTTGCATCCACTGGCTCGTTTTGGGGGGTGTTCGGGCAGAGGTCCAATGCGTTGTTCACTCCATCCAGATCGGTATCTAGTTGGGTATCAGAACAGCCGTTCTCATCCACCGCTTCGCCGAGAGGTGTTGATTGACACAGGTCCACATCGTTCATGACGCCATCCCAGTCCATGTCGAGTTGATTGTCTGCACAGCCGATGTCGTTCACCGTCGCTCCGGCATCCGTCCCTGGACAGATGTCGACATCGTCAGTGACTCCGTCGTTGTCGGTATCCTTCTGATAGTCTGCGCAGCCATCTTCATCGACCCCGAACCCTGAATTGGTTTGGGGGCAGAGGTCGATGTCGTCGGTGACACCATCTCCATCCGTGTCCTTCTGATTCTCAGCACAACCGTTCTCATCGACGCTGGCCCCTGATGCGGTACCCGGGCACCAGTCCAACAGGTCGTTCACTCCGTCATTGTCGGAGTCAAGGTCAGCCAGCCTGCAACCGAAGTGATTCACCGAATCTCCAATCGGGGTTTCGGGGCAATTGTCGTCGACATCAGCCACACCATCACCATCGAGGTCCGGAGACCCTATCTGTTCAAGGACATAATCGGCAATCAGGCGTTGTACCGTTGCTGTAGGGTGCAGTCCATCGAAGAAGATGTACTCCTCAGGATTCGGGACGATATAGTCACCTTGTTCGCATAGGCCGTCTCCGCTGTGGCACGCTTGTTCTGAGGGGTTGGTGATACCATAGAAGGAGTCGTTCCAGTAAATCGATTCGAACATGTTCAGCATTCCGACAACATTTATGTCGATTGAAAGTGATGTTTCCAATGCTGCCATGTCGTTGGCCAACCTGCTATTGTAGTCAATCACACGAGCATGCATCGCCTGCTTGTTACTCTCACTCTCATCAGCGTAGTTTGGAGTTTTTTCAAGTGAGGGCATGTCGAGAATGAGGAACTGTTGTCCTCCGTTTTGGTTGAGCACTGTCACATGGTTAGCGATATTGTCAACCACGACCTGTGGATTTTGCTGCCCTCCGCCGATGAAGTCGTTGCCGCCAATCCAGATGACTGAAAGGTCAGTCTGCTGAATCCAGTGATTGTTTGTGTATTCGTTGACTTGAGTCCCAGTGTTTGGGATCACGAAGCTGGTGTAACCACCCCCTGACCGTGCTCCGCCATAGGCTCGGTTGGTGTTGCTGCTAGAGCCGCCACCTGAAGCGATAGTCAGACCAATCTGTTGTGAGACCAATTCCGCCCAAACGGGTCCGTCAGAGAACCTGCCGTTCCAGTATGGAGGTGACTGGGGGACCCGGGCAATCGAGTTGTAGGCGTTGCCCATGTCACTGAGTGAGTCACCGAAAACGATGAACTTCGTAGGTGATGGAGGTACTGTGTCTCTGAAGATAATCATCTCCTTCTCGTCGTTTGCGAGTGAGGTAGTGGCCCCATTACCGCCCCTCACCTCAACTCTAACGGTGTATTCGTAAGTGCCGTTCCAAATTGCGAACCCAGGAATGGACTGGCCGGAAAGGTTGTGCGTTCCAGCACCTACGATGTAGGTGGTGGTGTTTTGGAATTCCATTGTGCCGTTGCTTGAATATCCGGCGTAGACATACATGTCGATTTCAATCGTATTTCCGAAGGTATTCACGCTGTCACTCGAGCGAGTCACAATCAAAGTCCAGTTGACAAATTCTCCAGTGTTTGTCTGAGTGGAATCCAACGCTATTTCCACGCTTGTTCCAGTCCCTGATTGATGCCCATTTGCAGCAGCAGGTGCCGATGCGACGATGGCCAACGGTGCCAACATCAGGAATGTAAGGAGCACCGCGAGGTGCCCTTTCGTGCGTGCGCGCGCGCCTCCGTCCACGCTCGCCGTTGGCGAGCGACATATGTTGAAGGTGTCGACTACCAGTTCAACTCCGTAATTCGGCGTCCATCGTCTGCTCTGCGAGGTGCAACGGGTCGTCATAATCCTGCCACCTCTCTTCTCCCTTAATCGCCGCAGTCACACTCTTCCAAGCGACGAGAAGTGCAGGCAATAGTATGGAACTGGTGAGTAGTGCAAAGAAAATCAGCAGCATCATCAAAGTGAAGAAATTCCGCAGCCCAGGAATCGATACCATCAGCCCAGCTGCCAATCCAGCGCAGGTCGTTGCGGTTGTCTCAAAGATGGTCTGACCTGTACGAGCGACCGCCTTCACGATTCCACCCGGAGTCTCCCCCTCCTCTCGGATTCTATCCATCACATGTATCGAATCATCAACTCCGATTCCGAACACTATGGTCGATATCATGGCAGTGAAGACATTCACATTGACATCTCCTCCACGCATCAACAGTGGTTGCCAGAGTACCACCACACCTACAGCAGTCATCGTGAATATTGCGAGGCGGAAACTTCTGAACAAGAATGTCATCGCAATCAGCAGGACGACCATCGTTGCAATCGTGGCGTCTATTTGGGCGTCATGAACCCCCTGGTTGATGTCGAGGGAAACCGGTAATCCACCAGTAAGTAAGGAGTTCTTTACTGAATCCGCATTCAGGGCGTGACAGTCCTTCGGTCCATCGCAACCCCCCTCTGAAAGATAAGCGTCAATTTGCTCTCGCATTTCGGAAGCGGTCGAGAGTTGGATGTAGGGTTGGTTGACATAGACGAGCGTCTTTGTTTCGCCAAGGTTGGTCTGCGGCTCGTTCATCAGCATCGAGCGGACTTCGTAGGAGAGTGTGTCGAAAGCGACATTGATCATCGCCTCTCTCGTAGTCAGACTGGTGAACAGAATATCTCCGCTCGTAACACATTCGATTTGGGCGGGGTCATCCCAGCAGGATGAGTGAAGCATTTCCCAGAGGGTTCTGTCGTAGACCTCTTGGCCGGATACATTGAACTCAATGTGAATCGCCTTCAGAATGGTGACCAAACTGACAGTCGTCGTGTTTGCAACATGGTTAATCCGTTCTTCTTGTATGAATTCGATAGCGTCCAAGACTTCGATTTGCCGAACAGGTGCGACTTCATTCTGTACGCCTCGTTCCGTCGCGTTGATGATGAACATGCTCGTTTGACCCCCTTCGAAAACTCGAGAGTATTCAGCGAGAGCCTCATACGATTCCAATCCGGGAGGCACTTCATCGGATGAGCCGGTGATGTCTTTTCCAAGTTCAGCGCCAAGAATCCATGCGCCGGCCACACTCACCATCATCACCATAATCAGAACAACCCAAGCACCCCGAACAGGGACTTCACCAATTTTTTCCCAGACCTTCTCAAGTTCTTTGCCACCAGTCTTCCGGTAGCGGACAAGCCAGCCTAGTGTTGGGACTAGAATTATACTGAAAAAGAAGGTACAGGTGATTCCCAAAACGAGGGTAATTCCGACAGTTCGCATCGGTTGAATTGGGACCAGCCATGCCCAAGCCAAGACGCTGAACCCGACGATTGTCGTAATTGCGGATAGCAGCACTGCGTGGCCAGTCGTCATCACTGCGTGGACAGTCGCATCTAGGTAGAGCTCCTTATCCCAAGGGTCCAAATCACCAACCTCTCGGCCGTCCCTACCCGCCTTCCAGGCTTCCTCAGCGCCTTCTTCGAGCATCTCATTTCGAGTCTCCTCTATTCGATTGATGAGATGTAAGGAGTAGTCGACACCGAGTCCTATCAATATCGGTCCCGCAGCGATAATCATCGGTGTTAGCATGATGTCGAGAAGTACGGTGGTGCCGAAGGTTACGGCGAGACTGAGGATAATAGGGGTGCCGCAGATGATGATGACCTTCGGGTTTCTGTGGAGAATAATCATCGCAAGGCAGACGAAGCCGAGGGATAGTGGCAACATCTTCTCAAGTTCAAGGTAGATTGCGTCGGAAACATCGTGCAGAACGGGCGTGAGGCCAGTGACCGTCATGGCCTGTCGTGTCGGCAACTCCTGCCAGCGGTCGGCTGGCATGCTGGAGAGTCGAATCCCTTCGTAGTCCCTGCCGCATAGCGGGTCGTCGAACTGTTGTGAGATTGCCGGATTCCTTGAGCAGTCGGTGACGACTTGCTTGAGGTGCTGAATGAACGCCTTGTGGTCGAGAATCTCATTGCCTTTCGGGTCTGTACGAGTATCGACATCAGTGCCCGCCATGTCGAAGCGAATCCCCATAACGATGACTGCTGTGTCCCAGATTCCGTCGTTGTTGGTGTCTCTGACGAGGCTGTCGAGTGCAGAACCTAGATTTTCCACTGAATTGTTCACTTGGTCTTGGTTGTCAGGGATGACATAGGTGTCGCGCGGATCTGTCGAAGACAATGGGCATTCGTCCGTGGAAGTGAAGGGGACTCCATATTTCTCCATCGCACAACTGAACCTGCTCGGTGCTGAGTTTGATTCCTTGATCATTTGAGAGGCACTCAAAATCCAGACGACACCATCTTGGGTTCCGCGGTCCTCCTTGTTCCAGTCTATTCCTCTTGCGTAGCGACCTTGGTCCCGATTGTCGTCATCCCCTTCGATAAAACTCATCTGTTTCAGAATCTCAACAGAAGTGACATTCTCATCACCTCGTAAACCCTCATCATCAATCGCATTGTCTGTGTGCACATACAGTATCACAATGTCAGTTGACCACTGCTCCCGAACTGACAGAAGAAGTTCGGTTGATGGAGCTCCGTCAGGTAGGTAGACTTCGACATCACCGTTGATCTGTTGTCCGAAGTCTAGTGCATCCTTGCCGACGAGTAGCGTTAGCAACACCATCACAATGACGATTGGGCCCGGTGAGCGCAAAATGGTCCGATAGAACCGTTCCGCTTGCCCTCCGACGAAAGAGTGCGCCCAAGCCCCTACCTCGGCCCAGCGTGCGGAGAATTCGTTTGAAATATCCCTCAAGTTGGTAATTGTGGGATTCTCAGCAATTCCGCGGAGAGCATTCCGCCACGCAGGCTGAACTGAGCCATCTGGGCGAACCGAGTGCTCCGGACGAACCGAGTCCTCCCCCCCCATCTCCGCCATGCGTCTCCGCGGCAGCAGCAGCATCATCAAGAGTTCGCACCATAGGTGCGAGTAGTTCCGAATACGGAGGTATCGTCAACCGCCAAAGAAAGCCCATGTAGCCAGTTTGAACCAGTGGAACCCTAGGTCGTCAAGAGCAATGGCATCAATCGACGCCGAAGTTACGGACCATGAGTCGACGCATGATGGTGCGGGCGCCCTGCAGTACGATGCCTGTGAAGATGAGGCTCACTCCCAGCATGCCCAGCCAGGCAGCAGTCAAACCAGGGCCGACCGAGATGTTCAGAGTCTCGCCGGTCAAGTCATTGACTGTATTCAGTGCTCTCATGCCTATCGCCGAGCCCAAGGTTAGCAAACCGGCGCCTGGAACTCCGAAGGCGATGATCGGTTTCTTTTGAGAGAGGGTGATGAGTGCGTAGGAGAGTACGGTGAAGCCGTGACTCATAGCAGTGAAGCGAGAACCTTTGGGGACATCGTAGCGGACAACTGTTGGGACTTCTTTCACCTGCAACTTATTCTCAACGCATTCCTCTAACATTTCAAGTGTTGACTCCATACCGTCCTGGTCGAATCGTATGCGGGAAAGTGCCTCTCGTGAAAACGCTCGAAAGCCACTCTGCGTATCCCTCACATCGAGGTTGCTTGAGAGGTTTGAGGCAGCGGTGATGACCTTGACGCCCAACTTTCTATAGGACGGCATATCATCTCCAGAGCCACCATCTATGAAGCGAGAGCCAATGACGAAATCAGCCTCACCAGAGAGTATCGGCTCTAGAAGAACAGGAATGTCGTTTGGGTCGTGCTGTCCATCACTGTCCAAAAGCACCAGTGCGGCTGCATTACGCTCTCTCGCTATCCGGAAAATGGATTTCAGAGCCGCCCCATACCCCTTGTTTGAGCGGTGGTGGTGGATTTCTGCCCCCAATTTCCGCGCAATTCTGGCTGATGCATCAGACGAACCATCGTCGACGCATAGTACCGAGTCGACATACCGCAGGGACTGTAGAACGATGGTTCCAACGGTCTCTTCTTCGTTGTGAACGGGCATGGCCGCGAGGATGGGACCAACGGGCGCCGGAGCTTCCATCATTTCCAATCGGCCCTCCGTGCTCTATTTAGTTGTTCAGCCGGAGGGCTGAAAAGAGTGCGAAATCGAAGTGTTTGCGCCCGAGTGGGGCCCAAAGCCCCACCCGAGCGTGTTCGAAAATCAGTTCTTGGAACTGGCTTGTTGTAATGACAGTGTGATCTCAGTTCTCAACGAACTGGCTAACTGTGGTGACAGATCGCTCGCCATCCAGCACCTTGCGCAGGGCATTCAAGCTGATGACCAACGGGATGTAGGTCTGTCCGTCACTTGTTGTGTAGGTGGAACAGTCCGCCATCGCACTGGTGTTGATGGACACTTTCAGTGCCCCACCGGCATTGCTCTTGCGGACATATCCAACGAGCAGCGTCTGTTCGGCGCCGCTCTCTTCGTTCTCATTCTGGTTCTTTGCATTCTTGCTCATTTTTTTCAATCTCCGTGGCGCTGCATCTTCTCGAATCAGTTCGTTCCGGTGCTGCACCAACCTCAACCAGTCAGCGGCGGCGGACTACCACCTTTTCTTCCGGGGGTGGGGGAAAGTGAATGTTCAATCGACGACCTCCCTACGGGAGAGAAACTGAAACTGAAATCCCCACATCTGCAGTTCATCTTCCTCACGAGGTGTCGGAACGGCTGCAATCCACGTTTTCTTTCATCTCATGCGCACGCGCAACGGTCAAGACTGAGAGCAGGGTCGCCCGGCTCGCCATGCACTGTCTAGTAACAGGAGGGGCCGGTTTCGTCGGCTCCCATCTCGTCGACCTCCTACTCGAAGCGGACCACCAAGTGAGCGTATTCGACAACCTCTCGTCAGGACGCCGTGACTTCCTCTCACACCACGGAGATGTTGTCACTCTCATCGAGGGAGACCTGCTAGACCTTGAGTCAGTGTCCGGCGCCATGGAAGGCATCGACATCGTCTACCATCTGGCAGCTAACCCCGACATCAGATTGGGCACCAGCATCACGGATACTGACCTTAGACAGGGTACGGTGGCAACCTACAATGTGCTAGAGGCAATGCGGCTCGCAGGGGTCAATAAAATCGCCTTCGCATCCTCCTCGGTCGTCTATGGCGAGGCTGAGGTCATGCCGACTCCCGAAGACTACGGCCCTCTCTTCCCCATCTCGCTATATGGGGCTTCCAAATTGGGCTCCGAGGCCCTCATTACCTCCTGGGTTGGGACTTTCGGGCTGCAGGCGTGGCTCTTCCGCTTCGCCAACATCGTAGGCGCACGCGGGACCCACGGCGTCATCTTCGACTTCATCCACAAACTCCGGGCCGATCCCGGAAGGCTCGAGGTATTGGGGAACGGCCGTCAGGAGAAGTCGTACATGGAAGTGCGAGATTGTGCGGCGGCGATGATCCATCTCGTGGCAAACACCGACGAAGCGGTCAACTGCTACAACCTCGGCAGCAACGACACTTGCTCTGTTCGACGTATTGCGGAGATTGTCGTCGAAGAGTCGGGACTCGCTGAAGTGAGCATCGAGTACACCGGCGGCGACCGCGGGTGGGCTGGTGATGTTCCGAAGGCGATGCTCGACCCTAGTCGCATGAACGCTGCGGGTTATGTTGCTAGTTACGATTCTGAAGGCGCGGTGCGACACACCACTCAGATACTGATGAAGGAGATTGGATTAGATGAATAGTTC
>CAZPJQ010000020.1:8065-12447 GCA_964586945.1 uncultured Candidatus Poseidoniales archaeon
TCTGGAAAGGCACGACGCGCGCGGGCGCTAGATATTGATGAGAATGGAGACGCCCGCCTGTATGGCGCATTTGGCGTAATGGCTGCATTAACTGTAATGCTAGCTCTTTTCGTGGTTAATTCCACACCTGTGGATATTGGCCCGAGTGAAGGCAAGTTTGCACCTAACATTACTGCTCCCTCCCACTCGCCTGGAGGTGACTGGGCTGAGGACTATGTCCTGTATGAAAACATAGACAGGGATTGGGAATTAGGACTTCCTGGGAAGTATTTCTTGATTCAATTTATTGATACTGATTGTGGCCACTGTTGGACAGAAGGTGAAGAGATGAGTATGTTGTACAACTATTACAGTGAAAAAATAGATTTCGTCACGGTCGCAATATCTCTCGGCAATCCTGGCTGGGTCAGTAGTAAGGCAGAAATCGCCGCCTTCCAAGAGAAAGGTGACTATGATGGTTGCAACAGTAACCAGAACTGTAACACTCGACCCGGTGATGCGCATCCTTGGATTTACCTAGAGGACTTGGGCAACGGCGAGAGAGATGACTGGGATGTCACCTCAACCCCATTCGCAGTAATTCTCGACCCGAGTGGATATGTCGTTTGGAACATGGGGCAACACATGGGCGAGGAGGATCTCCCAACAGCAATGTACAACTTATTTGGCGACAACAGTGGGGGCGCTTGAGTGGCAGACACGATGCTCTATGTCATAGGGGCAGTTCTGGTGGCGGGGATAGTACCCTGTGTTCCGCAGGGCTCTAATGCCCTAGGGAAGGTTGGTCTGAGAAAGGTCGCGGCGTGGTCGAATACACGCAGAATGCTGCTCGGTCTTTGCATCCTCACCTTTGGTGGCCTTATGGGTTCGACCTGGACTATGATAATTCATAGTGATCTGATTGCTACCGGTGCTACGGAGTCGTGTACTTCGGCGGGTTGCGGTGCTTTGATTGGCGACCATCAATGGAATACGATGCCAATTATTGGATTGGAGTGGGGGCTAGTTGGAGTAATAGCCTTCACACTTTTCTTTCTCATCGCTCTCTCGTTGCTGATGGACTTTGAAAACAGTGATTGGAATAGGAGTTGGCTCGACTTTGGAACCCTCCTCTCAGGAGCTGGTCTGATTCCGGTTGCGTGGCTGGTCTCTGTTGAGCTGTTTCTTCACGATGACGCGCCCATCATCTGCCCATTCTGCACTTTGGCACACATTGCCGCAGTCGCATCATTCGTCATCTTCTTCCTGTTGCGAAAGCAACACGATGGTGAATCTTGGGACGCCTAGGGCTGGTATACCCCTTCAATCTCGAACAGGCCTTCGTCAGTGTCTTCGTCGATTGGCACCATCTTGGTGACGGTGACCTCCAACTTCACATCGAGCGGGAAATTTTCGCGCAACTCCGCGTATAGTCTCCCTTGCACTTCATCCGTGTCCCTTCCACGAAGTATGGTAAGGCAGTGCATCGGCGCTTCCTGCCCCCGCTCCACATAGTACTCAATGAGCCACTCGCGGATTGGTTGCAGCGTCTCATCAGGCTGCTTCGGGTGTCCGTGTTGTCCATCCATTAGTGAGAATATTGCACTACTTATTGATAAAGCCCCCGAAATCATGCGTCTGATGCATGGACGGAAACAGTTTATCGGGGGGATTTACCAAATGATTGCGTTTCGGCGCCGATTAATGTTATTCCTCCGATTCCGCGTTTTTCGGATATGCATCGGCATCCGCCGACCTAGTTTCAGCAACTTTAGCCCAGAAGGTCGCCGGCACCGCGAGTAGCAGGCCGCCGAGCACGAGGACGCCGATGACGAGTGTTGTTGTTCCAATCACCCCGGTGGCAGTCGACCTCTCTCCAGGAAGCGCCATGGCGGAGAGCACATTGCCACCATCTGCTTCATGGATGATAATGAAATTCAGGTTTTCGACATTCCATTCAGGGTTCAACCACAATTCCAAACCAAGATGGCTCACCTCCGTCTCAAAGTTAAATCCCCAACTTCGTTGACCAACCCCAACATTCGGTTCTTGGAAGATCAAACGGTCCTCCCAATCAATCTCCTCTGCCGTGGCATTGACGATGAAGCCAGCTCGCAATACATCTTGATGGATTCTGATTCCGTTCATGTTGTTCGCCAAATCCCCAATGTCAACCGAGTCCTCGGTGATGAACAGACTGAGGGTTCCTTCCGAACTAAAACCTGAGACCTCAAAATCTAGGTAGTGGGAATCTAGGAATCCCGGTTCCGATATCCGTGCGATGCTCATCGAGAGAGATTCCGTTTGCCTTGCCCCTTGGGCGCGTAACATCTCCCTTTGCAACTGCTCGCTGCTCAACTGCCCGGTCAAACCGTCAGTGTCATCGAACCAACTGGTTGGATACTCAAGTTCTGATGGCGCTCTGTCAGCCAATAGCCATGCCTGTCGGGTACTCATCGAAGTACCGAGCGGGTCGATGCCATCCTGTGGGTGTATTGCGATTCGTACGATGTTAGTCCGCTTCGATTCAGCGAAATCGATGATGATTGGATCGGAGACCTTGCAGACATCACACCAGGTTGCGGTCGCCTGTCGCAATACGACGGAGGCACCACCCGTTGCGGACAGCCCTTCGTCGTCGAGCCACCATTCAGTCGAGGATTGAGCAACTCCACCACCTAGATTGGCAAGCAGCATGCCGTAAACCGCGATCAGAACTAACAGTCGCTTGGCAGCCATGTGCATCGCCTCGCACACGGCCCCTTTACATATTCCCGGCGGCGGGGCCGTCTCAATGAGCAAGCGTTGGTACACTGAGCACCGCCGCGACCCGTGGCGCCGAGACGCCAAGTCTTCTGGCTACCGCGCCCGTTCAGCCTACAAGTTGCTGCAGATTCAGAACCGCTTCGAACTGATGCGCGAGGGTGACACCGTCATCGATGTCGGCTGCCACCCCGGAGGTTGGTCGCAGGTGGCGGTGGAAGTCACCGGCCATGAGGGGCGAGTCATCGCGGTTGACCTAGAGCCGTGTGCGCCCATTGATGGAGTTGAATTGGTTGTCGGAGACATCACAGAAAAACTGACTCAGGATCTGATTATGGAGATGGTAGCAGGCTCGCCTATTCACTCCATCGTCTCCGACATATCACCTTCATTGACAGGTCAGTATGAGAGAGACCAAGCCATCTCTATAGACCTCGTGTGCGCGGTAATGGACTTCTCGTTTCCCATTTTGAATCCCGGTGGTTCGTTTGTCACGAAAATCTTCCAGGGACGTGGCATCGAGGGGGTCGTAGAGGCTGCGAAAGGGCGTTTTTCGAAAGTCCAGAGATACTCCCCGGAAGCATCCAGAAACTCCTCATCCGAGACCTTCTTGGTCTGCATGAACAAACTTCCCCGAGCGCGTGGATTCGGGCCGAAAGAAACTGTGGCTGAATTCGTAGAACGCACGATGGTTGAATCTGGCATTCTCACGCAAGGCGAGGATGAGAAAGAGGCAGCAGGGAAAGTCGGTTTCACGGTGCACCGCGCAGCTCGTGACGATGAGTGACGCCTGCGCCGACAACCGTTAGTGGATTCTCTCTCGGGAGATGGTGACCAGTTTCAGTTGGCGGGGCGTAGCCCCCCCGATTCACTTTTCGTTGACCCCGGCGGAAACCCTTCTACCCCGTACCCGATTATGAGAGGTCATGAGTAAAGCAGTTGAACAACAACGAACAATGGAAAATGAGAGAGATGAGAGGAGAATTGCAATTCTTCGCCACGCCTTTGGAGGCCGGCCATCCCTAGTGTTGCCAGAGAGGCAACTGGTTAACCAACTAGGTGCCAGCAGGCCGGTTGAACGGCTTGAGTTGCTCGTCCTTCGCCGCTACCCGCGGCGCATGGTCAAGAGCCCCAACTTTGAGGGAGCGGTCGCAGCAGCGTGTGGCCGAGACGAGACAGGAGTCGTCGGGTTGGTACTATGGGGTGAACAGGTCGACCAAGTGCGCACTGGAGATGTGGTGCGTGTGCTGAACGGATGGTGCCGTCGTAATCACGGCGAGTTGGTGGTCAGCAGCGGCAGATCCGGAACACTTGAAGTTCTCTCGAGTTGAGGCACCAACCCCCGGTAGGGGGTTAGCAAGCATCAAAAGGGGGCGGTGGGTCGCCGACTCGTTCGGTGGTACACAGTGAGCAAGAGAGCGACAGTTTGCAGCGCGTCCGGAATCCCTCTCGTCGAGAGAAGGAGCACCTCATTTCCCTGCCCAAAGTGCAGCGAGCCCATCGGAAGAAGTGAGCGCTGTCGCAACCAGGGAGTACCCTACATCTGTGTCGGCTGTGGCTTCACAGGACCCTAAGGTGATTCTATGGGAGAAGTTGGAGTTCGTTACAAAATAATGTGTGATCCAGACTCTGATGTGCCG
>CAZPJQ010000020.1:12457-13924 GCA_964586945.1 uncultured Candidatus Poseidoniales archaeon
ATTGATGTTCGTCGAGGCGTTCTGTGTTATACAGGAAGGCGACGGCACAGTCGATGCATTTGAGGACGCCATGCGAGCCATCGATGGCGTTGGAGAAATCCAAGTCATTGAAATCGGGCGCTTGATGTGATTCTGACCAGCAGGGTCAGGATTGGTGCAGTGGGGCTCGCGTGAACTCTCGCAGAAGTGTTGTCGCGTAGGTTCCTGGTGGCAGACTGAATCGGAATCTTATACAGCATCCCTCAGGGTGCCAACGCTCATGTTCGGATGGACCGCTAGCCCATCTCTCATTTGATTCGCCGAGGTCTATTGTGCTGACTTCCTCGGCTTTGAAGTCTGAAAAACTGCCAGCGAGCGACCGCCTCGTTCCCTTGGTTGACAACCGTGGAATCGCTTCTACCAGCCAATCAATATCTGAGAGTTCCAACCGTTCGAACACTTCACTTTCGATTTCGGCGACGATTCCGAGCGGAAGAGTACCTTCCGAGCCGGGCAGAGTTCCGGTGACTGCGAGCCTTCCGAGTAGGCAGTTCCGCGTGATTCGGGGCTTTGTCTCGGCGCTGACGATTGACAACTTTCCTGTGTTGACTTTTCCGCTCTCACCAATCGGGCCGACCACATCGCCTTCCAATGGTTCTGTGATACTGACACCCTTCTTAATCCGGGCACCCAATGAGTGGTTGAACGCCATCGATTGCAAAGAGTGAACGGTCATCAATTGGAGGTTCTTGGGTAGTTTTTTGAAAGCAGCAACCCAGTCATCAGGTCGAGACTTCAAACTATTGAGCAAACTCATTTCGTACCCGAGATGTTTGGGAATAGCTTCGATTGCCGCTTCCACATCACCAGTTTCTCGCCAAAGTGTGCGGAAGTCAGCGACCTTTTCCACCTCATTGAGGCCAGCCATGCCGAGGTAGGCATTGACTGCTGATTCAAAGTCGCCATTTACCACATGCCTGCCAACAACTGGCGTCACAGGTCGGTTCGACCCAAACCGTTGTGGCCCGACCCAATTCGGAAACTTTCCTTTGCCAAGTATCTCTTGCAGTTGTGAGCGAATCCGGTCAATTTCCATAAGCGCACGGTCCGCTTCCATCGGAGAGCCGTCCTTCTTGGCGCAGCCACGGATTGTGATAGTGAACCGATTACTAGAATGGCCACCCAACTTCACCTTCTGATGGCTGCGGCCGAGAACTTCGATTTCGACATCTTTGATTTCGACTTCAGCCACCTTGTTTTGATGCGCATCTATGACGAATAGTTGCGTTGTCACCGCGCGCTTGTCTTTGGTTCCGGAGAACCAGATTCGGTTGCGTGAAATTTTCAGCGTCCTTGCGAGTCGGTTGACAAATCGGTTTGTTTCCCAGTCCGCCAGGGTAATCCGAGCTATAGTGAATCTGCCCTTTTGGTCGAGGGCTGGAACATCTGCTGCTTCTTCGACTCGAAAATCCTCAACTCTCACCTTCA
>CAZPJQ010000020.1:13934-15902 GCA_964586945.1 uncultured Candidatus Poseidoniales archaeon
CACCGGGACAAACCCATGAGTTGAGTCCGAGTGCCTCAGCGATTTGCTCAGAGTCCATCTGCCCCTCGCCTCAAGGCAACTTGACAGTGTTGAATTCACTCACAATATCCGAGCAAAGCGACTTCAACACCTTGGCGGCGTCCTTTCCCTTCTTAACGCGCAGGTAGAACTCCGGATCATCGAGTCCTGGGTGGCCGATGAAGTAGTTCGAATAGTCAACATCTTTGCTCTCATTCAGTCGACTGCGGAATAGTTGCAGGGCCGTGTGCCCCTCACCGCTAATTCGAATCCGCAACTCGCCACCCTCGTTCAATAGCACTTTGACAGTCATGTTATCGGTTCGGCGACCTTAGACTCCATTTTGAACCTTTGTAGTCATCCGGCCGCTACGCGGCCCTCGACGCCTTCGCCCTTAACTATGAGATGGAGGTGGGAATACCATGCAAAGCGGTGAGGCTGGCTCACGAGCCAGCAACATTGCAGCGTTTCTCGAACGTGGTTCCATACCAATTTTGTTCACTGCGCTGGTCCTCACAGCTTTCTTCGGAATGTTCCTCTTCCCACTGCCCTCATTTCAGACCGATCTTGAGGCATTTGCACCTGAGGGGGAAAACGACGAAGCCGAACAGAGAATTGAAGCGGAGTTCGGCGACGAACGCCGACCATTATTCATCCATGTCCAGCGTTCAGACGGCGGCAATGTCCTCTCAATTGAATCACTTCAGGAACAGCAGAGGGACCTCGATTCCATTCTTGAATGGGCGGAGATACGCAGCCATCTCGTCGAGGAGTTGATCGCCGCCCCCGACATCATCCAGAGGGGACTCGACGAATCTGCCCCGGGCAGCGACCTACAGAATGCAACTACATGGGAACAACTCCTCAACGACACGGTGGAGGAAGGCACAACCTGTATTGACGGAGTTGCTGACGAAGATTTGGCAACATTGGCAAGTTTCGGAAGAGATGCGCTCCTACACAAGGACCTCAAGTTTGAGACGACAACTTGCGCATGGCTCGACGGAAATCGGACTGGCGGGGACCCGACGCCTTCTGCGAGCAGCACTCTGTGGGTCTTCTATCTGAACACCGACATCGCCGACGACCAACGCCAAGTAATGGTGAACTTTCTTCGGAATGAATTCAAGATGCTCGAAACGGCCAGCAGCCTAGAAGGCTCGAACGGCAACACTGCTGGTGACTCTGGAGGAGCGGTCGAATTACAATACGGCCTGATATCAAACGATGTGCTGAGCCATGACATCAACGAGGGTACCATCGACAACCTCGTCTGGCTGATAGGGGGCGCCCTCTCAGTCGTCATCATAATCCTGGCAATCGCATTTCGCTCCGTCCGTGGTGTCGCATTTCCGTTAGTCGCTCTTTCGATGGCTTTGGTGTGGACCTATGGTGGCCTCGCCGCCTTCCGGTCGAGTTTTTCAGTTCTGCATGTTGCGGTTGCGCCAGTCGTGCTCGGCCTCGGTATCGACTATTCCATCCACCTGCAAAGGGCATACGACCGATTTAGGTCGAAAGGGGACTCAGCGGCTTTAGCGTGGGCTCGCTCGCTCGATGTACTGGTGATGCCCATCGCCCTCGCCGTCGTGACCACTGTCGCCGCCTTCATCTCGAATGTGGTTTCACCCTTACCTCCAGTACAGGTGTTCGGGCTCGCCTTGGCCTTCGGTGTCATATGCGCTTTCATTACCTCAACCTTGGTGGTCGGTGCGATGCATGTTCTGATGGAAAGGAGCAGCAAACCAAGAGCAACTCAGGAGGGGTGGGAGCGTTTGCAGCGGATGGCGAAAGAGGTTGTCATCACGCAGCGGAGGACACAGGTATTCGCCCTAATTTTCGTCGTGATGCTTACCGTCGGCTCAGTTATCATTGCAGCCTCCAAGTTGGAGACGGAGTTTGACTTGTCCGACTTTTTAGCGGATGACATGGAGTTCATGCAGGTCCGTGAGT
>CAZPJQ010000021.1:0-15729 GCA_964586945.1 uncultured Candidatus Poseidoniales archaeon
ACTTGCCCATCAGACCGACATTGCCGTTGCTCCACTCCTGCTCGCCGAGCCAGTGCACCGCCGCTTGGATTCCGATTTGCTCGCCCAGTCCCTTGACGTCCTGACAGTGGGTTGACTTCCCGGTACCAAATGTCGATATCTGAGCCAAGGCGTACCCATAGGGTACGAACTGCTCGAGAACCCACGCTCCCACACCAAGGTCGGGCACCGTGTTGGGGTTCGAGTCATCGCCAGCACCGGGCGCTCCCTCTCCACCAAAGTCGTAGTATGGGTGGACGGTGGCGATCACTGGCACCTTGGTACCGTTAGGAACCTCTGGCATCCAGAGTGCGACATGCATCACTGCCTGCTCGGGATATCCCACATCCTGCTCGGATGCAGGCAGGTCGACCTCGACGAAGTACTCGGTTGGCCCAGTCCAGTTGTATGGTCCCGGCTCCGGCAGTTGGCTGCGCCACGCGGTCACATTGAGTCCCATGGTGTGGCGCTCTTCGAGGGGAACCTCCCACCACTCCCACTGGCCGTTGGGGCCATAGCCATCGCCGTAGGTCGATATGACCCCCCAGAAACTGGCCAGAAGCATGAACAGAACTACGACGACTGCGGTCGAGCCCATGGCGACGTTCAACTGACGCTTTTCGCGCCGAGACTCGGTCGATTCATCGACCAATTCAGCTTCAATCACCTCGCTCACGCATGAGCGCACTCATGGCCTTGCCATGAGTTTGACGCCCCGCTGATATCGAAATCATCCGATTTTTAGATCTAGGACGCAATGTCTGACATGAGGAGCGTACCACTTGACCTTGACAAGTCGCTCGAGGGCCACATTTCTGTCTCCCAAAGCGGCTAACTTTCCGGTTACTGAGATCGCCCATTCTTCCTCGCTGCCACCAGGCGCATTTCCGTGCAGATGCAGCCATCCTCCTCCGGGTTTGAGTGCGGTTAGGGCGAGGGGCCAGCCCTCTTCAGAGGACGGCAGGAGGCCGAGAATCACCCGGTCACATGAGCCGAGCAGACGGGATGCCGAGCCGCCGTTGGCGAGTGTGACTCTGTTGTCACCCGAGTGCACGGTGCAGCGCTCAGCCACACCATTTGCGTCGAGGTTGTGTTTCAGAGCGTGAATTGCATCTTTTGACCACTCGCAAGCGTGGACCTTTGCGGCCCCGGCGCGCACCAACAACGGCAGTGTATAGTAGCCGATTCCAGCATAGAGATCAAGCACGGTCTCTCCCGCACAGTCGAGGCCCCCGATTCGACCTCGTTCAGCCAGATTTCCAGCCGAGAACATCGACTTGGTGACATCGAACGAGTAGTCGATGCCATGCTCGCGGTGAGTTACCCAAGTCTGCTCGCCGAGCAGCATCTCCACCTGCGGCCGGCGCTGTTCTCCGACAATCTCACCCTTGCGCGCCAGCCGCTCGCCGCCAAGCGCCTCCGCAACCGTTTCCCAAAGCTCTACCCCAGCGTAGGAAACCCACTCATTGAGGGAGTCTTTCGGCAGCAGGACTAGGTCACCGTGAGTCTCCCAACCTGTCGGTATTGAGTCGAGCAGTGAGTCCGGCGCGCCCCGTTTGGTGACGAACTTTTCCAAGACTGCCCTGAGTTCTTGTGTTGGCGATGTCATGGTACTTCCTCCATCCCTTTGACTTCGCCGTCAGGTGCCCGAGTGCGGGGAACCGAATTAAATGAGCAGAGCATGACTGAGGTGTAGGATGGGTGTGGAAGTGCTGCCAATGTTGAATTCCAATCATGCCGGTGAGTTGCGCGCGCGCTCCTCGCGTACGCCTGTAGCGCTCCCCCGCGGTCGACTTCTGCTTGTTCTTGCACTGGTTCCGATGCTGACTTCACTCCATGTCGCCGCTGACCCGCCGCCCGGTGCGCCAGAAGTGGACAACACCTTCTGTGCCACTTGGAACAATGGAACTGGAATCTGTGATGACTACAACTTCGCCCACGATCTGACGACAAGTCAGGAGTGGGTGCGAGGCCGTTACCTGTTTGAAATGCAGAACACTTCCCTGATGACACTCACCTTGGAGTGGGAGGTTCACGAATTCAATCGCTCTCTGATAGGTCTTGCAGGAATGGAGTTGGGCGGCGACTTCGATTCGAATGACAGCGGTGCGCCGGCTGACTACATTCGCAACTACCTCGACCATACGACTCCGCAGGGAGTCGATGTGAGGGACCAGTTGGTCGCCGAATTCTCAAGCGCTGTAGAGTCGCTAATCGAGACCTCGTTCAATGGAACGGCCGATGTCAACAGCGCGCTCGTAGACCAAGTTCAGATGGAAGGGGTCACCATTCAGTGTTCGTCGGACAAGGACAGTGATTCGGCTGACGAGTTGGCGGGATTGCCGAACAATGCCTTCCAACCGCCGATCTGCCTCCGCTCTGTGGCGACGATTCAGATCAACACCGACATGATGTCCGTTGGAACCGGTGGCACACTCAACGTCGAGAGAGCATACCAAGGAGTTCTGACGATGGGTGGTGCGGTCACCACCAACTTCACCATCTTCTCTCGTCCCGGCCACCGCTCGGTCTTCGAGGTCGCTCCACCACCCTATGCGAGCATCTCTGACGTAGGGGGTGGTGGCGTCACAGCACCGAGGCAACAGGGTTCGTGGAACTATCAAGTGGGAATCTGGGTTGTCGACAACCTTGGCGCAGGGCCCGGTTCAGAGAACCAGCTCTCAAATGTCTCGATGACAGCAGTGCGGCGAGCAACATCCACCTCTGCTGTTGACTTGGACCTCGACAATGAGGTTGGAATCGATGTCGAGATGACAATCGACCTGCGCGATGAGATTCACAGTATCGTCAGTACGCAGGTCGCCATCAGTTACCTACCCCGCTCAACTCTGGAAGATTGGGACCTCTCGTTTGGCTCGGATGGGGTAGACCTGCCTTGGGTGACCAGCGACGGCGTTCGTATGGCTTACCACGAAGGTCTGCTTGACATCGAGGATTTCAGCGCTGCGATACCGATGGACGAGGTCAATCAGTTGGCATTCGACATCACTGAAATCGAATTGGAAATGGGACCAATCAATTGGTTGGATTTCAATTCGACCGGAGGGCTGAATTTCAGCCACCTTCCAGGACAAACATGCGCTGAATCCGTTGTAGTCAATCACTGTCTACTTGGCGGCAACGCGATGAACGGCACCTATCCCATCTACTTCAGTTCGACGAGCAAACCGTTCGCAGTCGACCCGTTGGAGGTTTTGACCGGGATAATCGCTGAGAATTATGGTTACGACAACCTCACCTATCTGAACCCGGATGATGTCTCCGCTGTGCTCTCACTCCTCGTCTACGAAGTCTCCCTCGACACCTCCTTCCTCTCGGGCTTCCTGCCGTCGAACCTGCCGCCAACCGACCTCACCGTTCACCTCAGACTTCCCTCTTGGATCGCCTCCACGACAGGGCAACCCGACACCATCACGCTGACCGTTCGCTCAGAAAGCGGAGGGCTGACACCGTTCGGATTCACAGGATCCAATCCATACCACGAGCGCTGGGATGATCCGATTTGCGAGCGCTCCGCTGGTTGCAGCGATTCGAGTCCGGACCTAGTCTGCAGGTCGAATTGGCGCACTTGCATCCATGTCAAGGCTACCCTCGACTTTTCGGAACTCAATGTGATGGAGTGGAGTCAAGCGGTTGAGTTAGTGGTCGAAGGTTCAGTTGTTGTTGAACTCTACAGGGTTGCATTGCCACATCCGTTGACCGATGACTATGGGGTGCGCATAGAGGCGATTCCCGCTGACATGATTCGACATGCGGTGGTGGCTGGCGACGAGGTAGAGGGAGGTCTGCTGGCGATGGTGAACCAGTCCTTTGAGGTGCCATTGGGCGACCAGATGCATCCACTTGAAATTTCAAACCGCGGATTGCAATCCCTTGCCGATTCACTCGCAGTAATGGTCAATTCTGAAATTCAGGGAATGGAAGTCGATGATTCGACGATGTCAGCCGATTTGAGTGGGCTTCAGTTCAGCGCATCCGTCGAGACCCTGCGCAGAACACCTGACGGATACATCGACGACGACGAGCCGATTCGCTTCGTTCTCACGCTGCAAAAAACTTCGGTTATCGCTCGTTACAACGAGGGGATGTTCATCGTTGACACAAGTGTCGGCGGTTCGATGCTGACCTCGCTGTTCTCCGGAATGATGGGGACTTTCGACGCCCGCGCCGCTGAGGGTGATACAGGCGGAGTCTACACCTTCCCCCCTGAGCCACTAATCTTCGACGTCGCTCCTCCGACACAGAGCCAGGATGTGGATTCCGAATTTGACAGCGATGGAGATGGCAATGCTGGAAATGATGTTGACATCGACTTCAGGCCTGTCATCACAATCGACATCACCATGCCGAAGGGGCTGTCGCTAGAGTTCACCTCGACCCTTGGTAGGGATGAGCACCCGGAGAGGCAGGATGGCCGAAATCAGGTCATCTATCGCACCCCACTCTGTACAGTAGAAAACCCGCGCGACTGCGACGCCCAAAAGGACGAAGTTCAGATTCAGTTCACAGTCGGATATGGCTTCATCGTTCAGGAACTCCTCCCCTATCTATTCGGTGGACTGGGGATTATTCTGTTGCTCGTGATGCTGCGAATGCGCAAGCGGAAGCGCAAGGAGAAAATCCTTGAGGAACAGAAGCTGATCGTCAAGGCGAAAAATGTGAACACACACGCCGTGGAAAGAGAATTGCTCGGGCTTCCCCCCTTGGGTGCCGCGGGTGGGATGCGAAGGGAAGAGGCGACGGGGAGCGGTGATGAGGGCGGTGGGTCGGATTCGGATGGGGTGGCCGGGGTGGGCCTAGACAACGCTGAAGAAGACTGGGGACCGGTCGCGGCCGACTCAGATGTTGCGCATCTCGTCGTGTAGGGCGCGCGTCAGTTGGGAGTAGGCGTTGGAGCATTCCGCCATACCGTAGCGGTGGAGCGCCTCTTGCCAGCACTTGATCCGTTGACTTTTCTCTATCCTTCCACGCCAGTACCAGTGTGTTGCTGAGAGCCTGCGTGCCGTTGCAGAGCCGAGGTCAGCCGGTGCTGTAACCTGCTCCAATGTGTGGGCGACTGTCGCCTCCTCATTCTCAAACTCGTGGCGCACGAGAAGTAGTCCGAGTGCGGTTTTGCGAAGTGGATGGCGTGTGCGGGCCATCAGGCTGCGAATTCTGGTCGAATCTCCACCTAGAGAGAGTGCGGCGCGGGCGGACAACTCTTCGACGAGCGGGTCGTCACCACTTGCGGTCGCGGCAAGGTCCGCTCGGACTTGGGAGGCGGCGTCGGCATCATTTGCATCGAGGGCGAGCGAGTGGCGCATGGCGGCGATTGTCACGAGCGCCGCCTTGCGTCTAGTCGGGTCGAGTTTTGCTGTACTGTACGAGGCGAGTGATTCCGAGATGCTTTTCATCTCATTTTCATCCAGTGGGCCGGGCAGTCGGTCGTCGTATCTCAGCACCAGCGAGTTGAGACGAATCCGCGCGGCCCTCGCAGGGTCAGCGGTTTCCAATGCCTCATTCTGCAACTTGGAGGCCTCATCGTGGCGGCCCCGCAGTCTTGCGATTCTCGCTGAGAGTAATGCCCAATCGACCTCATCCCTTGCATCCTCGGGAACACTTTGGAGCAACTTCTCTCCGACTTCTCCCTCACCACGCTCGATGGCCACCTTGGCTGAGAGCATCTTCAGTCGATGGGCGGAGGGAAGTGCTCTGATTGCGTCGTCGACGATTGCCGCGGTCGCCGCCGAGTCGATGCTCAGCATTCCGCTGACATCCCGTTCAATCCTGTCAACCAGTTCCGCCGCCTCAGATTCGTCGGCAGCCTGAATCCGATGGTGAGCTTCGTGGATGCGAGCAGCAGGTTCCGAACGGTCCTCCCAGTGGCTCGCCGCGGCGGCGTGGATTTTCTTCGCCTCATCGTCGCTCCACATCGTTCGCCTGACATTCCGAATCAAGTGCTGCAACTCGAGAGATTCGACGCTCCACCGCAACAGGGCCGCTTCGTCGAGCGGCGCCACACCGTCGTCGTTGGAGAGTTGTTCAGCGTAGAGCGGTCGCGGAGCCGCTGCCAACTCGTCCATCGTTGCTAGGGCATCCGACTCAAGCCGCTCGATTACATCACTTTGGATGAACGCCTGAATCCTGTCATCAGCCTCCGGCAGCGCATCGCCCGGCTCCCACAGTTTGAGTGCGAGTGGATGGCCTCCAAGCGCCTTCACGACCTTGTCGCAGACCTCGTCGTCCAAATCCTCGGGCAACAGCGAGCGAGCCGCCCCAGCCTCGATTTCTTCGATCTTCACAACCTCTCCCACCTCAATTGGCGAGGGTGACCGACAGCCGATGGCAAGCGTAATCCCATCATCTTCTGCGGCCGAGTTGAGTAGCGTGTGAACAGGCTCTTGGTGTCTCGAATGGACGGACTGCAACTCATCCACCACGAGCAGTGTCTTCTTGGGTAGGGAACGCAACGCCGTCAAAGCGGCCGCGCCATCCTTCGGAGAATCACCGCCTCCCAGCAACTCTTCCGTCAATCGACCAACATCATGGTGCGCTCCGACGCTCGACCAACGCACGCTCCAACCCGTTTCAGTGGCCTTACCGGCGAGCGCCCGCAGAAGTGAGGATTTTCCGATTCCGGGCAAGCCGACTAACTGCAGGGTGGCGCCAGGCGAAATCGCCTCGACCAGTTGGCTCAACTCATCATCTCGGCCGTGCAATGTAATTGGATTAGGGGCGCTTCCAAGAATCTCCTTGACCGGCTTGCCGACCTCCTCCCCGGCGGGCGCGAGCCCCTCGGCGACCTGCCTCCCTTCGTCGGTCAGATGGATCACAGACCTCCTTCGATGACCGCCTCCGATGACATGAGCCTGCCGCGTCGAAATCAATCCCTCTTTCTCCATCGCCTTCAACGGCGGATTGAGCGCTGACCTGACAACCCCGAGAGCGTCGGCTAACCCGGGTAGCGAGAGCCCCCGAGGGACATCCCACGCATCTTCGAGAGCCTTTGGAAATGTTGCGAGAACACGCAGTAGGCGCGCCTGTGACTCGGGGAGCACGGCGTCCGAGAGGAGGCGTGGGTTCATGGCCCTTCACCCCGACCGTTTGCCCGCATGACGGTGGACCCCTCCAAGTTGCATCTCCCCCGCGGCCCCGGTGTCTACCTGTTCAAGCGACAGGACGGCAGAGTGCTCTATGTCGGAAAGGCGACTGCGCTGAAGGAACGAGTGCGCTCCTATTTCGCGAAAAATCCTGACCGAGAGATGATTCCGACCTTGGTTACTGAAGCTGACTTCATCGACTGCATCGTGACTCCGAATCCCCGCGAAGCGCTGACTCTGGAAAGGGAACTCATTCGCCGCCACAAACCTCGATTCAACTCATTGATGACCGACGACAAGTCATACCCGTTCATCGCCCTCACTGACGAGGATGCCCCCCGAATCCTCTACACTCGCCACCCACCGGCCAACGCCAAATTGTGGGGTCCCTTCCCGGATGTGGGCGCCGCCAAACGGGTCATCCAACTGTTGAGAAGGCAGTTTGGGATTCGCGATTGTCCGACTCTGCTGCCTCAGGGTTGTCTGGCGATGCACATCGGACTGTGTGCCGCGCCGTGCATCGATGCGACTGGCTACGATTCGCGGGTCGATGCGGCGCGCCGAGTGATGGACGGCGAGGCTGACGAGTTGTTGACCACACTCCAGGCGGAGATGGATGCAGCGAGCGAGAAGATGCAGTATGAACAGGCTGCGACCGCCCGCGACCTAATCGGGGCGGTCCAGCGAACTCTGTCACAGAAGGTGGTCTCAAGTCGCTTCTATCAGGATGTGGACGCAATCGGATTTGCCAGTCGAGGTGACCTTGGTGCAGTGGTAATCCTACACGCCAAGCAGGGTGTGGTGACCGGCCAAGTCCACTATCCGCTGCTTCATCGGGGTGATGTCGCAGAATCGGTCGCTCTGATACTCCACGAACACTACCAATCCCGCCGCCCACCGCGCAGAATACTGACCCCCGCACCCGTCGGTGAACATCTTGAGTCGTGGTTTGAGGAGCGAAGGCAGGGGGCGGTTGAAGTCAGAGTTCCGCTGCGTGGCGAGTTGGCAACATTGCGAGGCCTTGCGGACCAAAACGCCGAGATGCAGGCGCAGAGGGCGCTCGACAAGCGGGCAGCGGGCAATCTCGAGCAGCGAGCGGCGGATGATTGCGCTGAACTCTTGGAAGTTGAGAGGGTGGACCACTTGGTCTGTTTCGACATGGCTCAACTTCAGGGGGCGGAGAAGGTTGGGGCGTGTGTGACCATGCGAGGTGGCAGGCCAGACAAGAAGGCGTATCGCACCTACAAGGTGAAACAGGAGGTTTTCGACGATTTGAAAATGATGAGAGAAGTGGTTGAACGGTGGCTCAAACGGCAAGAGGAGTGGCCCGACCTGCTGCTACTCGACGGCGGAGAGACCCATCTCTCAACCATTCATGACCTGCTGACCGAACACGGGCTCGTAGATCGAATTCCACTCGCCGCACTGGCAAAAAAGGAGGAAACGCTCCACCGATTTGACCAACCAAATCTGGTTCTCGACAGGCAGGGCAGACTACTCGTGTTTGCGAGAGACGAAGCGCATCGCTTCGTCAACACCTATCACAGAAAGCGCCGAGCTAAGTCCACGCTGCGCGACCCACTCGAAGAGGTGGATGGACTTGGCGCCAAGAAGTTGCAGGCGTTGCTACGTCACTTTGGTGGAAGGAAGGGAATCGACCACGCGAGCGAGGTCGACCTTCGACAAGCTCCCGGAATTGGAACTGCGCTCGCTTCGAGAATTCACGCCCACCTGCACGAATGAGGTGCGTTGCGGTAACATCATCATATCGGGATGCGTCAACAGGGCGTGGAGCAGGAGAGCGAAGAGGTCCTGTCGGAGACCAAGAGCAGACCTCGACTACGGATGGTCGGCATCGTGCTGCTCGTCATCCTCCTCATCATAGGAGGGATGACACTCAGACAGATGTGGCCCTACCTCGTCCAGCCATCGCCCGAGTTGGATATCGAGGGGCATGTGGTGGAGCAGGTCGCTGATGGTCTTGGCAGCCCCTCATGCCTGCACTGGATGGATGAGACCTGGCTACTCGTCTGCGACCGCGACGGGCGTCTCCTAGCGCTTGAGCTAGATGGAGACTTCGCCGATCCGCTGGTGCTTCTAACCGGTCTCAACGCTCCCCACGGCGTACTCTATTGGATAGACTCCGACAACGGCTCCCGCCGCCTCTTCGTGTCTGAGCAAGGTAGCCTGAGCGCCTACGACCTCCCATCTTCTTCTCCATCTGAGTGGAATCTCTCCCAACAACAGGTGCTCGTCAGTGGAGTTCCCTCGGGTAACCACCAGACCAATTCGGTGATGCCCGACGGACAAGGCGGTCTGATTTGGCACAGCGGCTCGACTTGCAACATCTGTGATGAACAGGACGAACGCAACGCGGCACTGATGCGTGTCAACCCTTGGAACGGCTCGACAGAGGTGATCGCGTCTGGTGTGAGGAACTCGTACGACGGCGTTTGGGTGCCTGGCGTGGGATATCTGTTCACCGACAACGGGCGAGATTGGGAGGGCGACCATCCCCCCGAGGAGCTCAATCTGCTCGTAGAGGGGGCAGACTACGGCTGGCCCGACGACGACCCGCAGCACCCGGTTCCCGACGGCACTGTGGGCCCGATTGCAGAGTTCACTCCGCACTCCTCCGCCAACGGCATAGACTGGCGGCCGCCAAACTCAACTCTACCGGGTGGAAACAGAACCGTTTATGTCTCGATATTCGGCTCGTGGAACACCGTCATCCCAGTCGGCAAGGAAATTGTCCGTGTCGACCTCTCACCGGACCCCGAGAATCCCCAGAACTGGAGTGGCGAGGTGAGCCTCGTCTTGGATGGACTCTCGACACCGCTACCTCTTCGATTCCACCCAGATGGCGACCTCTACTACGCTGAGTATGCCCAAGGCACTCTACACAGAGTCACTGCCGCATGAGGAGCGACTTCAGATCTCGGCACCGATGAGAGTCCGAGTGTCAACGACTCCCTCGATGGCCCGCACATCTTCGATGATGCAGCGTGTCAGAGTGGAGTCATCATCCGCCTCGATCTTGGTGATGATGTCAAACTCGCCAAAGACGCCCCAGCGCCCGGTCACGAACTCAATCGAGTCGAGCGCGTCACGAACGCTTCTCTCGAACCCAGCAGCAGTCACAATCATAACGAATCCCACAGCCATCATTTTCACCTCAGTAATCAACTGCAATCAGCGTCTCAGTCTCACGAACACCTGAAATCTGCCGCATCGTTTGCATCAGCAGAGTGGTCAACTCCTTCGAGTTCTCGCATTGCACCCGCACTAGCAGGTCATACTCTCCGTAGAGGGCGTGTGTTTCAACCACTGAATCAATATCTGAGAGGACTAGGTATACCTCCCTCTCTCGAGAGGGTTCGGTCTTGATGAGGATGAAGGCTGTGTCCACGGATGGGCCGGGCTGAGACCCCATGATAACCTGTTCTGTTTACCCACCACACGCACAAATTCCGGTTTCCGGTGACTACCCCCCGTACATCGGGGAATGGGTTTATTTCATGCTACGAATATGTACGGTCATGGTGAAGGGTGGTGGCACCGAGGTTCTTGGCCGTCTCGGCGGCAAGGATTTGAACAAGGATGGGCGGGTTGTGAATCTTGCAATCGTCGGCTCAAGCCGCTTTTACGACTTCTCAATTGTGGAGGAGGCAATCGATAATTGGTCCGAGTTGGAAGCACATCCCGACCTAGTGATAGTGGGTGGTGCGAGTGGTGTCGATTACTTGGCTGAGAGATGGGCTGACAACAACAATGTCCCAATCGCGGTTTTCTCTGAGTCTTGGATCGCTCCACGGTCTGGGCTTGAGGATATGGGAAGGGGCGAGGCGGCGACCTCATTGACCCACCAAATCTTGGAGTCTGCCACTCACATACTCGCATTCCCCTCACCGACCAGCAAGTGGACGAGAGTCATCATCGAAATGGCGAGGAACCAAGGGATTCCACTCGTCGTCATCGAAGTGGAGTGACAGCCGAGACTTGCTGAATTCCACGCGAAGCGTGATGGGGAATCATCAAACAGGGGTGGGCGAGGGTGGCTCGCCCATGGGTGCAAGCGGGGGCAGTGCATGCGGCCTTGTCTTGCTGATGCTTTTCAGTTCGGTCCTTTGGCTCGTCCCTCCTGCGGAGGTTGCGCAGCCAGATACCTTGCAGACCGTTTCAGAGCCAGCAGATACGGGTTCTCGAGCGCTTACAATCTGGTCATCAACAATCGATGTGAATGGCGACTACACCGTCGCCGCCGGCGATGAACTTCGCATATTGGCTGGCACGACAATCCGCATGGGTCCAGGAGTGAGAGTCTACGTAGACGGCAAGGTCGTCGCGCAAGGGACTCAACTCGACCCAATCACAGTGCAGGTTCAGTCCGGCTTCACCTGGCACGACGGCTTCCAATTCAACGCCAGCAGCCGCAATCGTGGTTCATCGATGCGAAACATCACCTTTGAAGATGCCCAGTTCGGCCTCACAATCAAGGATAGCGATCCGGTCATCGAGGATGCTTACTTCGACAATGTCGACCTCGTGGGAATCGACATGTTCGACTCAGCAAGCCCAGTCATCCGGAGGTCCACCTTCCAAGATGGCGGTCAAGATGTACACGGCAGTATGACGAACTGGCGCTACGGCATCGGCCTCTCAGTCGGTGCTGGCTCGGCACCCTTCGTAGACGATGTCACTTTCGACAACCAGATCACCCGCGCCATCTCCTACTGGGGTAATAGTGGCGGCCTGCTTCGCAACATCAACATCTCAAATGTCGGCGGTGCCACGATGAACATCTCCGCGGGAGTGTTCATCGAGGATTCCCGTCCCCTCATCGAGGACTTGAACATCTCCACATGCGACAACGGAATCTATGTCCTCCACCGAACAGACGATGTCATCACCCGCCCGGTATTTCGCCGCACCACAATCGGCGACAGCCAATACGCGGGAATCATGCTCACCAAGGTGGACCGCTTCAACTTCTCAACCTACATGATGGCCCGCTTCCACGACATCGAGGTGTTCGGAACCGGTGGACCGAACTCCTCTTCGCCCGGCATCGCCTTTGCCGCCGTATTCCTCAACACCAGTGGTGCGTGGATTGAGAATGCAGACATCCACGACAATGCGGTAAACGGAATCAAACTCTACATGACCGACCCCTCGACTACAATCGTAAACGCGACTGTATCTCGCTCGGGCAAACCCTTGGGAGGCACCAACGACATGGCGGGGGTGTTCAGCAGGAGTAGCAACAACGGCGGTGCGTCTCTTCAGAACTTGGAGGTGTCAGAGTCACCCGGCTCAGGAATCTTCGTCTCGAAGGGCTCTATCAGCGGCTCAAACTGGCACAGCCACGACAACGGCGGACAGGGGCTCTCAGTCAGTGAACTATTCCCCTATGTCGACGACCTCCTCTTGGAGAACAACAGCCTCTCCGGCCTCCGCGTCTACGACTCGAAACAGGTATGGTTTTCCAATCTCACGACCCGTTCAAACGGCTTCTCCGCGCCAAGTCCGCAGACTGGAACTGGAATGGTGTTTGTCAAGAGCAATGACCTGATGGCGGCTGGAAATGTCGTTCAGTGCGTCGATTGCACCTCTGAGAATGATAACTGGGGAGCGATTCGCGTCGAGGACAGCGTCGACCTTCGCTTCGTCGACCTTACAGTGCGCGACCCAGTGCTTGCTACTGGCCAATCCGCGATAGTGATGGACGACTCAAACATGAATTGGCAGGGGTGGATTGAGATTGAGCGGGCTGAGATTTACACCAACACAACATCAGGAACTCCCGCAATTCAACTCGATGATGTCGATGCGAGAATCAACGGCATGAACATCCACGGCAATAACGGCGGCATAGATTGGACTGGTAGAAGCCTCACCTCTTCCCTTTCAAACAGCAGTTTAGTCGGCAACAACTGTCTCACCATCAGCGATGTTCCGAAGTTAGAATCTTGGGGTCTCGACCTTTCGGGCTGTAGCGGAAACTTCGCAATCAGCAGCAGTGATGTCAACTTGACCGACTTCGTCCAAGGCAGTGTCACACTCGCAATCACAGGCTCAAGTTACATTCGGGCAATCTCGAGTTCGGTGACGATTCCAGTCATGCCACCCGGGGCAACCCTCGACGAGATGTGGTTCGTCGACCTGTGGACGGTCAACCAACACGGCCACGGGCTGCCATGGGCTGCGGCGAACGTCTCCTTCTCGCAGTTCGAGTCCGACTTCTCATTCACGATGCCCTACGGTGGGAATGAGAAGCTCGGCCCATTCGTTGGACAACGGCACACCATAACAGGCGCCTCACCGGTCACCACCGTCTCGACCGACTGCTCCTACGACAACACCACCGGCTCCACCGGACCAGACGCTCTGAACCAGGACCTGGCGTACTACCTCTGCACAATCACACTGGTCAATCAGCCGCCGTTAATCGTCTGGGATGAACCCCTGAACAACACCGTGACTAGTTCAGGCGCGGAAATTTGGTTCAACGCCAGCAACTCGTGGGATTTAGACAACGACCCGATCACCTTCAACTGGACGAGCGACATCGATGGCTCAGCCTACTCCTTCTGCAGTGGATTAGGTGGAGGAGTCCCCGGTGACCTTGCAATAAATCAGCCACCTGGCCAATCACTCAACCTATGCTATCTCTCGGATGGTGAACATCAGATTACTCTGACCGTCTGTGATGACCAAGGCAACTGCGCCAGCGAGACTCGCACCATCACCTTCGTCAATCTACCACCCTCGGTCATCGTCCACACGACTCCGGCGCTCGACTGGGATGGGGTACTGCGCCTCAACTACACAGAGAATCTGCATGTCAACGCTAGCGACACCACTGACGCAGAGGGCGACTTGATTCAGACTGGTGAGTGGACTGACTACGAGCAGGCAGGCATCCAAATCGCTGCAAGTTATCCCCTTGAATGGAACAGGACGTTTGAGTTAGCCCCCGGCAGAGAGTTCACTTACACGATGGCTTTCTCCGACGGGCTCAACCCGCCGGTCTACTACAACCTCTCAGTGGAGGTTCAGAATGAGTATCCCCACCCCCCGTTCACGGCCAGCCGCGACTCCAACCTCTCCGATTCGCTCGTCACACTCGACGGTTCGGCATCGTTCGACCCTGAAGGAGACCCCATCGACTCTTGGTGGCATTCTGACATCGACGGCGACCTCCCAACCGCAATTGGCAATCCCCTCGCCCTCCAAACCCACCTGAGCCAGGGAACCCACACGCTGAGCCTGCGCCTCTCGGACGACGACTCCTATCACGTCAACCAGTGGTCCGCCCCTTTCCAAGTCACCCTTGAGGTGGCCAATTCGCCGCCACGCGCCCAAATCATGCTTCCCGCCAACGGAACGACCGGCAATTCCGGGCAATTAATCGATTTCTCCGCCTATGGTTCTGGCGACTGGGATGCTCCTTGCTCTGAGGCGTTCCCCGAGATGTCGTCTGGATGGTGGTGCAACCCGGGAAGTCCGGCAACACCGGACACGGTCACCCCAGTGTGGACCAGTGACCTGTTGAGCGAGCCATTTGGGACCGATTGGGAGGTTCAAGCACGCCTGCCTAGTGGGACCAATGTCGTGACGCTGACAGTCTCTGATGGAATCAACCCCGCTCAAACCGCCTCCGTGACGCTTGATATCTCGAAGAGTGCGCCTATTCTGGTTCTCACCTCCCCCCTCGATGGTATCGAGGTCGTCAGCGACGAGGTGATTCTGTTCGACCCTCAGCAGTCGTGGGACCCGGACGGTGACAATTTCATCTTCACCGTGACCTCCGACCTGCTAAGCGAGCCGATTCTCGATCAGGTGAGCCCCGCCTTCTGGTACTCTCGATATATTCCGGCTGGAGAGCACACCATGACCTTCACGCTGACCGATGATGACAACATGAGTCGCTCAGAGAGTCGCTCCATCACCGTACTCGCATCGCCGCCTGTGGCAATAATCGACGGTCCGTCGGAGGGAGAGTCGTTTGAGCCGGGGTCAAATGTCCAGCTCATTGGGAACGAGTCGTGGGATGCTGACGAAGACATCCTGCTCTATCGATGGTATCTCGGCGAGGGTGCAGAGGCTGTTCTGCTCAATGAGACAGCCAATGGAAATCAGACGCTGCCGCCAGGCAACCATCGAATTTCGCTGCAGGTGAAGGACAGCCGCGGAGCCTCAGGTTGGGCCTATGTCAACATCACAGTTCGTTCGTCATGGCCAATCATCACCGACTTGATGCACGAGCCGGCCCGCTTGACCGCAGGGCAGCCTGCGAGTGTGATTGCGAGAGCCTTTGTTGACGATGCGGACAAGACCACATGGGAGTGCGTCGCTTGGGCAGCGCAGGGTGGAATTGAGAAGGAGTTCAAACTCAACGACAACGGAACAGGTCAGGACAGTCGGGCTGGGGATGGCATCTGGGCTGGCGCGGTGACCGTCGAGCCGGGCAGAGAGGGTTGGATGAATTTGGAGGTAATCTGCCGGGATGGACCGGCAGATGAACCTCGTCTGTCGAATCGTCTAAGCGTCACGATTCCAGTAGATGGGGCCTCGCAACAGGCCTCATTCTTCGATGTAATCGCAGGCA
>CAZPJQ010000022.1:0-5711 GCA_964586945.1 uncultured Candidatus Poseidoniales archaeon
CATGGGACTACTTCTCTTCGCGATGAAGTACAACCGAGGCACGACCGAGATTGTCCAAGGCGCCTACACCCAAGTCCAACCCCAGTCCGACCTCCCTCCACAACCACGAGTTCTTCCTCCATGCAAGGTGTGCGACGGTCCGGTGCAAGAGGTCATCCATCAGGGCAACCTGTGGAGCTGGTGTCCGACCTGCCGAGCGTGGCTCGATTTCCTAGGAAAACAATGAGAAATGTCTCTCCTAGGGGCACAGCGCACGATGTTGGAATCATGTTCAATTAATTTTAATCGCCCGGCGGGCGGCTGGACTGGGAGTATTCGTGATAGTCGACCACCGGCTCGAGCGAGTCGATTGCCGACTGAAGACGAGCGTTTGCTGCCTGCTCGCCGGTGGCGATTGATTCCATTTGCCTACTCAATTCACCAGCCCTTTGCTTGAGAGCGACCGCCGGTGCTGCTTGAAGGGCGAGTGCAGGATCGCACCAACGGTCAATGTCGACCAACAGCCGTTCAAGAGAGTGTGCAGATTCGCCCTCGGGCATTAGGACAAATTCCTCGCCGACGCGGTTCACCGGGCCCGCAGCGGCGAGCGCTGCGTCGAGCTGCTTCGCCGCCTTGCCCGCCTTTCTCAAATGACCCTTCAACTTCTCATGCGCTTCGAGAGGTCTGAGAGACGCTTCCAAGTTGTATTTCGCTCCTCTCCGGGCCGCTTTGAAGGATGAGAGGGCAGGCCCGAACTTTCCGTTGCCGAGGTGGGAGCGACCGGTCTGAATCGAGTCACTGGAGTGTAGGCTTTTCACCACCGCCGCACCTTCAGTGTCACCCGCACGGGAGAGAGTGTTAGCCAGCCGCTTGCGTTCTGAGTCTCGCTGTTTACCCGCCCGTATGCTCTGCTTCCACTTGCTTCTAATTTCCAATATGGATGCGTGGTCACGCAACGCTTCGACGAGAAGTCTCTGTCTTGTCAGGTCCCGCTTCTTGTCAGACAGAAGCATGGCGCACAACTCTTCTGCCATCACCTCGGCAATCTCAAGTCTGCCATCGCCGACATAACGGCGAATCTGTTCAACCACCTTTGTCGGGTCGTCCATGCCGAACAAGTGAATCTCCTCACTTTCCGAGAGTGGGCCCTCCGCCAATACCACTCCGGTTGGTTAGGTATGGCTGGAAAATCACTTTTTACGCTTGATGGAACGGCGCTTGACCGACTTGCGCTTAGGCTTCTCATCAGGCTCGTCATCTTCGTCGCCCCAGTCGTCCTCATCTTCATCGAAGTCATCTTCCTCGACAATTTTCTTCCTCGACTTTTTGGACTTCTTCTTCTTCTTCTTCTTCTTCTTCTTCTTCTCGACGACCGGCTCAGCGAATGGGTCTTCCTCATCATCTAGAGCCTTGGCCTCGGAGAGGTCTCTCTCTGGAGCAGCATCCAAATCAGATGTACCAGCAGCGGCTGCTCCACTGTCACCCCCACCCATGAACTCCATCATCCAGTCATCCTCTTCGTCGAACTCCTCGTCGTCACCCTTCTTTTTCTTGCGAGGGTCTTGGGCCGCAAGGATACCCATCAGTATGGCGAAGAATAGCAACAGAACATTGAATCCGACGACTGCAACGATGATGACATACGGTGGGTCTGACCAAGTAATCGGTGCTGCGGGCTCCTCATCCACCTGCTTGATGGGGTCATCGCCGCTTAGGCAGTAGGTCAATCCGCTGAGGTTCTCAAAGCAGTGATCGACATAGAATCGAGTTTGGTAGATTTTCTCATTTCCGGCAGTATCAATCGCCTTGATTTCCAACTTGTGGTTCGCCGATTCAGTGAAGGTCGCTGAAGGTTCCCGCATGTCGAATACAAGAGTCCCCGGTGGTACACCCGAGGGGGTGACATCAACCACTAGTTCCCATTCAAACTCCTCTTCAAACAGAATGCGATTCTCGATGAATCTGAACATCACCTGCTCAATCCCCACATCGTCATGCACCACTCCGTGAATGCGGATGTCATCGCCATACAGGTAGGAACTGTCTGTCGAGGGTGAGAACACCGTAATGGTCGGATTGGTCGCATCAATCGACCAATTTTCTGAGGTGGTGAGGACCGAGTTTCCGACCATGTCGACGAGTGTGGCCGTGACTTTGAGTGTCCCAGTCGGTATGCCTTGATGAATGGGGAAGTCCCAGTAGTACCATGTTTCTGAGCCGAGGAACGAGGCGGCGTTTGTGACCTGCCCTGGAGGGGTGAAGGAGTAGCCCGTGCCTTGGTCTTCGTTGTAATCAGCAGTCGTCACTATGATCCAAGGGTGTTCAGCCACCGGCTCACTGAGGAAGAAGTTGAGACGGTAGTCACCAGCCTTCAGCGCACCATCAGTTAGGCCTGTTTGGGTGCCTATCGAGACGGTCACACTGACGGTTGGGGCAGTTGTGTCCTCATGCACGAGCCAGGCATTTGAGCGATTTGTGAAGGCGCTCCTCGTGTTGCCCCATGTATCGGTAATCGTTAGTGCATACCACGACTCTCGGTCGAGGTCAATTGGCAGGTAGACTTCACGCATGACTGTCGTGTCCGCCTCATTCGGGGTGTACATTTCGACCAGCAACTCCCAGTTTTCATCATCAGAGAGATTTCCACCTTCATTGTCGCCGAAAGGATCGCCAAGGTGTCGGTAGATCGAGTAGGATTCGTATTCCTCCGCTTGTGAGTTGATCCACGACAGCAGAACAATCCGCTGTGAGCCTTGCAGGATGGGTTGGGCTAGCTGGACTGGGGCGGGGGCAAGAGTGTCCTCACGTAGGGCGGTAATGATACAGTTTTGGTCAAATCCGGTATTTTCGAAGGTGGCGTTCAAGTGGTTGTAGCGGGTGACTGAGGTGACGCAGTAGTAGGAGAGCCTATCCTTGTCTGCTGGCACAGGGACCAACACATGCTGAACACCGTCGGGAACGGTTGCCATCAAAGTCGCTTCAAGGGTCAGGTTCGACGATGCGGTCAGTTTGGTCCACGAATGCCAAACATGGTATGATTCGCCCTCCGCTCCAACTTGGTCCACCCAAGTCACATCGGTCCATCCGCCGCTGATATACTCGGCCTCCACATTTGTCGGCTCGGCAATCCAGTGGTTGAAGGCGTCTTCCATGATTGGGCCGGCCAACACCAACCCTTCATCTCCGATGAATGGGTTGTGGTTGCCTCTGGCGTCGGCTACGGTGACGGCGTAGTAGGCGTAGCCGAGCATACCACGCTCGACCTGATAGCGGTAGAATCCAATTCCTTCCGAAACCGAAGCTATCAGCTGAACATCGGGATTGGTGGTGTTATTGAATGAACTTCCAGACCTCCATATTCTGTAGACTGGATTCAGTTCGGTGAGTAGGTCATTCCAAATCACCGTGGTGTTACCTGTACCCCCTACGGATTCCTCTAGGAATGAGGCCGTCACACCCCCCAGAACCAAGCCGGGTGCAACATTATCCTCAGCCACCGGCCAATCAGGATCAAGTGTGTTTGAGCCGAGGAATCTGACATCTTCGTAGTCCCCGTACACATATGTGACTGAGTAATACGCCCGCACATCAGTGAAGGGTGGGACAATGTAGGTGAACGAGTTGTTGCCGGCTCCAAGTTGGCCAATGAGTTCCTTGTTTATGGCGGGCCATGAGGAGCGGTTGGCAGCATCCAAGTGTCTGTAGATTCGAATACTGTACTGGAACGGTCCTGTTTCCGTCAAGGTGCCAGGTTGCAACTCGTTGAGGTTGATCCATTGGATTTGAGTCCGACTGGTACCGGGGTCGAATGTCGCATTGACATTGAAGGGGGCGGTGATGTCATTGGTGAATTCCATGGTCGCCATGTGAGTTTGGGCGCTTCCCAGTTCAAGGAAGGCGCGTATCTCTCCACTATCGAGTTGGGTGGCGATACCGTAGAAGTAGGAGCCGTTTACACCGGGTGGAAGCGGATATTCCGCCTGATGCTGTTTTCCTGAGCAACTTGCAAGTGAACCAGGGCAGGCAGAGACATTGGCGAAGTATTCCACCGTGTTATTCTCAATCATGCTCGCATTCATCTCAATATCGTGTCGGTAGATGAGATAACGGGTGTTCTGCAACAATTGCCAGAGTGTGCCGTTCTCTGTTTGGATGTTTTCCCAACTGACGGTGGTGGACTCGGTCATCGGGTTGAATATGGCCATGATATTCTGTGCCTGCATGTCGGTCGGTTCGGAGGCGTCAGCGGTAGATAATTCCGCCAAGGGGGATGCAACAGTCAGCAGCATCAACAGCGCCAACCAAAGGGCAACCCTGTTAGAACTAGAGCGCACGCTCAACTCCCCCACACTCTCTTGTGAGCCCATGGCCGTTATGAGGGTGACGCCATTCACCCCGTCTCAGCACAGATATCGCCCCATTCAGGAGCCATCGGGTTCATCATTTCGTGCTGAATCGCCCCCTTGGGGGGCGTTTTTAGACTCCAACAACTCACTTCTTGCGGTAAAAAACCGAATTAGGAAGGTGTATGCCCCACCAATCAGAGATATCAACAGAATCGCCGATAGAGCGTTCAACGGAGTGTTTATGATGGGAATTGTGACATTCAGCCAAGTTTGGGTTAGCGCTTGGAAAACGGCCAATATGATGCCGAGGATGGTTACGACGAGCCGGTCAGCTCTCCCAAATCCGCCGTAGTTTCGGCCAAGTCCGACCGATTGTGCCTGTGTACCCATGTATGAGCCGAGGAAAGTCAGCAGAGCGGCGGCGTATCCGAGGTGGGGGGTCGTCATCCAAGCGGCGTTTACACCGATGGCGACAATGAGGAGAAAGTCGACGATTCTGTCGATGGTATGGTCGAGAAAGTCACCGTATGCAGTCTCCTTGTTGAATTTCCTTGCAATAGTCCCGTCAATTGTGTCGCAGGCGGAGGCCACCATCACCAATCCGAGTGCGTAGAGAAGTCGAATTCCCCCGTCGTGGTCAGTTCCCGCGGTTGCCAGCATGTAGCAGGCAGCGCCGGTAATGAGCAAACTGAACCAAGAGACATGATTCGGGTCGAGAAAACCGAGTCTTGAGATTAACGGGTTCAGGAACGCCTCCCATTGTTTTCGGAAGTTGTTCAGCCCCATATCTCTCACCCGTGGATTCGCTCCACCCAGTCGATTGGGCGCTCTGGGCTATCCGGCTTGAATGCAACCCCCGCCCAACCCCAAATTGCTTGAAAAAGAGATGCTGGCGAGACATCGGTCGACTCCAACTCCAATATGGGGACCCCCGACCACTCCTCGAACTCGCTCCAGGCGCCACCGAGAAGTTCCCACTCGGCATTTTCCTCCACCTTACTCTCTGACCAACCACGCGCCGCCATCCTCTCTCTCAAGACGCGCGGGTCGCAGCGGATGATGACCACTGCGTCGATTGGAAGCAGATGGGATAGATGCCCGTCGACGAGGAGCGTCTCTTCGGCTGGCTGCGCCCACTTTGTGGCAAGGAATTGACGCAGTTTCTCTATGTCGATGGGCGCCGCGCCATCGCTGTCGTCGACCTCGCCAATCGCATCTGCTTTAACGGCGAGGTCGGCGACACTGACAGTCGATTCGGATAGCCGGCAGATGCTCGTCTTGCCAGTTCCCGGTGTGCCGGTGACCGCGATACGCGCGTGGGAAGCCTCAGTCATCGTGCGTGGGCGGACGCGCAGGGCCATGAAAGTGGCGCTTTGGGTCAATCGT
>CAZPJQ010000022.1:5721-15660 GCA_964586945.1 uncultured Candidatus Poseidoniales archaeon
ATCGTTATACAGGTGAGCAAGGATGGTGTCATTGAGGGGGAACTGTAGTGAGACACAGCAATGAAGCGACGGCAATCGTGTTGATTGTGGCGGAACCGGGAATGGAGAGCGAGGTCTATGAGGCACTGAGAGGAATACCCGAGGTGAAGGAGCAAATGCTTCTTTTTGGAGAGTATGACCTCTATGCGAAGATAGTCTGCGAGGATTTCGGGCTACTGGGAAGTGTGGTGATCAACAGTATCCGCGCAATCGAGGGTGTTGATTCCACCAAGACTCTCACCGCTGCTCCGCTGCTCTGAACACCTGCTGCCGGCGGTGGTTTCACTTACTTCTACGGTTGGCGCAGCCTCATGGAGAGTGAGCCGGCAGTCTCAGAGGGCGACGCCAACGGCTGGTCGGGGCTCACTCGGGCGTTGGATCCCCGCCAGTCAAAACTCAATCTGATGCTGCTCTTCGTGCCTCTCGCCATCTACTTCGGAGTGTTCGCTCACAACGGACCTCTCGCTTTCGCGACCTCGATGGCCGCCATCATGCCGCTCGCATATTTGATGGGTAGGGCGACCGAAGAGATAGCGCTCAAGACCTCACAGTCAATTGGAGGTCTGCTGAATGCGACTTTCGGTAACGCAGCGGAGATGATCATCGCGCTAATCGCAGTTCTTGCAGCAGCAGCGGCTCTGAAGGAAGGTGATTCGGAAACAGCCGAAACCATGATTCACTTGGTTCAGGCGTCGTTGATCGGCTCTATTCTCGGCAATTTGTTACTCGTATTGGGACTAGCATTCGTCTGGGGTGGCGTCCATCACAAAGTGCAGACTTTCAGCGGCGCGCAGGTCGGCGCCAATGGGTCACTCCTCTTGCTCGCCGTCATCGCTTTGATTCTGCCAACCGCCTACGACTTTACCCACCCTTCTCCAGGAGAGGCAGTCGAAACCCTCTCCCATGTCACTGCACTCGTACTGTTGCTTCTCTACGGTCTATTCATGCTCTTCCAGTTGCGAACTCATACCGAGCTGTTCGCCACAGATGGAACTCATCAGGACGAGGAGGCGACAATGTCTCAGAAGGAAGCGATGGTACTGCTGCTCGTCTCCACCGCCTTTGTGGCCTGGATGGCGGAAATTTTGGTCTTCTCAATCGAGGAGGCTGCGGTCAAGTGGGAAATCCCCCACCTCTTCATCGGCGTGATTCTGTTGCCTCTGTTCGGCAACGCGGCAGAACACTTCACCGCGGTCACTGTCGCAGCTAAGGACAAGATGGATCTTTCATTCTCAATCGCAGTGGGTTCAAGCACCCAGATTGCAGTGTTCGTCGCTCCGCTGATGGTCATCATCGCATGGGCGGTCGGAGTGCCCCTCACCTTTCAGTTCGGCCTCTTTGAGACGGTCGCCACCTTCCTCGCCGTTCTGATAACCAATGCGATAGCGGCCGACGGCAAATCGAATTGGCTGGAAGGGGCGATGTTGCTCGGGACCTACATCATCCTAGGTTGCGCCTTTTTCCTCTACTGAACCTTGTGCGCGACCGGGTCGAGAGGGCAAATCGGGTATTCTCATCCGCTGATGTCACCACAATCGGGCGGAGCGGTTCTCGGATTGCAGCGGATGGCCGGCTCGCCGGAGGGCCACAGTGAGTAGGAGACATTGTCGTCGTTGCCGGGAAAATCCGTTGACAGAATGTGGGCACCGCTCTCAATGGCGAGTTGCTGACGGGTGTAGTTGCCCTCTTCGGCTTCGACAGTTGCCGAATCCGGCCTTGTCCGCACGATGAATCCGGCGTCCACCGCAGCAGTGAGAACATCGAACTTCGAATCGGGTTGAGTCCAGGAAATGAGTGCGGCAGCAGGGTCGTCCTCGTCGACGATGGCAAACATCGTCGCATTGATGAGACCGGGGTGTCGCTCAATGTAGGCATCCCTGATTCCCGACTTGTCGAGCAGCGCGAAGGCCGCCTTGCCACGCACCTCGTCCAAAAGCGGCCAACCCTCTTCGAGCACAGCCCTTCGCAAAGTGGCCCGGTTGTTTCTGACATCATCGGGCTCGACTCGCATCTCACGCGGCCAGACCGAGTCGATGTCAGCCTCAATCGCCTCGAACAGGTCGATTCCGTCCACCACCCACTCGAGATCCTTCGGCTCGACCATCACCCAGAGTGGAACATGGGAGGGGTTTGAGATGGACCAGTTTCTGAGTTCTTGGAGACAATCCGTGAACACGAAGCAGGTTGTGCCGGAGTCGTACGGGTTGTGATAGACCCGCAGCCCAAACCCGGGAAGATACCAGACATCGAGTTCAAATTGTCGGACTCCGAAGTCCTCCGCCTGAGTGCTAAGTAGAGCATGAGAGTAGTTGTAATCCGAGAGAAACTCACTGCCGAGTGGCCGCAGATGATACGAGTTGTGAGTTCCCTTGAACTGAATCTCGTTCATCCTCAACTCAGGTGGGGGCTGCTCCTCAACGCTTTCTTCATCGTCAAATAGAATGCAGCCTGCAAAGGAGGTCGCAAGAATCAGGCAACTGAGCATCATGCTCGACAAGGTTCGCCGCACGGCCTGAAAGGCGAGTTCAACTTGAATCAATCGACTTGCGAAGATTGCCGGTCCACCAGCCCCAGAGGAGGAAGCCGGCGATCAAGGCGACCATGTGTCCGATGGAGGTGAACATGGAGGTGCCGTGCAGGAAGTGGTTCCACATCTCGAATGTGATGGCGATGGCCGGAACCACCCAGGTCCTCCTACTTTGGTGAGACGAAGCCCCAATGATTCCGAACAGTCCCGCCGAGCCGCCCATCCACGTGCGCGAAAGCCCACTGATGAGCTGAGGGTTATCAGGCCAGAAGTGACCTGCGATGACCATGCCGGTGGAGACCAGCGTGGCGGCGATTGCGGTGCAGACGAGGAAGAGGATGAGAGTGCGGACTGCCCCCACCCGAACCTCGAATGACTGCACTAACCAGAAGAAGGTGCCAGTGATGAATAGGATGTGCTCGCTGCTGTTGTGAAAAATCGGACCGATGAGAAGTGCCGAGATGAATCGAAGAGGAGAGTGGTGGATGTCCTTCGGCCAGATTCCGCCTGTGCAGGAGAGTCCGCCACCAAGCTCGACGCAGTTGTCCAACGGCCCCACGCCATGGCCGAGCCAGATAGCCCAGATGATGGCAAGATAGCCGTAAGAGAACTTGCGTGACACGAAGAGTTCCAACGGTCTCATGGGTCTTCCCTCGAGCGTGCACCAAGGCCACGACCATGGCAGCCAAGGGAGTTTTCCCTGTCCTTTCACCACATCACCCCTGTGGTGGATTTACGCC
This sequence comes from uncultured Candidatus Poseidoniales archaeon, assembly GCA_964586945.1. Lineage (GTDB taxonomy): Archaea > Thermoplasmatota > Poseidoniia > Poseidoniales > Thalassarchaeaceae > MGIIb-Q1. The sequence goes on from CAZPJQ010000022.1 coordinate 9,028, forward strand.
ATCGTAGTATTCGGCCACAACCTCATCGAGTTGGCTTGAGATGGCGGCTTCGTCGAGAGTGATTGTGGCTCCGTCGCGTCGTAGGCAGTCGCCCCCGACCCAGACATCGAGACACTCGGCCGCCGAATAGAGCAGGTTTGCGAGTAGGCGGCGGTCACCGATGCCTCGCGGGCGCATGCGCACATCGTCGAGCGACCATGCGACCCAATCGGTGGAACCCTTGGTGGCGAGTTGCCAGGTCTCGGCGGGTGGCAGGATGGTCGGGTCCCAGTGGTCGTGGCGCTGGATCAGTGAGGCTGCCTTCGCTTCGGCACGCATGTCGAGGCTGTTGTTGGAGGCGGCACCATCCGTTCCGAGACGGATGTCGACCCCAGCCTCCTTCATCGCCGGATAGGACATCGTTCCACCGATTCCCAACTTCTGGTTGCTGTTCGGGCAGTGTACCGCGTGGGCCTTGTGGCCAGCGAGGATTCGCATCTCCCGCTTGGTCACCCAGCCGCAGTGGGCGCAGACCGTCCCTTCGGAGAAGTAGTCGATTGAGTCGAGGTATTCGATTGGATACATGCCATGTTTTGCATGGCAGTCGGCGACCTCCTTTCGGGTCTCACTGGTGTGAATGTGGAGTCGGCAACCGTGCTCCTTTGCCATTCCTGCCGCTTTGAGAAGAGTCTCCTCGCTGCAGGTGTAGATAGCGTGTGTTCCGATTCCGTACTCGACTCGCTCAGATGGGGGTGAGCCGCGTAACAGGGCGTCCATCTTCTGCAGGGCTTCCGAGCCTCCCGAAGGATAGGAAGGGGTTGGGAAATCGGTGATGGGGCCACACGCCACTCCCCTTACTCCAGCTTCGATGAGCGCTCCAGCGACGATGTCGGGATGGTAGTACATGTCACAGGCGAAGGTGGTTCCAGTCGCAATCAACTCGCAGGCTGCTGCCCGCGTGCCGACTGCCACATAGTCTGCGGTCAGCCGCTTCTCAACGACAAAAATATTCTCTTCAAGCCAGCGCATCAGGGGGAGCCCCTCCCCCATTCCTTTGTTGAGGACCATTCCTAGGTGGGTGTGCCAGTTCTGCAGCGAGCGGGTGAGAAGTCGGTTAGAGCCGTCGATGGTTGTGGCGACATCCTCGTCACCGGTCGAGACAGTCCAAGTACCGTCGGGGTGGAGCAGGAAATCCCCTTTTTGGAGGGTACAATCGTGGTCGAGCAGCCTTGTTTGGGTGTAGCGAACGATTTTGGCGCTGTCGTCGCTCATTCTGCCTGCCTCCGAGTTCGGCTCAATGCGGCTTTGGGGATGAGGGTTCCCACGGGCATTAACGGCTGAACTAACGCCAGAATGCGCTCGGATTCAAGAGGCATGGGCCTTTGCCAAGGTTGCTGACCATGTCCGAAGACCCCTATCGCGTGCTCGGCGTATCACCCGATGCGACCGATGCTGAGATCAAGCGGACCTACCGTAAGTTGGCTCGACAACATCATCCGGACAGAAACCCGGACGATGCCGCGGCAGAAGAGCGCTTCAAGGCGATTCAGTCAGCCTACGACAAGGTCGGGAGCGCTGAGAACCGGAAGAAGTTCGACGAGCAGCAGCGAATGGCATCGATGTTCGGTGGCCGCGGCGGTAGAGGCGGTGACTTCTCGAATGTTGAATTCAACTTTGAGGGCGGTGGAGGTGGCTTTGAGGACATCATTGCCTCATTCTTCAGCGGTGGTGGAGGAAGGCCAAATCCCGGCCAGGGTGGTGGAACCATCTTTGACCAACAAGGCCGACCTCGTTCGACTGGTCAGCGAAAGAAGGAGCGAGGTGCTCACATCGAGGCGACCCTAGACCTCTCTCTCGAAGAGGCGGCCTCTGGAGTGAAGAAACCGTTCACAATTTCTCGCCAGAAGAGGTGCAAACCGTGCGGTGGGGGAGGTTGTGGAGAGTGCGCAGGTGCAGGGATTCTCAGAAAGACCAGCCAGATTACGGTGACTGTGCCACCCGCCGCCGAGCACGCCTCGGTAATGCGTCTCAAGGGAATGGGCCACGAGGCGAGAGGTGGGCCGGCGGGTGACCTGCTGCTGACTGTGAGAATTGACGCTGATGAAGGGCGGCACTGGGAGGGGGGCCGTCTAGTCCAGACTGTGGCCATATCCTACAGCACCATGTTGCTTGGAGGCAAGATTCGCATCACAACACCGACCGGCAAGTTGGTCGAAATCGAAGTGCCACCCAACTCTCAGGCAGGCGACCGACGCCGACTGAGAGGCCAAGGCTACAACGGTGGGCCGCTCGATGTCGAGTTTGAACTCGCAGACATCGGTGAACTCACCACTGAACAACTCGCGGCCCTCGAATCGCTGCGCGACAGCGGTCTTTGACTCCCAATTCGCTGGGGGTCGGATTTCACATATTCTTCATGATGGAGATGGGAAGAATGGTATCAGCGAAGAGGCTAGGGAGCCCATGTTCCTTGTCTGAATCCAGACGCTGCCCTCTCCTGAGAAGTGCATCACCAACCCCTCGCCACCGAAGGCGAGCGACTTCAGACCACCCACCTTTCCGACCTGATACTGGACATTGTCGGTGAATGCGACCACATGACCTGTGTCAACAGTGATTGTCTGCCCGGCTTGGATTGGCATTTCCTTGACCGCACCGAATGAGTTGTAGTAGACCCGTCCGGCGCCGGCTTCCGAAAAGGCGCGGATGAAGAAGGCACTCTCTCCACTGAACAGCCCCTTGAATCCCTGGAACTTGGTGTCGGTCTCGACATTGGTTGTGCAGGCGAGGAATGAACCTCCCTGAATGAACAGGTTCTGGCCTGGATTGAGGTCGAACCATGCTATGTCTCCCGGTGCTGAGGGTGCTAGACTGACCCAGCCGCCCGCGCCACTCGCGGTGAAGGTGTTGAGGAAGAATGACTCTCCTCCGACCATGCTCTTCATGACATTCTTGAAGAAGCCACCACCGCCCATTCCAGTCGTCATTTCAACGCCGGACTGAGCCACCATTGCTCCGGGCTCTGCTTTCACTGCCTCACCTGCGCCTAGCGCTAAGGTCAGCATACTGTAACTCGGATTGAACTCCAAAGTCTCCTGCATGTCTAGGTAGGGTCAACCTCTCCGTTTTGAGGGTATTGCCGAACATGAGTGCCTATCCAACGAGCCGAATTGATTGAATGCAGATGACTCCGCGCCCCGCATGAGGATTGGCCGTGCGGGACTTCGAGCGAGTGGCGGACTTTCTCATTCCTCATCGAAGGATTGTCCACATCGTGGTGCTCGTCATCTCACTGTTGATGGTCCCCGGGATGATACTTGCACTTTCTCCAATCGACATGGAATCCTACAACATGGAGTCTCCTGAGTTGGATGCCCGTGAGGTCATACTTGACGAGTATCCCTCCAACGAGATAGTCGCTGGATACGCAGTGATAATCCGTGACCAGTCAAAGGTCGGAACTGAGCCACACTGGGTGTATGCCGACGAATTCGCCGAATACGGCGGCGATGGAGTAGGTGTGGCAGAGCCTGTCGGTGGCATCCTCAATCTGACCGTTCTGCGTGAAATCAGCACCAAGGCGGAGGCTGCGAGGGTAGATCCTCTTTCCGAATTCTACCGGCCGATCATATCTGACGTCACTCTCGTGCAACACCATGGCGTTCTGACTCTCTCCGACATGCTGCGCGTCTTCATGGCGAACGAATCTCTACAGACACGGCCCAGTCTCTCGCCAATGGGAGTACCGCTCCCACCACGTACCAATTGGAGTGACTGTGGTGCCCTCGAATGCTTACTGTTCGACGACGAGAACCTCACCCAAGCGCACATCGATCTAGCCACACAGAGATTGGCTACGGCGAGCGAGGGGACTTTCCTGCGCTGGCTGTCACTCGACAGAGCATTCCTCCCCGCAGCCGATGGAGGTGCTATCGGGCCGGTTGGCGGCACCCTTTCAGAGGGAGGCATGTGGGTGAACGCTAGTTGGGAAAGAGGCCGTTGGTCGGCGAGTTCCACATGGATTCTTATCCAGTTTGACCGGGGCGCTGCCGAGGCGGCGGGTTGGACCTTAGAGTGGGCTGAGGCGAGGGCGGAGTCCGGTTACGATTGGCAAGGGCTACGGTTGGTGACAACCCCTCCGTCACGTGATTCCGAGTTCTGCACCTCATCTGTTGAGTCAGGTGAGGGACCCTGCTCTTGGGAGTGGTCGCTGATCTCCCTTGAGCATGCCATGCGTGAGTCGGACGACCTGACGGTGACGATGGCGGTCGCTGAAGGCATCAATGTTGAGGTCAATCGAGAATTGCAAGAGAGCATCATCTTGCTCGTAGCCATGATTCTCATCGTCATGCTCCTTCTCTGGGGAAGTCTTCGCCGCTGGTCCGATGTCGTCATCGTATCGGCCGGCCTCGGTCTCAGCCTGCTCTGGATGCATGGGCTCATCGGTTGGGTCGGTCAATTCTCGTCGGGAATCGGCTATCCGGTGATAGAGCGAAGTCAGTTCAGCAATCTGCTGCCAATTTTGATTCTGGCACTTGGAATCGATGACAGTCTACACGCTCTGCATCGCTACAAGGAGGAGCGCAGGAAAGGTGACTCTCCCGAAGCCGCCTGCCGGATGTGTCTCTCTCGCGTGGGGCGAGCAATCATGCTAACCTCACTCACGACGATTGCCGCCTTCTCGGCGAATCTCGTCTCCGACATTCCCGCTCTCCGCTCATTCGGCACCGAGGCTGGGTTGGGAGTCGCCTCTGCCTTCATTCTCACGGGGCTCTGGGTTCCGCTCGTGCGACTTGAGTGGGACCTGTGGCTGCGAGGACGGGAGAAGTTGGTGGATGAGGATGTCGACAAGATTCACCTCGTTCCAAGCCACTGGTTGGCGAACACCGCCAGCTGGTCAGCAGTTCTCGGCCCAATCGTCATCATCCTCGCCTTGCTGATTACAGCATTTGCAACACCCATGATGCTCAACCTCGAGGGCGACTTCAAGGCGGAGGACTTCTTTGACGAAAAGTCGGATTTCGCGGCGGTCGTCAGCCTCATCAACGAACGCTTCTACTCTGAGGGTGAACCCGGCGAGATTCTCATCGAGGGCGATGTCATCGACCCGCGGGTTTTCCAGGCGATTGCAGAAACTCGGGCCAACATGGGCCACCACAGCCCGGATGATCCGGACAAGTTCACAGTCACCGCTGACGGTTCAGTCGAGGTTCATGGCTACGACGAATTGGTCTACATGGGAATTCTCTCGATGGCTAACAATGTGACCCCGTTTGAGTTGGCAGGTTGGGACCAGTCAGTCCCCAAAGGGGGTGTGGATTGCGATACGACAACTTTCGGACTACCCCATCCCGATGACGAGGATTGCCTGCGATTCATGGTCGGTTTCATCTCCGTATACGGTATTCCCGCCACCAACTCCACCCCCGGTCTGCCCGCCTCCGTGATGGGTCTGTACATTCAACCGGACAGGGAGTTGGACCCCACCAACCCTTCACTGGCGCTCGATGGAAGCGAGCCGCAGTACGAGCGGATGCTGATTCGGTTCGGATTGCGTCAGCCAGAGCAGTTTCCGATGGTTGAGAGGGCGCTAGCTGAACTTGAGCGGGATATGTCACCGTTCCAGAATCTCTCGAAGGGCGACATGCGGGTACGAGCAGATGTCGATGCGGCGTTGACGGATGATGAGTATCCAATATCGTGGGCGATGGCGACCGGTGAGCCTGTCGCCCGTTATGTGGCAGCGTCGTCGCTGCAGAATGAGATGCAGGCGACGCTCAAACTCGGAGTGGTGTTCTGTGTCCTTACCCTTTGGTGGGGCTTCCGCCCGAATCGCGAGGAGTTAGGGAACCGTCGTGCTCGCTTAGAGGGCGACGGCATGGTTTGGAACATCGCTGCGCGAATCTATGCGCCGCTGGCGGTCGGCTTTGCCACTGGCATTGTGTTGGCGAGTCAGTATGGCTCGACAGTCGGGTTTGTTCTCGGCCTGTTCACCACGGCAGCCGGATTCCTGTGGGGCTTCCGGCCGCTCGGGACCGCACTGCTGACGACCATCCCGATCATCATCGTCGTGGTTTGGCTGTATGGACTGATAGCGGCGATGGGCTATGGTCTGAACATGGTGACGGTCGCCATCGCCACGCTCTCACTCGGGGTTGGAATCGACTATGTCATCCACGTCGTCGAGAGGTTCCGCGAAGAGCGCTACAAGGGGATTCCCGTCCTCGCATCCATTGCTGCCGTGGGTGGCGCCTCCGGCCTCGCCCTGTTCGGCTCAGCTGCCTCCGATGTGCTCGGATTCCTCATCATCTCACAATCGAGAATGGGCTTCTTCTCGTTGTTCGGAACATTCTCTGCGGCGATGATATTCTTCTCGCTCATTGCTTCCCTGATTCTTGCCTGTGGTCTGATAGGAGTTCTCAACTACCGCAAGGTATTGGGGGAGCACCGAGAGGACCGGGTGGTGAGCGCATGAGTGACGCCCCGCAACTGGTCGAACTTGAGCGGCGTGTCGTCGACATGGTGCTCCGCTACGACGACGGCAGTGAGTTGACGCTCGAATACATCCTGCTCCGCAGCCGCTGTCCATGCGCCAACTGTGGACCCAAGAGGGAGGACCCCGGAAGGCATGTGGAGTTTGAGGCGGAGGTGGGG
>CAZPJQ010000023.1:0-15493 GCA_964586945.1 uncultured Candidatus Poseidoniales archaeon
CTCACCGCTCAACAACCGCTGAACAATGTTGTACGGGTATCCTATCAGGCGCTCTCAGCCGTGCTCGGAGGCACCCAATCACTGCATACAAACTCCTACGACGAGGCCCTAGGCCTTCCAACCGACGAATCCGCAACCATTGCACTTCGAACACAGCAGGTGCTTGCCGCAGAGACTGGAGTTGCAGATGTTGTTGACCCACTCGGAGGCTCATGGTATGTTGAATCGTTGACGAATGAAGTTGCCTCTCGGGCGCGCGAACTGATTGAGGAAATAGAGAAACGGGGGGGTGCACTATCTGCGATTGAATCTGGTTTTCAACAGAGAACCATTCACGAATCGGCTTGGAGACAGCAAAAAGACCAGGAATCTGGTTCTCGCCTTGTAGTTGGAGTCAACCATGCCACACAGGATGAGGAGAGCGGTTCGAACTCAGGGCAGAAGTTGGATCAAACCGTCCACAAAGAGCAGTGCGACGCCCTCGCCTCAATTCGAGCGGCTCGAGATTCTGATGCTGCGAACGAGGCCCTGAATGCCCTACGCGTGGCAGCCTCAGGCAGTGACAACCTGATGCCTCACTTATTCGTCGCAGTAAAGGCGGAGTGCACGGTGGGAGAAATCATGGGTTCGCTGAAGGAAGTCTTCGGAACTTGGATGGCGCCGAGCGGATTCTGAGGTGAAATGGTGCGAAAAATCAGGCTTGATCACATCGGAATTGCAGTGAACGACCTAGACGCCGGTAGTGAGTTTTGGCGAATTCTTGGTCTGAGTCAAAGCGGAGAGGACGAATCCAACCTCGAGCAGGGCGTCAATATCAGATTCATTGCCACTTCTGGCGGAATTCCCCCTAAGTTGGAATTGCTTGAACCGACAGGAGAAGATACCCCGATTGGTCGCTTCATTTCCAGGCGAGGGGAGGGCGTTCAACAACTGGCGTTCGAGGTCGATGATTTGGTGTCACTTTTGGCTGAATTGTCTGCAGCCGGGGTAGCGCTCATCGATGAGACCCCGCAGAGTGGGGCTGCAGGCACGCGAATCGCCTTCGTCCACCCAAAGTCAACCGGTGGGGTTCTCGTTGAACTGCTTGAACGAGAGTAACGGCCGCCGCCGTTAGACCCGCTCATTGCCCAACATGGTTCCAAGAGGCTGAGGCATCTCTCAATTGATGCGGGAAACGGTCAAAGAGGGGCCGTTAGTCGGCTGCCCATGCAGACATGTATCGTACACCTCTTGGGACAACCCCACATCGACGCACCAACTGTTCGTTCAGAAGTCGATTTCCTAGAACAATCACTCACTCAACTTCGTCATGACGGTTCTATCAGCAATGATGCGTATCTCGACGCTGGGGCCATCGAGGGAGGGCTGGCTATGCTTGCCAATCTGCTAGACCTTGGAATTCCAACAAGCGAGGTTCAAGAACATCTGAGGCAACTCCATGAGCGCGCCGGTCGGATTCATGAAGCACACCCGACTCTCGACGGAGCGGTGGAAGCACGCCGCCGGTGAGAGACCCCGATGTCGCGCACTATTCTTTCCGTTCGCGGAGTATCGAAATCCTTCGGCGAAGTACATGCTCTGAAGGATGTCAGCCTCGACCTACATCGGGGAGATGTTGTCGGTTTAGTGGGTGGAAATGGAGCTGGAAAGACAACTCTTCTTCGGCTCTTGTGTGGACTATACCAACCAACACTAGGTGATGTAGTCCATCTAGATACCTCGGGAATCGAACATCCTGTCGCCGAAGTGAGAAGCAACCTCGGGGTGGTCCCCGAATCGACCGGCCTGTATGCTCGGCTCACGGCATGGGAAAACATTCGATATCACTCCCGTCTGAACGGAATTTCAGACAAGCAAGCTTGGAATCGCACATTCAGAATCGCTAGAGAACTCGACATTGAAGATGATCTTCAGAGACCCACCAGAGGATTTAGCCGTGGAATGAGACAGAAGACCGCTCTCATTCGCGCGCTCTCACACGACCCGGAACTTCTACTGCTTGACGAGCCTACCGGTGGACTAGATGTCACATCGGCCAGAAAGGTGAGGGCGCTTGTTCGAAAACTCGGCGAAGAGGGTAGGACTGTCATCTACAGCACTCACAAGTTGAACGAAGCTGAGGCGGTTTGCGACCGAATCATCATCATCCACAATGGTACTCTGAGAGCCGATGGAACTCCCGCTGAACTGATGAACGAAACTGACGCACCAACTCTCGAAGAGGCGTTCGTTCGCCTCACTCAAGATGCCAGTCGTGAAGTCGAGACTCCAGAACCAGCCTCAAAGTTCCAGCAGTTTTGGTCACATCTTACCACCCGAGTCAAGAAACCACCAGGGAACGGAGGTGAGAACGATGCGTGAGGGTATGGCTCGAATTTGGACCGTCGCAAGCAAGGAATTGATTGATTTCGTCAGGGATTGGCGAACTCTTGTCGCACTCGTTCTAGTTCCGCTGCTGATTTTCCCACTGTTTTTCATCGCATTGCCACTTTTCATGCAAGGCGAGATGTCGGAACTCGACCAGTACTACCTAGACCTCGAAGTCCAACTCGCAGACGGTGATGAACTTCCAGACGCGCTCGCTCAGCCATTGACGGAACACAGGCTCAACCACACGGTCACCAACCTAGACCCCAACCTGTCAAACCTCTCAGATACCGGTGATGATGCAGTCCGCCTCCAAAACGGTGAGATTCATGTCATTTTACGGTTGAGAAGCAGCCAAACGAATTCAACCGAATCGTGGGACTATGCAATCCTCTATGATGCCACACAGGAACTCTCCTCCGAAGCGAGAAGTCGAGTGTTCAATGTCATAGAAGCGTGGGAAGATGACATCATCAATGCGACCCTTGCTGAATCCAATCTCACGCGCGAGGCGGCGCTCGATCCAATCCACTGGGACGGTGACTTCGGGGGGGCGAATGTGGCTACCTCAGCACAAATAGCAGGCTTTGCCCTCTCAATGTTCATTCCGATGATCGTGGCTATTTGGACAGCATCGTCCGCGATTCAGCCCTCTGTTGACTTGACTGCTGGTGAGCGGGAGAGAGGAACCATGGAGGCACTACTCTGCACTCCTGCCCGCAGGGTGGAACTGCTCTATGGGAAGTGGTTAGCGGTTGCCACGGTCGCTGCTGGCAGCGTTCTCTTCCAAATGCTGGGGTTATTGATTGCTGTCTCATTCTTGTTACCTGCGGATACCTTTGGGGTTCCCGAGTTATCGGCAGGGGCCATTGCGAGTCTTCTCCTTTCGGTGGTTCTCTTCGCCGTCTTCGTCGTCGCAATCGAACTTGCACTAGCGGTAAGGGCCCACTCAGTCAAGGAGGCCGGCACCGTGCTTGGACCAGTAGTGTTAGCCTTCATTGTGCCAGCAATGTTCGCTCAATTCGTCAACTTGGAGGGAATCGAATGGTGGTGGTTCGTGGCACCTGTGTTCAATGTCTGTCTAGCCATGCGTGAGGCTCTGCTCGACATCACTGACCTGACTCATGTTGCTCTCTGGCTCGGATCCTCCCTGTTCTATGCCATCATCGCCGTCACTTGGGCTGCAAAGCAGTTCCAACGGGAAGACTTGGTGGAGAGCATCTCCTGATGTTGGTGGACGCCGGAAACCGTAGCGTATGCGTGGGGTATTACTCTAGTAATACTTTTATACGGCTTTCTACCCCCAATAGTCATGCCCAAGATTAGTCTGGACATGCCTAATGAGTTGCTAGAGGACCTGAAGGCCCATGTCGGGGATGCGAAGAAGTTCGTCAGCGTCGCCGACGCCGTCAGAACGGCCTGCCGGAAGATGCTCGACCATCTTGACGAAATTGATACTCGTCACGGCAGAATCGAGGGGGGGAGCTGAATGGTCACTCGTGAAGATGCCGAAGCCGCGGTCGACACTCTGGTGCGGTTCGTCGAAGCATCGAACGGTGACTTGCGAGAGGGTCTGGCCAGGACGCCAGAGAGAGTCATCGACTCATTTACAGAAATTTACGGAGGCTACGGCCAAGAGAGCGCAGAAGTTCTTGATTCGACCTTCAACGGAGAGGGGTACGACGGGATCGTCCTGCTCCGGGACATTGAATTCCACTCGACCTGTGAACACCACCTGCAGCCTTTCCACGGTAGAGCACATGTCGCCTACATCCCAACCGACCGTATAGTCGGTATCAGCAAACTCGCCAGACTGCTCGAGATGCACGCTCGCCGCCTACAGAATCAGGAGCGCATAACAAAGGATGTCGCAGACGACCTCGAGACTCACCTCAGCCCTCTCGGCTGCGCCGTCATCATCGAAGCCTCGCACGGCTGCATGCAGTGCCGCGGCGTCAAGAAGCAGAACTCGGTGATGACCACCAGTGCCATGCGCGGGGTCTTCTTCGACAAGTCGGAAGCGCGCACTGAACTGATGCAACTTATTCGAAGTGCGCCGCTCTCAAGGTGATTCGATGAGCGATGATACTCCCAAACTGGTCGCCCTTCCGTTGGTACAGATTATCGACGAATCTGTGATACCAGAACAGGGCCCTAGAGAGGATGACCCTTTGGACCAGGTGTTTCCGATAGTTGAGATGTTCCACTCAGTGCAGGGAGAAGGGCATCACGCCGGGGTTCCTTCGATTTTCATCCGTTTTGGTGGCTGCAACCTCGCCTGCTCGTGGTGTGACACTGAATTCGACAAGTGGGACAACATGACCCTACGTGACATTATTCGCGAAATGCATCCGTGGGAGTGCAACAGAATTGTCCTCACGGGTGGTGAGCCAGCCCTGCAGGACCTCTCGACCCTCGCCCGAGTTCTCAAACCGATGGGCTACAATCTGGCCATCGAAACCAATGGGACCATCGAACTTCCAAAGGGTGCAATGGATTGGGTCTGCGTATCTCCGAAAGACCAAATGTACCCCAATGTCAAGATTCGACAACTGACCGGTGACGAACTCAAAGTGGTCTGGGTCGGCCAAGAGCTCTCGATGTATGACGGACTCAAGGGTGGATTCGACCATCACTACCTGCAACCCTGCTACGACGAATCAAAGGATGTTTACTGGAATGGCAAGAATTTCCACCAGACCTTTGAGTTGGTAAAGGACAACCCGGACTGGTGTCTCTCTCTCCAGACTCACAAGTGGATGGGGGTTGACTGATGAACCGCAGAGTGGCGATGATGGCATTATCCGGTGGAATGGATTCCACCTCGCTGATGATGAGGCTTCTTGCCGATGACTACGAAGTGCATACCATCTCCTTCGACTACGGTCAGAAGCACAAGGTGGAGTTACAACGGGCTCAGGCGAACTTAGCCTACTTGGAACAGCACGGACACCATGTACGCCACAACATGATTGACCTCACCTCAGCAATGTCCACTCTCCACTCGGCACTGACCGATGATTCCATGGCGGTTCCTGAAGGGCACTACGAGGAGGAGCAGATGAAGCAGACTGTTGTCCCAAACCGTAACGCAATATTTGCATCCATTCTCTACGCCAGCGCACTCTCTCTTGCCATCAAGGAGAGAGTCAATGTCGAAATCGCTCTCGGTGTACATTCGGGAGACCACGCCATCTACCCGGATTGCCGACCACAGTTCTATGCCGCCCTTGGAAAGGCCTTTGAAATTGGTAACTGGGATTCGGAGTTTGTGTCATTCAAACTACCTTACATCGATGGCCACAAGGAGACCATTCTGCGCGACGCAGAGATGGCGATCAGCCAACTGGGTCTAGACTTCGACACCGTTTTTCGAAACACAAATACCTCGTACAACCCAGATGAGATGGGACGCTCTCCGGGAACTTCGGGAGCTGATGTTGAGCGGATCCTCGCTTTCCATGCGATTGGTCGGGCTGACCCCGTGGAATATGTGAGGCCTTGGAAGGAGGTTCTCTCCCACGCACTCACTGTCGAGGAAAACCATCGCGGGGTGACGCCATGAGCACAACCATTCGCCGCTGGGTAGAAACGGACACAGGTCATCGTGTCCCGAACCACAAGAGTAAGTGCAAGCACATGCATGGTCACCGTTACCGCTGGGAGGTGGAGGTCGAGGGTGACGTGGTCACTGAATCCGGCGTCTCAGAGGAAGGGATGCTCATCGACTTCTCCGACATTTCCCGAATCCTGACCGAGCAGATTCACGACATCGTGGACCACGCCTTCGTCGTTTATCAGGGGGACGCAAAGGCACGCTCAGCACTGGACACCATGGGAGAGGGTCACAGAACAGTGGTGGTCGATTTCATCCCGACGGCAGAGAATTTTGCCAAGTGGGCCTATGAACAAGTATCTCCTCACATCAAGACTTCATACGGAAACAAGCTACGACTCGCAGCATTCCATGTACGCGAGACACCTAAGTCCTGGGCCAGCTGGCGTCCCTGACTACTCTTCTTCGGCTGGGGTTTCTTGCAAAGCATCACGCGCCTGAATCATCACTCCAAGGATTCGGTGTGCCTCATCATCTAGCGGCATCCCTCGCATGATGACCCGTTTGAGAGTTTCAGCAATCCCATTCCTCTTGTGTTCTCGAACGGTGACTGCAGCAGCCAAATCATCACTCAACTCATGGATCATCCGCCTCAGGTCTGGGTCGAGCAGCCTGTCCGGATGGGTCGTCATCGGAAGTCCGTCCTGTTCACCTAGTTCGGTTTCGATGAGGTTCTTGTGCATCTCGTAGAGGAGAACCGAGACGGAATGGCTGAGGTTGAGAATTGGGTATCCCTCCCACGTAGGGATTGTCACCAAGATGTCGCACTGCTGCAACTCGTCGGTAAGCAGACCAACGCCCTCGCGTCCGAACACCAAGGCAACGCGGCCCTCGATTTCGTGCAACCGAACTGACAATTCCTCTGGCAAAACGAAGTGGCGGAACGCTATCTTGAGCCCCAACTCTCTCTTCCCTGATGAGCCGACTACAAGGGATACATCCTCCATACAGGATTTCCAGGTGGGGTAAACATTCGCCTCTGTCAAAACTGACTGAGCGTGTTTTGCCCGAATCATCGCCTCATCATCGAGCTCATAGCCGGATTCGGAGATGATTCGCAATTCAGCAAATCCGAAGTTGAGCATTGCTCGGGCAACAGCCCCTACATTTCCGCTGGTTTCGGGGTTGACCAGCACAACCACCACATCGGCTGCGCGCTCGGGTAGTGGGATTGGCAAGTTCTTGCCCATCTAGTTCACTCCTCTTCAAACTCTGGAGGTTCCCACGCTTCGAGGGCTGGGCGGTCTACCTTTTGGTAGAGGAAAACGAGCCATTGACGGGAGGTGTGGTCCGGCATTGGGATGCTGCGTTTGGACACTCCGTTTTCACCGAGCCAGTCGAAGAAAGCTAACATCACGCGGCGAGAGGCATGGCGCGCGAAAGAGGGCTCGTGTTCCCAATCGAATTCAAGTTGCCCAGTCATCAGGGCATCTCCATTCAGTCGACTCGGCGCTGCTTGTAGGTGGTGATGTAACCTGCAATCCAATTGCGCATACGCTTGTTCACAAGAATTCCGTCATCTCCGACGAGGTCGGTGTACTGCTCTACCAACTTCTTGTTGTGAAAAAATGGTGTATTGTGAAGAAGGCGGGCTTCGGTGAAGCCTGTCTTGGTGTAGGGGCCAGTGAATTTCTTACCTTTGCATTTCGACTTACCACACTTCTTTCGGTCCTTCTTGTATGCCATTTCGTGAGAGCAGGCGGCGCACTGATGGAAGGTCGCACACTTGGCATCCGCATCAGCGAAATTATCGCACAACTGGCGTTCCTCATCGAACGGCATCACATGCTCGCCTTCATACCCCGTGCCGCAAACATTGCACTCATGTACAAGAGGGAGGCAATTGCACACGGCATGGCTATCGTTGGGACTGAACTGGTCTGGATACTCCTCACAGAGTCTGATCGCTCGAATCTTGATGAATGATGGTCTAATGTTTCCCACTTTATCTACCCCAGTTTTGGCCTCAGTATTTTGCCTCGTCGAGAACAACCTGAATTCTGTCGTCATCTTCGACACGGTCGACGATGATGTGGACTCGGCGTGGCGGCTTTTGGATGCCGCGCTCCCAGATTTTCTCATTGACCTGGGTGTCAATCCAGATGGTTTCGTCATCTTGGACCTTCATGTGTCGTCCGACGAACTTCTTGATTTCGTTGACTGCGCGCTTAGCGCGGCGGGTGCGCGGGACAGCCCATGCAGCCCGTAGGGGGATGGTGTAGTGGCGAGTGCCGTGGAACAGATTTGAGTCAGCCATTCATTTCACCTCTGTAATTTACTTCGGCGCCAGTGGTGCCTCTTTGGATGAGTCGTCACCTTGCGAGAGGTCCTCTGCATAACCCACACAGGGACACGGCGGTTGGTCTTGATGACCTTGTTCAATCGCTTCTTCTTTGGGCCGGGCTTGTTTCTTGCCATGTCATTCACCTCAGATTCTCCTAATCGTCGACTCTCGACGATTTGAGCTTAGTTGTGCGAGAACCGCCTTCAGGGTCTCGTCATCTATTGGAACTTGAAGTCGATTCTCTGCGTGGAGGTTAACCAAGTGGCGCTTGACGCCGACGGCTACATCCTCACGAGTCATTTCGACTGCTGCGAGACGTTGTCGGGCCTCGGGTGTTAGAATGATCTTCATTGCTTCGGAAAGGGCGGACAATTCCTGCGATTCGGCCTGCTCTTGGGCCTCAACCTGCATCTGTTGCTCAGCCTGGGATTCCAACTGCTGTTGAATCTCCGTCTTGCGAGCAGCGCGTAGGCGTTCGAGTTCGTCGTCGCTTGCCGACATGACTTCTCCCACCTCAATCTCCTCGCATCAGTACTTTGCAAGTCCGGGCGCTTCTGCCTCGACTGCGGGGCGCACTTCATGAGCGACCTCATTGAGTAACTTCTGACCGGCTGGAGTCAGAGTGCGACCCAACTTCACTGTGCCTGGTAGATTCGTTGCTAGAACGACAAGCTTTGCGTCTTCCAATTGCTGGAGAATGGTGCGGATGATATGGCGGCTGCCAGCCTTTGCTCGGTTTGGGTTGCTGCCGCGGTCGCGGGAGCCACCGAATTCCTGAGCCAAATGGTTGACGCCGACAGGCGACATGGTGCCGACCTTCCGAAGAACGGCTGCTGCACGGACCTCCCACCAATCCTCCTGAACAGGAGGTCGCTCACGATGGATTCCGGTCTTGACATGCCTAGCCCAATCTGGCTGCGAAATCGTGTCCATTACAGCAAGTTTGGCCGAGACGCCTTGAATCAGAACACCGGCCGGTACATCGTGGAATGTGGTCATGCGCTACACCTTGCGAGTCGCCGACCGACCCCCCGTATTTAACGGGCACGGAATTCCCCGAAGGGGAACCTGCGACGGGACAGGTTCAGAACCAATCGATACTATGAGTTGGTTACGACCTTCCCATATCAGAAATGTAGGTCGATTTCAACCACCTGTGAGGAACTTATTGATTCACCAACTTCATTCGGGTGCTTCATTCCCAAGGGTACATGGAGAAGGCGATGGCTCGCAACCCCAATTTGTTGCGGACCCTACTCGGCCTCTCGGCGACCTTGATTTTGGTTCTGTCCTATGCTGTCTATTCGGCCACTCTGGACTCAGAGTACTACCTCTACGAGACTAGCAACGAGGCTATTGAAGTGAGCCCTCTTTTCGAGGGGGAAAATACCTCAGACACACTTACTTGGAGAGCTGCCACAACCGGGGCTTTCTCGTGGGCGAACTTCTCAATCACCAATGCACCCGAAGGGTCCGTCTTGGAAGTGACCAGCGGGGGACAGAAATGGTGGAGTGACCCGGCTCTTGGTAGCGGAGAAGGGAGTCAGTTCAATTGCATGGAGCCCAACAAGAATTTCACCTTGATCAATCACTGTGATTATGCATTCACACATTCTTCTGAAGCCAATTCAGATGGTGATGTGGTTTTGATTGGCATCATCGCAGATGCCCTCCCTATAGAGGGTATTGGGTCACTGAGGGCTGATACTCAGGCAGCGGCTGAAGCTGACGCCAATGATTTGGTCAATCGAGCAAATTCAACCATCACCTGGCTGATAACACTCACCAACGAACAGAACATTTCCGTAAATACCGTCCAACTCGACATTACGCTTGTACAGCATGAATTGGAATCAGTTGAACCATTCGAATTGGATCCGGTTTCTGAGACAATTTGGTCTCTCACGGCTCTTCTCGGTTGCTTCGTAATGGTGCTGATCCTACCGTTGGGATTCTACTATGCAAGTATCCTAAGAGAACGCCGGCAGGAGAGTGTCCGGGTCGATGCCTCTGAGAGTGATTAATTCTCTACTTTGTGAATCATAGATTCACTTCCGATAGACCGGCGATTTCAAATAGCGGGCAGAGAGGTAAAGAGCGACCTAGTATGTGCTATAACTCTACACTCCGTGTCAGCGTCATCGCAATTTTGATGCTTCTGATGAGTTGGACTGCTTCGACTCCAAACCTGCTGATTGGCGAGGCTGAGGCGGCGAGCGGAATTGATGTTCGGCCAATCAACTACGAGGTCACCTACTCCAATTCCGCCGACGAATCAAACTACCGTCTGCTCTCAAGCGCCGACCCGTCAGGGACTGGATTCAACCGCCCGGCGAGCCTCTATGTGATTGATGGGATGGTGAATGTATCCTCACAAATAACCGTGACAGTGATGAACTCGGGTAACAACCCCTCCGGCTCCTTCCAGATGAGTCTGGTCGTCCTACACGACGAATACACTGGATTTGAGATTCTCAATACCACCCTCACCGTGAGTTCGATTGGTCCCCAAGGGACGACCACTGTGAGTCACACCTGGGTTCCCCGCTACGGCGGAAACCACACGATGGTGGCAACCACATTGCACGCCACTGACGATAATTCGGGAAATGACGCCTTCTCGCGTCCCATTGCCATTGGCCAGAATTACTTCAAGTGTGACACTCAAGCCTCATGGAACTTCGGCCCTAATTGGCAACTTGACTCCACAATCTCGCTGTCTGGCTCCGCTTGCCACATCGGCACCAGCGGAACTACAAGCACCCACGGCTCAAATTGGGACACCTCGATGACCAGCCCTTCATTCGACTTCTCTAATGCCCACCAATCCCCGAACACCTATGCCAAACTCGGGTTCTTCTACACTGGCTCTGGAGGTACAGGGGATGGCGTCAGAATGGAGTTCCGCGACCCCATGAATGGTCAATGGCTGAACACCGTAAACAACGGATTGTCACTCAGCGGAATAGTCGATGGTGACTTGACCGACGGCACCAGCTGGCTCATCCAAAACGAACTGAACCGGCCGGGAGGGACTGCAGAGCCGGGTGTCGTCATCCCAACTTCAACCTTGAGTTCGCAGACAATATTCAGGTTCAGATTCATCTCTGACGGCGTCAACAATGAACAGGGATACTGGTTTGAGGACATTGTACTCATCTACGAAGAGAAGGCCTGGCCAGAGGAGTTCGGTGTTACAATCTCTAAGGGAATCGATGGCCACGCTCGTAGGGGTCATTGGGCTGAACACATCGTGACTATCCAAAATGTGGGTAACCTCACCGATCAATTTACGCCGTCGATGACCGGCTTGCCCTCGGATTGGGATTACCAGTTCATACACATGACTGGCTCAACCATTCTACCGAGTATGTCCCTAGAACTGGAAGCCGGTGAGTCAATCAGTTATCGGGTGCAGATCAAACCTGGGCCGAGCGCCTCTACTGGTACACATGCTGGGACGACAACCATCACTTCAGATACTCACGGCGCCACCTCTGCCAGCGTCGTACTCAACACGGTTGTAGACCCTGAGTACATCCCTGTGTGGGTTGGAGTCCCAAATTCAATCTACTGTCTCCCGGGATCTTCCTGCGAGTTCTCCATCAACCTAAGTAACCAAGGTGACGGATCCGACACCTTTGCAATTTCATCGACCCCAGTTGTTCAATGGGACAACTGGTCATTCGGCATCTCGTTCAATCAACCATCTACTGTCACCCTTTCACCTCTTGGCACTGCTGAAGTTCTGATAGCAGCCGACATTCCTTCAGAGGCCCTGCCTGGGCAGACCGCATCAATAGATGTCGTCGCAACCAGTCAGGCAGACCCAGCGGTGAGCGATATCATACGAGTCAATCTGACCGCATCCATGGTTTCGGATGCCACTGTCGGCGTGAACCCGTCAGACGTACCCGTCAATGGTTGGTGGATAGAGCCAGGGGAATCAATTGAGATTCCTTTCACCATATGGAACAATGCGACCAGCCAAGACTCATTCTCCTTCTCTCTTGACGAGTCGAGTATGCGGAGTTGGAACGCAACACTACCCGGCATGACCACTCTAGTAGTCAGGTCGGGAGAGACCAGCCGAATCATTGTCACACTGACCGCGCCGATGACCGCACAGTCAGGGGACCCGGCGCCAATCTTGAAGCCGGAAGCGGTCAGTCAGATTTCTGGCACCTCAGCAGTGCCAACAGATTACAGTGGAGTACGTGTCAAGATGTTACACGAATTGGTTCTCAGGGTAATTGATACTCCACAATCGGTCACACCAGGGCAGGCAAATACTGCGGTCTTTGAAATTGAGAACAATGGCAATGGTCCCGAATTGGCCACCGTTTCGGTCGCTGGTCTCCCTTCGACATGGCAGTATGTCATTGAATTCGAGGGCATCCCTCTCTCGGGTCCAGTTTCCCTTTCGCCGGAGTACGAGGGGCTGGACGTCAAACAGTTCCAATTGATCATCACACCACCGGGGGGTGAAGATGCCAACTTGAACATTGAATTGACAATTAGTGTGGCTCCCACAGAAGGCTCGGAACTGGATGATTCAGACAATAGCCATACATTTGAGGTTTTGACTGAGAGGATTACGCGCCCTATGCTTACCTTCAATACAACTGAAATCAGTTCTCGAACCAATTCCACCCATGTCTTCGGCATGACCTTGAGAAATGATGGAAATGCTGTCGATCCGGCGATTCGTATCCGCATAGTTGCCGATTCGATGATACCTGGTATCTCTACCTCTCTGACATTTGGCGGAACCAGCGTTGGCCTTGTCGAATGGATTGATGCCCCAATCCCACCCCAAATGGATTACGATCTAGTCTTGGTAATTGGAATCGCCAATGATGTGCCAGTGGGCACGCAGGTGACTTTCACGATCACCGTCGAGGGAACTGATGACAACGACGGGAATTCACAGACCGTCACAAGAACTCTCGTACTCACCGTGGATTCTCACCGCGAAGTCTATTTCACTCACTCAATTCTCGATGCTAGTATCCTTGAGCCCGGGCAACGCTCCATTTTTACTGTCAATGTGACGAGCCATTCTTCGTTCACTGAAGAGCTGACTCTGTATGTAAGCGGCAATGACAACTGGGGTGTTCTATGCAATAGCCAGGAGAGTGGGGACGGAGAATGGCTCATCGTAGTGCCTTCAAGCCCGGCCGGCCGCGTCCTACAATGGGATTGTGAACTGACGGCACCGTCAGTAGCTGGTCAAGTGCCACTTGAGTTTTCGATTTCGTCCAGTGATGGTACCTCGCTTTGGTATGCTCAACCCTCCATCTCATCAGAGGAGGTCGCGCCAGAGCAGGGTGGCTTTTCCCTCTCAATTGTCAGTGGTGAACAAATGCCCCTGTTCATTGCTGGAATCGCACTCGTGTTCTTGATTTTCGTTACTGTCATGGTCGTCGCCATCAACAGAAAACGGCGAAGAATCGAGATTGAATATGACGATGAGGAGGAAGATGAAGAGGAACCTGTCGCCTCTCCTCAACGACAGGTTGCCCAACCTGTTCATGTCGCTGCCACCAGCCAGCCTGAACCATCTGCTTTCTCAGATGACCAATTCCGCGCTGCTGGATGGAGTGAAGAGAAGATAACTGAATATCGTAGAGAAGCGGCGCTGAAAGCAGAGGAAGCGATGGGTGCTCAGCAACAAGCCTCAGCTCAGGCGGCATACGCTCAGCAGGTACACCAACAACAGTTAGTCCCTCATCAGCAACCCCAAGAGCCTCAGCAACCCCATCAACCGTCAGTAATTACTGCAGAGGCGCAAGAGCAAACAGGACTGAGCGCTGCCTTTGGAAGTCTTGGCGTCACACCTGGAGCACAAAAGGATGAACAGGGGGCACAGTCGAGCGATGCAGACGGCACCGGGATGGTTCCTGGCGCAGCGTCGGCAATTCTCGGTGGAGGTACCACACCGGAAGAAGAGTCTGTGACTGAAACTGAAGAGGAGGCTGACATTTCCGAGGATTCTCCATCATCCACCCAAAGCGGCGCGCTACCACAGGTTAACTGCTCCTTCTGTGATTCCACACTTGCGAAAACGGATCAGTGGGCTGAATGCGAATCATGTGGTGCATACTGTCACGAGCAATGCAAATCTGGACAACAGGTCTGCGCCCGTTGTGGGACCAGACTTTGATCTATCATTCGACGGCGTCCCCTTTAACAGGCTCAGAATCAAGGTCATTTGCAGGACCGAGCCCTCCTTCTGGATCGATTCCGGGGCCAGTCAACCAAGCATCCTCAAATGGCTCATGAGAAAACATCAGGAAACCTCTCTCACCAAGTTGACGAAGAGCTGCCTCTGTTCTCTCAGCCGCAGGCGCGACCTTCTCGCCGAATGCATCATCCATGTAACCGCATATCTCCTCGAATGTTCGGTGGCCATCGCACAATTCCCACAACAGGCTGTTCAAATCATCGAGCGGACGGCGAAGTTCGGCAGGAGCCTTCATGATACGGGCAAGAAAACCTTCGAATCTGCGGAAAGTCTTGCGATGTCTCAATACAACGAATCGCCCTGTCACACCTGAAATTTCGGGATGGGCTCTTGCCTCTCCACAGCGAGCCCACCATACTGGGGCGCGCACTGGAAATGCTCCGGCTAGGGAATTCTCCCTAGGTGTGTCATCCTCCACCAAAGACCCCATTCATCCCACCTACGCTACCTGCCAAGTCCACCAGACCAGAGCCACCATCGAACATATTCCTACGCCCGCGATGAGTCTGAGGAGTTCGACTTTATGGGTGAAGTTCCGGACATACCATGCGCCTCCGCCACAGAGGGCCACAATGAGGAGGAGCACATACCAGCCGGGCGGCATGGAGGGGCGTGTCGGCCCAACCAATAATGACATATCGGGCGCGCTTGGGCCCGTGTACTCACATTGGGCCTGTGGGTTAGCTTGGCCTATGCTTGGTGCTTCGGGGGCGTCAGGCTCAGTTCAAATATGGACGGGCCCACCTCTGTTGCAGCCGATTGTTGGAGTTCTTGGGCTCAGAGCCGGGCGAGTAATCTCACTATACCCCGAAATTGCGCTGACTCACCTTTTCGGCCTGAAAGGGTGAAAGAGGGTAAGGGTCGCCTCACCTCAACATAGGTGATATCGTGGTGTGGGCGAGAATCAAGCATGGCCTCGCCGCCATCGATGATGTCCTCGTCGCGGTCGCCGCCCGCCGCGTTCATCCCAAAATCGATA
>CAZPJQ010000024.1:0-15374 GCA_964586945.1 uncultured Candidatus Poseidoniales archaeon
ACGGCAAAGGAGGGCGAGATGCTGTTGACTTCCTTCTGCAAGAGGGGGTTCCAACCGCCCTCAAGCTGACCGACTCAGTCATCGAGCCCTGCTTCTACGGGGCGGGTGGTCACGGCTGTTCTGCCTTCTATAGAGCGAATGACAAAAAGGGAGTCAATTCCAATTTGAATACTCCTTCAACACGCTTCATATCGCCTGAGGAGATTGCCAGTGCAGGAGGCGCAGACATCATCGGCTCAGCAGACACCTGGCACGCCCTCACCGCAGAGTTGGCGATGTTGGCGATGGGCGCCGAACTAGCTGAACTCCGCGGACAAGGCGTCTGAGCGAATCGAATTGCTGTCCTTCGTGTGAGAGTAGCCAACGCTTTGTCGCACCTCCATCGAGTGCAGAGTAATTCCCGATGATGCCATCTGACCGCACCACACGATGGCAAGGCACTAGCAGAGTCCATGGATTGTCAGCCATCGCGCTGCCTACTGCGCGACTCGCCCTCGGACTGCCGGCAGCAATCGCCAGTTCACCATACGAGACGACCTCTCCGAAGCGAGTTCCTTGAATAAGCGTCCGAGCGACCTTGGCGCGGAAGCGTGTCAAATTGCTCAAGTCAAGTTTCGGCTCGTTGGTCGGGCTGCCGTCAAAGTAGCCGCTCAACCACGCTTCGCCGGCATCGAGATGAGCGCGACCGACGCCACAGTCATTCACACTCTCATCGCTGTACTGAATCCGTGTAAGCCCTTCATGACTCGCTTCGATCAAAACTCTTCCAAGAGGAGTGTCCACGGCCCGAGAACCCAATTCCACCACACTTGGTGTTCAGGATTCCGAGTCCTTGACCTCTTCGGCGGGGTCACTTGGCGCATCATCACTCCCCTCATCGAGCGGCTCCATGCCGACGATTTCGTAATTCGATGGGAACAGCGCTATCGCAATCCCGGCAATCGCCGCTGCCAATCCCCAGTAGAATCGCTGTTGGACAACCATCATCTCAAGGGCAAAGACCACCAGTAGGAGGCCACCGATGTTGGAGACCCAGACGAGGGTCTTGAAGGTCGAAAGGGAGACCCCAGTGCTCTGCTGTGACCGGTAGGGCCCAAACTCCGCACCAAACCGAACCGGGTCTTCTTCCCTGTCCGATTGGCTGGCACCCCCCTCTTCCTCGGGTTCGGCCGTCTGTTCATCGTTCGCCATCACATCACCTGTCAATCATCACGATTGCGTCTGTCGGGCAGGCCAACACACAGAGCCTACATCCGGTGCATTCATCGCGCAGAATCTTTGCTTTCATGTTGACTTCGATGTCTAGAATCGGGCTTCTCAATGGCTTGTCATAGAGTTCGATTGCATCGTCGTCACAGACGATGAGGCACTGGTCACAACCGATGCACTGGTCCTCGTTCACGAACGCGACCACGCTGTCGCCTCCGCGGACCTCCTCGGCTGCCTTGGTGTGCATCTTGTTTAGACTCAATCTGATGCGCGCGGCCTCTGCATTTCGACGGGCTCGCAACTCATCCATCGTAGTCATGCGAGCCACCTTCGGGCATCTTGGCTATCAAGTCGTGCTTTCACGCCTCAACCTCGTCCGTTGTCGGTTGTTGAAAAACCTCGGACACATTGCTAGGCTGCTCTTTCTTCGCCTCAACTTGGCGAGCGAGGAATGAGACCACATCGAGAATCTCGAAGTCGTGCCTCGGGTCGCCCTCGAACTTGAGGCACTCAAAGTGGGTGACGCACTTCGGGCAGGAGGTGAGCATCACCTCAGCTCCCGTCGCCCTGACCTCCTCAAAGCGCTGAACTCGGACGGTGCGACTATCTTCGTTGCATGACATCATGCTCGAGACACCGCAGCACATCGCATCCTCCTTGGTGTGCTCCATCTCGACTAGGTTCACACCCTCGACCCCTTCTATGAGATCTCGGGGCCCATCGTAGATGTTCATCTGTCGGCCGAGGCGACAGGGGTCGTGGAAGGTAACGGTCATCTCGTCGTCGACTGCAAGGTCCATGTCAAAGCCGTTCTCGATGAGATACTCGGTGGTATGCATGACCTTGATTCCTTCAAGGTCGTAGTCCATCGCAAAGGTGCGGAAGCACTCTGCGCAACTACTGACGAGAGTTTCGATTCCGCTCGCCTCAAGCTTCTGCTTGTTGTACGCCTTCAATTTCTCGAAGACCTCCTCCATCCCCTGCCACTTCTGGTCGTGCCCACAGCACTTGAGGAAGTCTCGCCCGAGGTAGGTGACATCCTCTCCCATCTCCTCGAACAGGGTGAAGGCGGCTGTGGTTGTGTCACCGAGGTTCATCGTACCCTCGTTGACATGGCTGAAGACCATCTCCTGGTCGAGATAGTCTACACAGCCGGGATAGTATCCAACCGTGGAGTCAATCGGATAGTCATCTATTGCAATGAACAGTTCATCTGACTCCTCTTCTGCTTCTGCTGCCAATACTGCCTGCAGAACGGTGTGCGGGATGTTGGCGGCGGGAGGGCCCCCGACCACGAGGTTTCGGCGAATGTCGACATATGAGTCATAGTCAACGAGTTGAGGGCAGGCATTGGTGCAAGCCGTACAGGTCAGACAGGAGTACATCGGCACTCCGTCGTCCTCATTGTTCCAGGTGTTGTAGATGATGTTCAGTTTGTCACCAGCATTGAACATTCGAACAGGGCAGGCGTCATCACAGAGGTCGCAGCCGTAGCACTTGTTCATCTCGTACTCGTAGCCACGAGCCATGCCTCTCATGACCACGAAGACGATTGCGCCACATCCAAGAGGCGGAATGAACAGAGAGTAGGTCAACTTCGCATCGAGGCTCTTCGGATTCTTGTGATAGGTCGGGTTCTCCTCAGAGAGGGCAGAAAGGGCGCCATCCCCGGTTATTCCATAGAATGCGAGTTCTGTTGCGTTGGTCCGGTCGAGCACCATTCCGGTCTCCGGGTTGAAGAGCAGTGGTTGGAATGCCTGAACAAAGAGTCTCGAGTCAACTGTGACACTCGCATTCTCTTCGGTGTCGAAGGTCGAGTCCAACTGGTAGTTGACCGTGTACTCTCCAGGAGCGACCTTGAAGGTCTTCGGTGTGCAGGTCAGTCCATCCTCTGCGTCACCTCCAATCGAGGCGACGACGGTGTTCGTAGAATCGACGACATTCGCAGCGATTGTGTGCGCTCCAGCCTTGCGTGTACTGGTGCGGAATGTGCAACTGATGTCGAGGGTCACCTCGTCAAGTCCCAAGTCCTCGACACTCAGCGCGTACGACTGTGAGATTTGGTTGCTGCCGTTGAAGTTGACAGCGTCTTCAACGATGTTCACACCGCCGACAACCACTCCATCAGTGGTCTGCGGTTGCTGATGATTGTTGGCATCGCTGTAGTCGATCAATTCGAATTGAACCGGCTGGTAGATCCCCCAATTGAGCCATTGCATTGCCGGTAAGAGGCAGTAATCCGCCCGACTCTCAGCATCGACTCCTTCGAACATGTCCTTCTGCCATTCGGTGTTACCTGAACTAGCTCCGTAGGAGAGGCAGTTTTCTTCCATCGACTCCCAATGGTGACCTTCATCCATCGCCAGTAGAGTGTCTGACGGCTGATTGCGAAGAGTCTCAAGGTCCTCGATGTCGTCCATCGCTCCGAACCCACCAATGTCCCAAAAGCCACCATTGTAGACCGGCCATGAGGCAGCTGAGAGAAGCACCGCGATTACCAATGTACCAAGCGCCACCTGCTTGCCCATGGCGGGAGTTGTTCGCGCTCCAGCAGACTTGACCATGTACCATCTTATTCCGAAATAGAGTGCAATCCAGACGAGCAAGCCGGTCAGTAACCAAGGTATGGCGTTGAAAACCTCAGTGAGCCACGGCGCCCTCACACCGCAATTCAACCCACCATGCGAATTCAGCTGGCAGAAATCGCTCCGGTTCTTTGCATACAATTCGAGGAAGATGTTGATCGAGTAGACGCTGATGAACCAGACATGGGCGAGGTACACCACACCCGCGGCGGCGAACCAAGGATCCTCCACACCCCTCTTGGCACGGCCCCCCAAGAAGGGCGGAAGGGCAAGGATACCAACCGGTATTCCGGTTAGGAATGAGCCCCACCAACCAGCATTCCAAGATATCACAGGGCTGCCGAAGAAATTGCCGATGATGGAAGGGAGCGGAATGTCGAACTGCGGTAGGTATTCACCCCAGCGGAGGTAGCCGTAGGAGAACAGCACATACCAGTCAGGGAAGACGAAGCCGGCCTGTGCGAAGGGGTCGGCTGAGGCGTGCAAGGGAGGCGGAATCAGCCAGGAGTAGAACGAGAGAACAGCAAACATCGCGCCGAGTATGATAGTGTCTCGAAGAACCTCGTGTGGCCAGAAGGGGTGGCCGGTGAAGACTCTGCGGCGCTCCTCTGCAGCGTCGCGTAGTTTCTCCTTCTCGCTGATGTAAACATCCGCTATTCTGCCGAAGTTGTCAATCATCCCCATATTTCTCACCCCCCTATCAATGCGGCTCCGCAATTCCCTGAACCCATACGATGAACAGATGGATTATGATTAGAGTTGTCACTATCACTGGCAGAATGAAGACATGCAGGAAGTACATCCGAGTGACCGTCGCTCCAGAGAGGCTGGTGCCTCCGAACATGAGCGTCGCCACCCAGCCTCCGATGAGTGGAGTCGAATTCGCCATGTTGATTCCAATCGTGGCGGCACCGAACGCCAACGCGTCCCACGGCAACAGATACCCCGAGTATCCGAAGAAGATGGTGAAGAACATCAAGCCGACCCCGATGAGCCAGTTCAACTCTCGTGGGTTGCGGTATGCGCCGGTGAAGTAGACGCGGCACATGTGCAAAAAGACAGACGCGACCATGAAGTGAGTGCCCCAGTGGTGCAGACTTCTCATGATGTATCCGAACGGCAGTTCGAGCATGATGAACTGCATGCTGCCGTAGGCAGGGCTTGGGTCCCCGTCTCCGCCAGGGACATAGTAGATGCCAAGGACGGTTCCCGTTATGATGAGTAGAATGAAGGCAAGGAATGAGATTCCACCGAGGCAGTAGAGTGGATACCAGTACCAGATGATGCGCAACTTGTACTTCTCGGCGTGGGTCAGCGGCATCTGACGGTGCATGCTGTGGTAGGCGTCGCGGCTCATTCCCCAGTAATCCTGAATTCTGAATCGAGTGTCGAGCCATGAGAAGGTCCACAAGAACAACTTCTCCGCAATCCCCATGCTTCCCGAAGACTCGACTGCTCGAAGTATCTCCTTGCGCGGAATCTCTTCGTTCTCCTTCCGGAGTGTAAAGGCGACAATTACCACGATCAGCACGATGAAGAGCCAGAGGAACCAGAATTGTAGGAGCATCAGGCGACACCTCCCATTGGAATATGCTGAAGGCGGAGCTTCGTGAGGGTTTCATTCATTCTCATTCCTCTCATCTCCTCAATTGCAAAAAGTGTACCAATCCATCATCTCGACGATACCCTCTGCCTCGAAATCGATTACTTCAAGGATGTCGTTATTGACAGTAAATGGAACCAGCGGCAATCCGACAGGCGCAGGTCCTCCGGTTCTCTTCACACCGAAGTAGTCGAAAACGGTGCCGCTCTTTCTGTTTCGGTTCGTGTTCTTCTCGATGACCGTAGGGTCGTACCTGCTCGAGTGGCAGATGCAGAACAGTTTGTTACCACCCGAATCCAATCCGCCGGGTAGCCAGTTGTCTGCTGTGAAGTCGTTGGCAACCAACTGCCAGCCGGGGATGCAGCAAAGGTGAGGGCAGCGTGAGAAGATGATGATGATGTTGTCATGAATCTTCAAAGAGGACCACTGCGCCATTTCCTCGATTTCGCCACCAAAGCCGATTACTGCCCCGGTCTGGTCGGCCCCATCCATGAATTGGAATCGTGGTTTGCCCTCGGTTGGAGGGGAGTTCATGTTCTCCTCGTGGGGCACATAGACGACATTCACCGGCAGGCCTCCCCATACGCCCTGTGCTCCGGCCATTCCGGTTTCGCTCTTCGCCGCCTGCGCCTCAAACGCTGACTTGGTCATCGCTCCAAGGTGGTCAGCACCAAACCAAACGGTGTCTTCCTGTCCCTTCGGGACCCAGTAGAGAATCGAGTTTCCGGCACCGGCCGAGTCCGTGGCACCCATCAGAAGGGATGCGAAGCCGATTGAGCCAAAGGAAGCCATCGTAATGATGCCGGCTGCTGAGTTGAACGAGTAGCGCATGAAACGGCGCCGGTCGAGATTGTAATTTTCACCGGCCTCCGCACCATCACCTTCGGTCGGAGAGGGGCGAAGTCGGAATTGTCTTGCCATTTCTCTACACCTCGTATTCGTACCAACTGTCAGGATCCTTCGAGCCGATGTACTTGTTTCGGCGGTGCTTGACGATGACTAGGTCAGGCATAACGAACTTCAGGTAGACCATGCCCATCAGCATCAGAGTGACCATTATCATCCCCATGTGATAGGAGAGTTGTTGTTGGTCCCAGCCTGCGAACAGACCGTAACTAAGCGAGCCAGACCAATAGAGAGTCCAACCGAATCCCCAGATGAAGAAGAGGATGACGAGTGCCGAAGTGCCACCCGGTGAGAGGCTGGCTCGTACGACTGTACCCGGTTCGACTTGGTTGAATACACCATGGTCGATGGCTGACTCATAGGTCGCCTCGTCTAGTTCGACACCCTCCAAGGCGGTACGAGCGTCATCTACAGAGACTTCTCCTCGAGCGACCTGCTCAAGCAGAGTGGTCACGGCATCAGACTTCATTCACCCACCTCCTTTTCGCTGAGGTAGGTGGTGAGCGCTTCTCGCCACTGGTCCAACTTCTCGTCAGCGCTCAAAGTTGGTCACCTCTCCGCAGATGCTTGATGCGCAGGTGCAGCAGATTGCTGCGTCCGACATAGTGGTGGCTGAATCCGTAGCGAAGGAACAAGCCGCAGAAGATAATCACCGAGATGACAGAGGCGAAGCCGAGCAGACCGAGCCAGTGAGCTCGGAACGGGGCACCCATGCTGTGCAGGTCAGTGTGGCCTCCTTCGGCAGCGGGAGCCTGAACATTTCCATCGCCAGCGAAGATAGTCCGAGTGTTGCCGGAATCGCCTCCCTCCGGAAGCGAGAATGAAAGGCGATTGTATGAATCAGGCGCCATCGCGGCGCCGTTACCGTCGACTGAGTTGCCCGCAAGCCAAATTGTCACTTCACCACTTCCGGCAACTGGTGCGGTCCAGACGATATGCCATGTTCTGTCTTCGGTCTGCGCTCCTGCCGCGGTGTGGGTGAGTGTCTGTTCGGAACCATCATTCTTGACCTTGCCATCAAAGCCGCTGCCAGCGCTGAGCACACCAGAAGTGACCCTCATTGAGAAGCCACCAGTATTGGAACTAGTGTCCATTTCTGGGCCACCGATGAGTTGGATAGTGAGTTCGTAACTCTCGCCGTTAGACCAACCGAATGGCACGCCCTCGATGATGAGAGTCATGGAGTCAGTAGGGGCGATTACATTGTCGGTATGGCAGGTACATCCCGTCTTCGCAACATCGCTGTCACCCTCCGCCCTGTCACCGGTTATTCCCCTCGATTCGGCGAATGAACCACTTCCCAAAAGCAAACCTACGAGCAGCAGGATGACGGCTGGCCTCAGGCTGTTAGTTAGACCCTTCATATTAGACCCAACCTAAGGTGAAGTGGCCGACTTGTGTGGGTCTAATAATCGTTTGCTGTTTGCCCCGTGGGAATAGCGGCGCAGTATCCCGTTTACCGCAACCCTACATGGGTTCTGCGATTAATGCCCTCGTGTGCAGGTGTGCGCGCGGGTGAGGTACAGGCCTCAAAAGGGGTCATAAGTTGGAGTCGGCAGGGAGTGTT
Source organism: uncultured Candidatus Poseidoniales archaeon (assembly GCA_964586945.1). Taxonomy (GTDB): domain Archaea; phylum Thermoplasmatota; class Poseidoniia; order Poseidoniales; family Thalassarchaeaceae; genus MGIIb-Q1. Next base: position 7,871 of record CAZPJQ010000024.1, read on the forward strand.
GATGGCGGAGCGAGGTTGGAGAAATGTCTACTCTCTGAGTGATGAGCAACTCACCTCTCTCGACGATGCAGAGACAAAGATGGAAATGCACGATTTGAGCGGCGCCGAGGAGGTCCTCCTTGGAATGCTCGAAGACGATGAAAACTGCATACCAGTTCTGAGCAACCTCGGTCACCTCTACGGTAAATATCTCTCCGAGTTTGAAAGGGCTGTCGAGTATTACTCCAAGGTCCTCGAACTTGAGCCGGACAACGCCTGGGCACGGGATGAACGGCGCCGATACGAACGCTACGCAAGTTACGATTGAGCAGGTTTGACAATTTGACGGGGCTCCGAACTCGCCAGTGGCTGCGATTTGAAATCATTGGTCGATAATCGTATCGAGATTCATCAATTTCGAGTGAATTATTCCTCATCGACCAAAGAGAAAGTTCAACGGACTGGCAGTCCGAAGACCTTCTGTGCACGACGGGAGTCTGTTGGTTGCGGGCGTTGGTGGCCTTGGTTGCCTGTGGGCCCGAAGAGCCCATGAGAAGTGTTCGGAACACGCCGACCTGTTGTTGGTCGATGCTGATGAACGCTCATTCGAAGATGCACGCCACGCGCACTGTCTCCCGCTTGGCGAGAACTCTATAGAAGGATGTGCTGCCTTACCACAGTTGGCTGAGGCGCAGTACCGTCGTTCAACTGCAATCATGCAGACAATCCTTGAGCCTGTGGAACTTCTGGTGCTCCTCACCGCTCTTGGAGGAGGCGCCGGTTCGGGAGCTGCTCCTGCCCTCGCGGCACAGGCTAGGAGGAAGGGCGCGCTAGTTCTCACCATTTCGGCACTACCGTTTGAGGACCAACCCGTCCGAAACGAGATATCACTCGAGGCGATTGGAAGATTGGAAGATGAATCCGACGTCTGTGTCCATCTCTCTCTCGACCGCCTCGCATGGCAGGCACGGGCCAGAGGGGTTGACTGGAAAACTCAACCATCCTACATCGAGGAGTTGGTTCAAGGGCTCATCCTCACCCTCGGGCAGGTCGGTCTGATCAATCTCGATTTGATGGATTTACGAAATGTAGTTCGCATCAGCGGCTCCGCGACAATGATTGTCGCAGAAGGCGACCCCAACGACCCCGATGCTCTATTCCTCTCAGCGTTGGCTGCCCCCCTCGCTTCACTCGATGTCGGTGGCGCAGCAGGTTGTCTGCTCCAACTTGAGGGGGGCAAACACATGACGGTCGCTCAGATGCAGCAGGTTTCCGAGGCTTTCACCCGCGGACTTCACCCTGACGCCCAGGTTATCTTGGGCGCCAGACATTCGGATGGTCTCGACGGCCGCATGCGAGTAATCGCAGTTGTAAGTGGTCTCTGACTACTCCAATACCGGCTCAGGGATGTCCAAGTCGTCAAGGTCGTCATAGCCGATTTCATCATCCTCTGCCGCCGCTTCCTTAGATTCGGTGCTGGATTCCATGTTCGCATCGTCGACATCTACCACGACAGCATCCTCCTCATCATCGGGACCAATGCCATCGCCCCCGCGTACCTTCGAAGCCGACTCACTCAGCCGCTTGGCATGCCCTGACAGGGCTGCCCTGTGAATCAACAGAAGTGTGAGTGCGGTCACGAGATGACCAACCCCCATCGTCGTAGCGAGGCTGCCCTCCGCAAAGAGGTCCGTGATTCGAGTGATCATGGCGATGCTCCCTGCATATCCAAAACCGAACGAGAGCCCCCAGAAGAGTGCGTTCTCAGTCGTGAACATCTTGCCACCCCGCTTGACGCTTCGACTCGAAAGAGCCCAAATGGCGAGCACCACGGTCACAGCCATTAGAATAGCCTCCTCGAGAATCATCCCACCTGCAGAAGGTTCCTCAAACAGCCGTCTCCAAGCACTGGTAAGATGCCAGGTGAAGAACAACTGGGAAGCAAGCCCCCAAGTAAGCGCGAAGCGGGCACCACCTTCAGTGGCGCAGACCTTCTCAAGCATCTCCCGCAGGAGGTAGAACATTCCCCCCTGTATCGCGAGCGCTAAAATCACGAATGATATCCAGGTCAGATGGGTTCCGAATTCAATATCCCCGCTGCTCTTTGTAGCGTAACCAAACACGAACGCCATCGCAATGGCAAATCCACCTACAGCCAACATGTGTACGGTGATGATGCTGTTCACCCCACCGCTACGCTCGCTTCGGTCACGCGCCCTCTCCTTTCCAGATAACCAAGCGCCAGTCCCCGAACGGAACGAAACTGCTTGGCCCGCCGACCAAATCAGGAAGAGGGAGGCGAGTGCGAGAGGGAGCCATTCCTGCATTCTCTCGTCGGTCTTCAGTAGGATGGAGAGGCAAACACCGAGGCCGAGTGTCAGCACGAGAGGAAGCGACCATGCCCGAAGTGAGCGCAACATGAGTGATTGAAGGAATGAGCCCTCAGCTAGTCCATCCACCCTTACCAATCGATGAATTGAGTCGTATCGAGTCAGATATCCGGTCAATGCGTAGGCCATCGAAAGTGACAGGAAGCCCACTGCGGCGTATGTTGTGCCAAGCACAGAGCTCTGTGCCATGATGTAGAGAATTGCGCTCAGAACCACTAGGAGGATGACATGCGGCAGAGTTCGCAGATCGATTAGGGTTGACAGCAGGTCGCCGAGGCTGAAGTCCTCCCCGTGATGAGCCTCATCAACCAATTCCACACTCCCCCTCACCCCTCCCAAGCCCCGTTCCTGTTAAGGCCGATGCGTCTACGCCCGCTCGTGGCGAAGATACGGAAGGCTGCTCGCGGCAAGCATAGATGGGTTGGATTGTCCATCCCAAAGGAGATCGCGAGCCGAGAAGAGTTGGAAGCGGTTCTCTGCGAGATCGCTGTTCTCGGTGACGACTGGCGTCTCTATGACTTCGTTGAGCAGAATGCGATTCTCCGGCTGCCTCTTGCGGTCTACATCGAAGCGCGCCCAATTTTAGAGGCGGGAGTCGATGGGATTACCTCTGTGACCGCATCAGGAAAGATTCGTCTAGTTAGAGAACGGCTTGGAATCAAGCGCCCTCCCCGCAGGCGGTGAATGTGTCGAGAATCGGCAAATAACCGAGTCGTTTCGGGAAATCGTCAAAGTCAGTGACGGTGCGACCCATGCTAATGTCAGACGAAGATGGTGTTGAGGCGAAGGTCGACGGAGACCTCGTAGCGGCAGTGGATGCCGCGGTCGAGGCCGTTGACGAGGTCAATCCCGAGTCGACTGAGGGGGAGACCGATGGCGCCGCCTCGAGTACTGGTGGTTCCTCTCTGTCAGAATGGGCTAACGAGTGGCTGTGGAACGACCGCTCGCACCTCTCTCGTTGGTTTCCCAAGTTCGAGGTATTGCAGTCACCAGCCGTGAATCTAGCCATTTTGAGCGCCGGTTTCATCGCCCTTGCAGCCCTAATCTGGAACCTATTCAACGGACTTGCCACTGGTTGCGTCGTCGCAGACCCGAACGCTGGCTGCACTTTGGATTGGGGGGCGATGCTCATCGACAACATGCTGTTGCAAAACGGCGTCATCGACTCCTCGGCCTCGCCCGGAGAGCCCGATTGGTTCGGCTCAGTGCTCATCTTCCTTTCAGCGAGCCTTGTGTGGGCCACCATGCCTTGCGACGACTGATCCCATCGTTGGCCCCATCGAGACCTCAACCACGCCTTCGTAGCGCTCCTCAATCGTGTTTAGCAGCCCAGGAATCCTCTACAGAGAGGGCCTTGTTCTTCAGTGGGATGATTTTACGATAGATCTCAGCAGGTGCTCGAATTTCACCATCGATGGTGAGCAGCCGAGCCAGAGTAATGCCGAAATGTTCCTCGTTCTTCATCAGAAGTGGTTCCACGACATCCCAATCGGCTTGGCCCAATTCCGTGAATGCGGCACCGTTTAGCTGTGAATCTGAAAGCACTCTTCGAGGGTCACGAACATAGATTGCGCCGCCTGACGAGAGGCGGAACGGTTTGCCGCCCGGATAGGGAGTCTCCAAGTCCTCAACCTCACCACGCCCGTTGATCCGGATGCCGTTGATTACGACGAATCCGCCCCCTTCGAGTGGGTCGCCCGCCATGAATGACTCAGCGAGGTAGTCGAGTGCGGTGCCGTTGACAACGAGTTTGGGGCCGCCAACTGAGTTGATCATAGGCCTGCCTGCGGCGTTGCCCAGTACGAATAACTCGCCCCCCTTGGCGCCGTATCCATAGCACTGCCCAACATCACCGTGGACGACGAGAGTTCCACACTTGTGAATCTGGCCAATCTGGTCCTGGCCGTTTCCATGCATCACTAGGGTCATTCCATCTGAGCCTGAGCCGAGGTAGTCGCCGACTGAACCGAACACATCCATGTGCACATCTTCCGTCTCGGGGCCGAAGCCGTTGCCGATGAAGCGGTGGCCGTGACAGTGGAGGACAGCGAACCTTCTCCAACCCTGCCGGTGAAGTGCGACCAATTCGCGCGCCAGCGACTCGATACCTTCTATCGGATAGGGGCGGGCGTCAATGACGATTGTCTGCTCGGCCGATGTCGGTTCTGGCCGATGACCGAGTGTCAGTTGACCGATGTAGTGTTCACATGGCTTGTTTGCCGCGTGTTGAAGTGTGGCGTAGATGGCATCTTCGACAAAGTCTAGCCACCGGCTTCTGCGGAGTGTTCCGCAGTCGTATTTTCTGTCGAGCATCAGGCAGAGCAATTCCACGGCTCCCTTTCTAGAGTTCTCTTGAGCGTACGAGGAAATTTCAGACAACAGGGCGCGAGCCCCGCTCCAGTCGAGTTCGGGAAGCAGTGCCGTGATGCTCTCAAACACATTTTCGGGCGTCCATCCCTCGGGCCACTCGAAGCCTGACATCATCGCTGACTCTTCAATCTTGTAATTGCCATCGGGATGAGTGTTGACGAGAGTTCCGAACTTATTGGTCATGATGAGTTCGTGACTGCCACCCTCCTTCGGTACGATATCGAAGATGAACGAGCCACCGTCGGTGTAGGAGCCACCACGTGCGTTCCAATACTCGTCGCAGCGGCGCCAGAATCGACTGTCCTCAGCGGCTAGACTCTCCAGTACCGCGTCAATGACCTGCTTCTCCGAGCCGCAGAAGGCGATTCCGACATCGCCCCGCTGATAGGCGAATACCTGGGGCCTCAGCATGCTAGTATCTGTGATGCCCATCAGTCGGTGGACATCGCCGGCAGCCTGTGCGATGATGAAGAACCACGGCCCGTCGGGTGAGCCGTGGATGTGAGTCTTCTGAATCGCCTCATACACCTCCTGCTTCGATTTTGGAAGCATGACGAAATCCAACTCACTCGTCGGTGCCAGGCTCTCGATCACATACTCCATCGGGTAGCCATACACTCGGCTGTGCAGGTCGAATCCCAAGGCGGCAACCTCAGTGTCTGTGAAGAAGAGTGGTTCCATTCCACGTTGGCCGAGGTAATCCTTGACCGAGACATAGTTTGAGAAGTCACCATTGTGCACGAGTGCGGCGTCGATTCCCTGTCCGAAGGGGTGTGCGCCGCCCGGGTGAGTTACTCTTCCACGGGTCGGATACCGGTGGTGGCCTATCCATACATGGGCAGTCACATCATCCAGTCTATAGTAGCGAATCACATCTTCTGCATAACCGACAATCTTCAGAATCAGCATATTCTGCCCATGGCTGAGAACGAACGCGTCCGCCCTTTGGTCCGTGGCGTAAAACTCGACATTCAGCAGGTGTGTATTTTTGAATACCAATTCGTCCAGCATCGCCTTCCGGTCGCTGAAATCGCTTTCCGAAAGCCCACTCTCTTCCTTGAATCTCTCAATCGCTGCGGGTTTTGGTCTGGCGAAATAACAGACCACATCCGGTGGTTGGTCATCGAGGGCTGGCAACTCCTCTGCCCAATTCTCCATCGTAGGCATCTCATGGACATGGTCAACCTCGAAGGTTGTGTGGATGAACATCTCTTCGACATCAGCTCTGACTGCATTGTCGAGATAGGCGATTGCAATCATGTAATCGTTTGTTAGGACTTCCTCACTGACTCCGAACTGGTACGCTTCCATGCCGACTAGAGCAACACCGCCACCCTTGCCGTTTCCTCTGTTCCGCATCTGTTCAAGTGATTTGAAGAGGTGACGGCCAGCGACAGGAATCTCACTCGCCAGGCCGATGACCCCACAGCCACCTTCGGCGGCGTCCTCGTCGTGCATCTCAAACTTAGGGAGAGTGCGGTTTAGTGCACGGCGAGCGTCAAGGATGGCTTCCGAGTTCTGCATCAATCTTCACCTTCTGTGTAGCGGAGCAGATCGGTTCTTCCGACCAACTCCTTGACATCATTCAGCCCTAACTTGCTCAGTATGTCCTTGAGCCTCCACATGACGGCTGTGTAGTAGTTGTCAAGTCGTTGGACTGCCCAATCCTGCTGCACCCATTCCTGCAACTCCACATCAGTGGTGGTCAATCCCCACGGACAGCCGCGGCCGGATGGTCCACCTTCGCAGTTGGCACAGCGAGTGCATCCCATCGCCACCAAATCGCTGGTTCCTAGGACCACCCCGTCTGCCCCGAGGGCAATCGCCTTGGCGATGTCATCCGCAGTACGAACCCCACCGCTGGCAATCAGAGTGACCTTGTCACGAACTCCCTCCTTGATGAGGAACTTGTGCACTTTGGGGAGAGCCAGTTCAATCGGCATCGCGATGTTCTTCTTGGCGATTTCAGGGGCCGCACCGGTGCCTCCGAAGGAACCGTCCAAATGGATGATGTGTGCCCCTGCATAGTAGGAGCCGACCGCCACCATGTCGACATCGTGAGGCGTCGAGACCTTCACCGCTATCAGAGCATCAGGATTCACCGTCTCAATCCAGTCGATGTGCTTCGAGTGGTCTTCGACCGAGTAGGTCGAGTGGAACGGGAACGGGCTGAACAGACTGACAAACGGTACGCTGCCGCGCATCTTCGCCACCTCCTCGCCAGCCTTGCTCGCCAACAGATGGCCACCAAGTCCCGGCTTCGCACCTTGTGCATACTTGAACTCGACAATCGGCGCCGCTTGAATCGTCTTCTCTTCAACGCCGAAGTAGCCGGTCGCAACTTGGGTGATGACGTGGTCCTTGTGGGCGTAGAGGTCGAGAGGGTAGCCACCCTCACCGGTCGACATGTAGGTGTTCCACTTTTCCGCGTTCTTAGCCCTCGCCATCATCACATTCACCGAGACTGAGCCGTATGACATGCCTCCTCCGTAGATGGGGATGGATGGGATGAGTTGCTTCCGGTGGTCGTTCCTGCGGTTGAGAGGAATGCTGGTGGCTATTGACTCGGGGTCTGCCACCCACTCGGATTCGGAGAGGAACTTGAAGTCCAACCGGTCGAAGCCGCCACCGCTCTTTCCGGTCTTGTAGTTCAGGTCGTCAGGAACCTTGCCGGTTTCCGCCATGTACCAGGTGGCGAGAATCAACTCGTCAGTCCAGCGAGCGTCGCCGAGCGCATTTGGTGAGCCGTATTCTCCAAAGGCGTG
>CAZPJQ010000025.1:0-15099 GCA_964586945.1 uncultured Candidatus Poseidoniales archaeon
CGAACTGCCGGAGGCGGTGGCGAGATCGTCAAACTCCTTGAGAAGGGCTCAGCATTCTACGCACCGGGCAGCGCTGCCGCAATCATGGCAGAGGCGATTGTTCTCGACAGGAAACGACTGCTTCCCTGCTCAGCCTATCTAACTGGTCAGTACGGGATGGATGACATCTACATCGGAGTGCCAGTCGTGCTGGGCGCTGGAGGGGTTGAGAGCATACTTGAACTGGAACTTGAGGATGCGGAACTTGAGAGCCTACAGGGCTCGGGCGCCTTCTACGAGGAACAGTTGACTGAGTTGCTGGGATACTGAACCGCGGCACCCGTGGACCATCGAGCGGCGGATTGATGACTGCCCCTCCAATCGAGAGCCATGGCTGAGCGCCACCTCTACCTCGAGCACGACGGCAAGGTGCTGCTTGTCGACCGTGATGGCAATGGTCCTCAACTTCCAGAAAAGGGCCGCGATTCATGCGATGGCTGGCTACTTCGGCTCCCATCGGAGGAGGAGGCAGCAGCAATGGGAATCACCTGGGAGGTCAGACGGACCAACCGGTTTCAACTCGGCGAGGATTGGCACGAGGTAACTCATGCACTTCCTGACATCGAATGGCCGAAGGACTGGGCGTGGAAGGACAACCTGATTTCCGATTCAGCAGTACACCCGGCAGCCCGGGATTCCGTCTATAGAACGCTCCATAGAGTAGTATCGAAAGTAGTTCTCCGAAACCCTTCCGGACAAGTACTTCTTCAGAAAGTCAAGCGTGGCTTCTTCACCGGACACTGGACCCTTCCCGGTGGCTTCCTCGATTATGCCGAACACCCTCGCGAAGGGGCGGAGAGGGAACTGATAGAGGAGTTGGGAGTAGAACTGCAACTTCCGGATCCGTTGGGGGAGGCCGGTGAGCCTAGAGCTGGCGATGACAAATTCATAGTTCAAGAGAGGATTTTCACAGCAGATGGAATCAATTGGGTATCCTTCACCTATCTGCTTGATGTCAAAGATGGACTAGAATTCAAACTCAAGCCCGACGAGGTCGAAGAGGCGCGCTGGTTCGAGCCCGAGGAGGCGATGGCAGTCGCCGCTTCTCTCTTCGACTTGGAAGCGTTTAGGATACTGTTGGAGGACGACTGATGGCCTTGCCTGAGAGTCTCGTGAACGACCAGCTTCTACGTAAGGCGGTGATTGCCGGCTTCGTCTTGGTTCTAGGTGCCTGCATCCTCAGCCAGATAATGATGCAATTTGGTGGCGGACCACGCGATGAACCGATGGATCTGTCCAGTCAAATCACCATCCCCGGTGATGATACTCTCAGCTCATTGGCAATATTCCCCGACGGTATGCCTCCTTTCATCTCCTGTGGAGGGGTCTTCTATCCCGAGAAGGCAGTATTCGACATAGGTCTAGCCCTTGGCGGACTCTTGTTCTGCTTCTTGGGAATCGAAATGTTCCTTCGCACGGAATCCTCTTTGAAGGCCTCTAATGGCTCACAGTGGCGACGATGTGCAAATGTCGGGCAGTTAGTCAGTGCCTGGGTTATTGGAATATCCATGGTGATGATTACCCGTCACCCCTTCGATGTCAGTCTCATGACGCATCTTTTCTATGCGATGAACATCTTTCATGGCAGTTACATCTGGGGAGTATTCATCGCGGTCTCTCGAGGCAAATTGGACCAGTCCCTAACCTATCGGAACTGGAGCGTCAACAAGATTCGCTGGGCTTTGGCAGGCTCAGGCATTCTCTCGTTCATACTGATGAGCATCATGATTCCAACTGGTAACTTCTCCATCGCCGCCTTCTTTGAGTGGACCATGACCTTTGCAGCAGAGGGGCAGGCTCTGGCACTACTTCCGATTCTCGCCCTTTCCGGCTCGATAGAGGAGGAATGAAGATGGCAGTATCACTGTTGATCATTTCTGAACCAGACATAGCCTCGACCATTCAGGGGGATGCGTTGCTAGGCCGTGGGGGGTGGACTGAAACCACCTCTGTGGAAGGTGACAGGGCGTGGGCCCACGATACAGCTCCTGTTCACATCTGGTGGCTCAATGACCGGCTTCTCTGGCAGGACGAATTGGATGAACGGTATGAGGCGGGAGCGAAAGTCGAGGTGTCGGAGGTCATCTTCCTATCACGGCACTTTGCGGCGAGTGGACGCCCGAGTCTGACCTTGCATGTCATCGGAGTGCCCGGCGAGTCACCGGTTGGTGAGGCAGCCGAGTTCGGCGGGGTCAAGGGTGAGGTGGTCCTGCCCAATCCACGGTTTGCGTCCTGGTATCGGCGGATGTGCCAAGCTGCAGAGGACCACTCGCTGACTTCTGAGTTCGAGTTGACCATCGAGACCACGCATCACGGACCGAGCCTATCGGTTCCGACCCTGTTCGTTGAAATCGGCTCATCTGAGTCGCATTGGGACCGGCGTGATGCGGCTGAGGCGTGGGCTGATGTCATCACTGAAGGGCTTGGACTCGACGGCGGTGGCGGTCTTGGAGACTGGGCCATATTATCGGACGATGAACGGGGTACTGCGAAGGTGATGATTGGAATCGGTGGTGGCCATTACGCTCCCCGCCACACAGATGTGATTCGCAAGACCGACTGCTGGGCGGGCCATCAAATCGCTGGCTACGCACTTGAGATGGAGAAGCCAGACGAACCAGAATGGGACTCAATCACAGGAGAACTCCCCTCGGGTCAGTGGAATCACTCTATTCGAGTCTGTGTCCAGAGTACCCGAGAGGCATTTCCAGGCGGCCAAATCATCGCCCATCTCGACCGGAAATCGTTCAAGGGGTGGCAGCGGCAAGCCATCAAGCGGCTCTGTGCCGAACTCGAGATTTCAATCGGTCGAACTAGAGATTTCGACTGAATAGCCATCGGTAATCGTCAAAGGATTGACGCGCTGTTCTGCCATGCGGGGCGAAAGCCATGGGTCTCTTCGGTCGCATCGTTGTTCGCGTTTTACCGGCGATGCCGCGCTTCATCGTCGGGCTTGTAGCAAAGCGTTATGTCGCTGGAGAGGACTTGGCATCAGCAGTCACAATCATGAAGAATCTGGGTGCCAAGGAGGGCTGCTCCTTCACCATCGATGTTTTGGGTGAGGAAATCTCAAACATGCAGGAAGCGAACCACTTCGTCAATGAGTATGACCGACTAATCGACGCAATAGTCGAGAACGACCTCGAAGCAAACCTCTCGATCAAACCGACCGCATTCGGACTTCTCATCGACGAGGAGAAGGCCTACGCCAACATGGAAGCGCTCCTCGCGAAGGCAGCTGAGCACGACATTTTCGTCAGGTTGGACATGGAGGACCACCGGGTAACTCAGGCGACCATCGACATCGTCCTTCGAATGCATGGAAAGGGCATAACCAATGTAGGCACAGTACTGCAGTCTCGGCTCTTCCGAACCCCTGACGATGTGCGAGCAGTCTGCAACGCCCTCGGACCGCAAGCGGACTTCCGACTCTGTAAGGGAATCTACCTCGAACCCGAAGATATAGCCCATACGAAATACCACCCAATCAACACCGCATTCGCGGAGTCTCTCTCTCTGATGCTCGACTCTGGCGCCTATGTCGGAATTGCAACCCATGACAAACCGCTCATTCACGACGCACTCGAACAACTTCGTTCGCGCGGCATGACGCCCGAAGGTCCGGACCCGAGAGAGGGGGCTGGGCCAGCCCGGCCAGGTAAGGGTGCTGGGTGTGAGTTTCAGATGTTGCTCGGAATCAGAGGTGAGATTCGACGGAAGTTGCGAAGATCAGGCCATCCGGTTCGCGTCTACATCCCATATGGAGAGCGGTGGTACGAATACAGCATGCGACGGCTGCGAGAGAATCCCGATGTTGCCGTTCACATCACCAAGGCGTTCCTGATGCCGTGGACGAATCGGCGTTGAGATTGAGAGCAAGTGCCTTTGAACGGACCTACTCCTCTGTATAGCGACTGAAGTTGGAATCTCGAATTCGCTGTTGGTGCTCTTCTCGGCCCTCGAACTCCTGACCTCGCCAGCGACCCCGCTCCCTGCGCTCGCGCTCCTCCAACTCCCACTCGCTCTGAGGTTTGTGAAGGAAGATTCGCCGAATCCGACTCGCCGCCAACTTTCCCGTAAGCCTCCTACCTTGTCCGGTGTGTAGGGCCCGTATTCGCCATTCCCTTCCTTCGTGGACGAACATGTTTCCACAGTGGAACTCCCGGTCAGGTTCACAGATGATGGAGTCAGAGAACGAATAGTCGGCGTCGGTGAAGGTCATCTTGACCATCACTCGGTCTTTGCGAACCGCCCAGACCACATTGATATCGCTAGCTGCGGCAGATTTCGATGAGGTGGCATCGGCCATCTCAAGTCGGGTGATTTCCCACTCCGCATGGTCATGCTCAAACACATCGCCGATGGTGAATCGCTCGTCACCATCGACTTCGATGCTAGCCCGACGACTGTCGGCCCCTTCAGAGAGCGTGAAGTTGACTGAAACCCCCTTTGGAGGTCGAACCATAACAGTGTGAACTTTTGAGCAACCTTCGCAACGAACAAGATGGTCGACACCGCTTCCGCGCTCGGTTGTGCGCAGGACTTCATGTCCCCCTTCATCGCCGCAACCGGGGCAGAGAGTGATGTTCTCCACCTCCTCGATAGTATCCTCGGAGTCGGCCATGATGCCGGGCGAGCGCCCATCCCTCTTCAAGGCGACCCTTTGAGTGAAAACAGCGTAGTGGCAAGGCTTGAACCGGAACCTCCGGCAGCGAGTAGCATGGAGAGCGAAGCAGAGGAGCCGGAGCACCCTCTAGACGCGTTGCTCTCCAAGCATGAGGAACTAATACGCGAGGAGCCGCAAATAGCCGCCAACATTGGTGAGCAACTCAAGCACATGGACCTCGAATCGCTGCCGCTGACAGTCCGCCGTCGAATTCGCGATGTGGCGGCGAGACACAAACCTGCAAATGTGGTCGAAGTTGGCGCTGGCATCGGCCATCTCTCCTCATGGCTGTTCGATTTATGGCAGGATGAGGAGTTCCGCCCTGACCGATACGCCATGATCGAGGCGGGCGGGAAGTTCGGAATCATTCTCACTCGCCTCATGCGACGCTACGAAGCGAGCAAATGGGCAGATGTCGTCGTCGCTGAATGGCTTGATGTCGTTGCCAATGTGAATGCTTGGAACGCAGCATTCGCAACCACTCCCGACATCGCCGCCCCTGAAGCGCCGCCAATCCCCCACCCAATCGACCTCTGCATCGTCGATGTCGGCTGGAAACGACAGGTCGAGTGTGTGATGGCTGCAATCCCTCTACTATCCAATAACGGTCTTCTGTTGACAAACGAGCCGGATGTCCCGACAGGTGACTTGGCAATTCTGGAGGGTGATGAGGCGAGTTCGGAGGAGGCGAAGGTGGCGGCGTTCAACGAGTGGATCACCCTCGTGAAGATGCTCAACGACACTCACAATGTCGGTTTCGTACCAATGTTCGGCGGCACTCTAGTCGGAATTCAACGCAAAGGCTGACTACGCTGCTGCACTCAACAAGGCGGCTGTGTCCAAGTGACCGTATCCATAGTGGTCGTCGTGCCCCGATTGGCCTACTGAACTCGATTGGATCCAATCCTTCACATCGCTAATTGCGCCCGAGCCACCCGAACTACCGTCATGTCGCAGGTCCGCCCGCTGCTCCAACAACAACCCGAGAGCACCTGAGACCCATGCTGTCGAGGCCGATGTGCCGGAGGCGTGGCCCCATGCGGTATCGAACTCACTGCCCTTTGTCAGGAGGATTGGGACCTCATGGCCGGGAGCAACCAATTCCGGCTTTCGATCTGGGTCGGACCTCGGGAAAATAACAGGCCAAACATTGCCATTATTGTCGCCAACACTCGAACCGCTCCAGATTTGGCCGTTGCGATCGATGCCACCCACGCAGATGACATCCTCGACTGAACCGGGACTCTCGACATCCCCATCGTCATCGGCACCGTCGTTGCCTGCAGCTGCCACTACGAACACTCCGGCGTCAAGGGCGTCTTCAACCGACTCCTCAAGTTGGTCGGTGGAAGCGAGGATGAAGTTGAATCCAGGTGCACCACCCAAACTGAGTGAGATGATGTCAGCACCTTGTTCAACGCACCAATCGACCGCTGCGGCGATGGTTTCGTCAACTCCCTCGCCGGTCGAGCCGATCGCCTTGGCCACGAGAAGTTCAACTCCGGGGGATACTCCCTTCATCCACCCATCAGCCCAAATCAGGCCAGACATCGCGGTGCCGTGACCTTGGTCATCGTAAGGTTCTCCCCGGTCATTGATGAAATCCTTCCAGCCGGCAAGTTGCTTGCCTGCGAAGTCGACATGCCCGAGTTCGATGCCAGAGTCAACCACACAGGTTCGCACACCTGAACCATCCAATCCCGTGACATTGTCGAGACCCGAGATGGTTCGAAACTCATCCTGCCAGTCGAGGTAGTCTGGATGAGGCCGATTGAGAACCTCCTGATTGACTACTTGAATCAGCCAATATGCGATTGAAGATGAAATAATCAGTATCAATCCGACTGAGATTGTAGTCACTATGACCTTGAAATGAGGGTGTTGGTGAATCGGACGAGAACGGCTTGGCTCAGCCAATTCGGGCATCTCCGTCGACTCCCAATCGACAGGCTCGGTATCACTCACGGCCCCTTGTGCGTTGCATCCCCCCTTCAATCTCTCGCGCTCGCGAGAGTCAGGAAAGGGCGTTCACAGCATCACTGAAGATATCGGTGAAGTGTCTGCACTCCTCTTCTGTGTTGTAGAGGTAGACGGAAGTACGCAAGCTACCAGCCATCAGATTACGCGCTTGGAACCAACCGTTGACGCAGTGATAGCCGCTGCGAACCATGACTCCACCTGCCTCGTCGAGTACTATTGCGAGGTCGTGCACATCGCACCCTTCCACGGTCAGCGCGGTTATTCCCGCTCTAGCCGCCGCATCCGCAGGGCCAATCAACTCCACACCAGAGATTCCTGCCACACCATCGGTGATGATGCGATTCAAGGAGACTTCATGCTCCTGAAGTTCAGCCAAATCTATTCGGTTGAGGTACTCGATTGCCGCCCCAGTCCCGGCAATTCCCGCATAGTGGCCCAGTCCGCCTTCAAGGCGCGCGGGGCCTGGCACGAAGTCCAGCGTGGTTTCACTCGCCATGGAGACCGTCTGACCACCACCCGAGATGGTTTCAAGATTCGCCAATGACTCCTCCCTTCCCCATAGTACCCCCATGCCACTTGGACCGAGCATCTTGTGGAGGCTGAAGACGAGGTAGTCGCAGTCCAGAGAGGTGACATCAGTGGGTGAATGGGGCACGCTTTGGGCGCCGTCAACGAGAACCTTTGCACCGTGGTCGTGAGCAATCTTGCAAATTTCCGGAATCGGGACCGAGACGCCGTCCAGATTACCTAACTGTGCCACTGCGACCAAGCGAAGAGATTCTCCCGCGTCTGCGCACGCGGACTCAAACGCTTCGAGGTCGAAGGTGTTGTCAGAATGTGAGGCGACGCACCGATGGTCGACGCCGAGACGGCGCTCAAGTTGCAACCAAGGGACCAGATTGCTGTTGTGCTCTCGGTCGGTTGTCAGGATGACATCTCCCTTCTGCCAGTCTAGGCCGTATGCGACCTGATTGATGGCGGCTGTGGCGTTGTGGGTGAACACGACCTCATCCCGCTCAGCTCCGATGAAGTCGGCTACCGTTCTTCTCGTCCTCATTACCATCTGTGTGACTGCAGAACCCCATCGGTGTGGACTGCGGCCCCCGCATCCTGGCCCTTCGGAATAGTAGCGACTCACCGCCTCGATGACCGAGTCAGGGCGCAGGGTGACACAGGCGTTGTCGAGATAGGTCAGCGGATTCTCCACGCGGAGAGTGGGGAAGTCCTCGCGGATGGTAGTGATGTCCATCGATCACCACGCATCCTCGTCCGCCAGATGGTCGATGACCGGAGCACTGGTCCCACAACTTTCACAGGAGACCCGAGTTGGCAGTACCTTGGAACAGGCTGGGCAGCGCGCCCCGGGCCTGCCGATTCCATCACATGATTCGTTACCGCAGGTGACCTCGAGTTCACCGGTTGCAAGCCTGCTGACCGCAGTCACCTCTCCACAGGCCGGGCAGGAGCCGCGCTGGCGCGTGACTACACTGTCCTCACCGCGCAACCCGCGACTCACTTCACGAGCGCGGTCGGATTCTATCGCCTCGCCGGCGGCGCCCAACATCATCTGCGGGAACCAGAGAATGTGGAGCAGCGTGAAGATGCTCGCAACACCGGTGATGAAGTAGAGTATTCGTAGCGGCCAAAGATCCGAGGGGTCACGCAGCGCGATGGCATGAGAACCGCTCAAACCGTTCACCAGTACAAGGAGCCCCCAACTGATTAGCACGGCGCTCCAAGCGATTAGGCTGTGGTCACGCATAGCCTGTATCATCTGCCGCGGGTCCGGGTGGCTATGCTTGCTCTCGACATGCAAGTCACGAGTCTGCAACACAGCCTGCCAAGTGTTGAAAGACAGGAATGAGAGAATCGCAATACTGACGCCGAACCAAACCGAGTTTTGCAGGGTCGCCCCGAAAGGAAATCTCGGACTGTTGGCGTGTGAGTTGATCATCCCGAATTGAACCGCCACCCAAGCGATTAGCAGGTAGAAGGTCTGACCTCGCATCAGCGGGAAATCGGCCATCAACCGGTAGACGAAAATCACCCAAAGCCCGTAGCTGACCATCAGCATCGCAAAGGCTTGCCAGACCACCGCATTCATGCCGGAAAGTCCCACTTGCCAGATGTCCCCGCCGCCTGAGAGTTCGCCGCTGTTGAGGTCCCAGGTACCGAACAGGAATGCCAACGAACCGACAAGCAGTGTGACGATATGGCCTCGGCCCCAAGTCTCACTGACCTTCTTGTAATGGAAGAGCAGTTCCACCTTCAGTTCGTGCAGAGGAAGAAGCCATGTCTGCTCCAAGGAGAGGCGCTGGGACAATCGAAGTTCCGAGAGTCTCAGACCGGTGTGCATCTGCTCGCCTTCGGGCGCTGCATCAACCGCATCACCGGTGGGCTCGTCTGATGGCTCCGCCTCATCCATCGGCACTCGGATTGAGGCCGAGCGGATAAGCGCACACCCCTCGCGAGGTCGTAGACCTCGATTCGAAGCACCCCCACAGAGAGCGGAATTGGCGCCGAGAGAGAGATTTGAACTCTCGCGGGACGAACCCACGTGATTTCCAGTCACGCGCGATACCAGGCTATGCGATCTCGGCTACATTCACGGCGACTGGCGACTCCCCTTTCATGGTGACGATTGACAGGTGCTGAGAGACATACCGATTGGGCGCCATGAACATGGTTAAACCGGCCTCGTGGCTCGACCGGCTCGCCGCCACTGTGGCTTAGAGGTATAGCGACGCCTTGGTAAGGCGTAGGTCGCGAGTTCAATTCTCGCCAGTGGCTCTGTTTACCCTCGCTGAGAGTCGCCACACGGATTGTTATGATAACGAAAAACTCAGGCTCTTCTCGCACATGGGAGCGCTACGCGCGCGGGCGGGAGGTTTGAAGGACTTCGCCACGTCGCCGTCGTTACCGAGGCGGCGCCATGAAACGAGAGAAGTCCAATCATGTAGTTGCAATTGGCATCCTGCTTCTGATGGTGCTGACTCCACTCAGCGCTGCGGACATCGCCGGCTATTCCGGCCCCACTACCATCTCCTCTTCTGGAAACACCAGAGTCGTAGATGCATGGGAAGTTCCCGGCAATGCGACCATTCTCGACGGTTGGCTCAATGTCGATGCTGATGTGATGCCGGTCATCGGCAACGGAAGCAGCTGGGACGGCGTGACCTCCAATGCGAATTTCTCTTCAGGAACATTTGCTGACACCACTTGGACCCATTTCGACGAGATGCTGTCCCTCGACACCAACGGCTCTTTCGGAAATGTAGACCACTTCAACAGTCCGCCATCCTACCAACTCCCGACCGCATTCACGGCCGGTGGCAGCTCTGCAGTTAGCTGGATTCCGACCGAATTGAACTATTCAGGCACTCCTGCCTCAAACGGAGGAAACACCGTGACCAACGGGACGATTCCGGCAACGCCGACCGAAGGAATTCTTGCGGTGGGGACCAATCCGAACGGTGGAATCCCAGCAGGCAGCAACTCATGGCTGGCCAGCACGGCATTGAATCTGCCATCACCGATCTCAAACTTCACCTTCGAGTTTGACCTTTGGTACCACCTGCACACCCCGAGCAACACCAACGGTGACATGGATGGGGCGTGGCTTGAGTATCGGCTCGACAACGGGAATTGGACTTGGTTCTCGCCGCTAACTGCTGGTTACACCAACACCATCTCTCCAAACGCCACCGTCCCCTCTGGAGCGAACCAATCCGCCAATGGCAGCCACGGCTTCCCGGTCTGGGCCAAGGTCGCACACTCCGGCTGGGAACATCCAGTATTCGAGTTGGACAACCTGACCGGCATCTCGAACGCCACAACCATCCAGTTCCGTCTTCAACTGTGGACCGACCCAGCCAGCACCATCAGGCCGGGAGTCTTCATCGACAATCTGACCATCACCAACCAAGGGAGCGCAGTCGGCTACTTCCACCACGGCTGCTACGCGTTCACAGGAACCTGTACATACGCGGGAAATACCTATGGTGCATTGCAGGTCAACCCTCTGAATCTCTCAGCGACCAGCGGAAACCCGATTCTTCGAACTCGGCTTGAGTGGGACTTAGAGGGAGGTGTCTGGGATAACCTCTGCATCGAAATGTCTCTGAACAACAACACCTGGGAAGACCTGTCGAGCGGCTCGAACGGCACGACCACCAGTTGTGCTGGACGCACGGGGCCGATACCAGGAAATGGCTACACGGTTGGAACCACCACCTACGGAGATGAGACGAACGGCTTCATCAACCTCGACCTGACGATTCCGACGACCTATGTCGGACAGAGTCCGGTATACCTGCGCTATGTCGTCGAAGTGGACAGCATCATCAACAACGGTGGAACACTCGACAACCTCGAGGGCGTGACGCTCGACAGGATTCAGATTCTCTCAAGTGCTGGAAACAACTCCACCTCCTACTACGATAACCCGTTGGCAAATTCGGGCTCTGCCTTCCACTATCTTGCCAACCATGCGACCAACACCGTCGATGACTGGTCCTATCTCCTCATCGGACAGGGTGGTCTTCTCGACACCTACGGCTTCGAGGACTCTCCGAGTTTCCCCCCGGGCGGTTGGGGTGTGACGAATGTCGGCTCAGCATCTGAGGAGTGGGACTATGGACAGTTGAGCGCAACTGCCACCTCTGGGCCGGGTAGTTGGTCGAGTGGAGTCTACGGCTTTGCGACAGTACCCGACAGCAGTTATGTGAACAGCATGGACACTGAGCTGCTGACTCCAGTCTACAACATTCCTGCCGGGGCAAGTGCCAGATTGACCTTCGACCACTGGATGTGTGCGGAGAGCAATTACGATGGAGGTGCCGTCTTCATCTCCGTCAACAATGGCACATTCACCCAATTTGACCCGTCCGTGACTGGACCCGGTCAGACCAGCACTTGGTACGATGGGACGATCGGCACCTTCGTCAGCCACAGTTTGGCCGGCTTGGCGGTGTTCAACGGGCGTGGGTCCGGCACTTGTGGCCAAGCAACCACGACATGGCAGACTAAGACTGGGAATCTCACCCAATATCAGGGCAGTTCCGTTCAATTCAAGTTCATCTTTGCGACCGACACCTCAGTCACTTACGACGGCTGGTATCTCGACGAAATCGGTGTCGAAGTCGACTACTTCGAGAATTATGGTGACTGGCTCAGCCCGGCTATCACCGTTCCTAGTCTTGGTCTCGGATTCCTCGATGTTGATGCCACCGTACCGACAAACACCTCTGTTACAGCGAGCATTACAGATACAGCGGGAAACCCGCTAGATGGCTATTCCAATGTCCTCCTTCCAACGACACTCGCCGGAATCGACCGAGATACATACCCGGCAATCAAGATTAGAATTCATCTCGAAACCTCCAACCCGTTCGTAACCCCATTAGTGAGCCAGATTCACTGCGGCTCGACACGCTACTTCAGCGGTGGCAGCAATATTGGAAACATGTGGTCACTCAGCAGCAATCTGACACTCATGAACGGGAATTGGACCAACACAGGCCCTTCACCTGCAGTGATAGAGTCTGATTTCATCTTCTCAACCGCTCCTGTCGACAAGGTGAACATCACCGGGGCTGGACAGGGCGTAACCGTCCAGTTGATTGACAGCGACTCCAACTTCATCGGAAGTGGAGCACTCGGTACCACGATTATATTCCCTAGCCGCGAACCCGGATTTGGCGTACGCCTCATCATCGCCCCCAACGGACATCTACAATGGGCTCAGGCGAATGGCGATATGGTACAGCCAGCACTAAATCCGGAGATTGATGTCACAGATGATGGGACAGTGGACTGGCAGTTCCCACAGAACCCGAACTTCGGTAACTTCGGTTGGCAGAGTCTCATTCACTCTACTGATGGTGCGACAAATGCGGCAGGAACCACGACTGCCTCTCTAAGCACCACAAACGGCACTGACAGTATCACGGTACTCGTTCCAGACGGCTCGACCATCCAGAGCGGCGCAATCACATTCCTGCCGGCCACGACTCTTGCTAGCACCCTTACCATCGGAGTCGATTCCACCACGGCCACCTTGGGTTCAGGCGGCTCTGGCATCCTCAGCCTATCCTTGACCAACTTCGCCTCAACACTTGACTTGTCGCCTGCGGACTATGTTGATCCTAGCACCGGCAGGTCATGGCGAACCCTAGAATTTGACATCTCTTCAAATCAGAATCTTGATGTTGACATCCTAAGTGTCACAATCGGCTATGAACTGACAGAGAATGTCAGCGGCCTCGGCCAGCAACTCTACGACTATCACGCCAGCCAACTAGCCGGCTCAATCCCCACCTCAATCGACATCCCGCTAACCTTCCTCGCCGACAAGGGGGCGGTCGGCCTCGACGGCGGAATCATCCATGAGAGGATGATTGAGAACCTGCCTTTCAGCGTCCCAGTAGGAACGATGTATCCGGCAGGAGATGTCTATCAGATTGTTACCAAGCACGACCACCTGACAGATGATGACCTAATCACTGAGATTTCGCTCAGCGGCGATGCAACCGGAGGAGAGACCATCCGCTGGCAGGTCACCGACCTACTATCCGGAGGCACCTTCACGAGCAACGGAACCGCCATCATTGAACTACTCCCCTCCTCGAGTGTAACTCACGATGGAACGAACTGGGTTGTCACATGGAAGTTTGAGATTCCTTGGTTGATCGATGATGTCGACGACATCGACTGGATGTCGCAGGCTGTCAACGCAAGTGGTGTCGGCCTCTCCCCAGCGTTCGCCCTCTCGGGAGGCCCCGGAAAGAACGCCATAGAGAATGACCTTCAGATCGACTCGTTCGAGGTGCGTGACCAGTTTGACCGCATCATCACAATCGACCCCAACCGGGACTTCTACGCCGAGGGTGGCTCAGATGTCAGCATCAGTGGGACCGTCCGATTCCAAGACTCATCGGGCAATAGGCCACTTACCGACGGCTACTCTGTCGGAGTTGACTTCAGCGGCACTGACTTCCCTATGGGCAGCCATGATAACGGCTCATTCAGCGGCACCCTGACGCTGCCTGAGGACAGTTCGATGAGCACTCTCATTCCACGAATCGTGCGTGTCGGACCGGCTAGTGGTTCGTTCGGAACTGAGGATGTTACGGGGCCTATGGACACGGTGGAGGTCTTCTCGGATGTCACCCCTCCAGTGGCAGAAATCTTCCAAGTTCTCACAAGCAACGGTCTGCTCGATGCAAACGGACATGTTTGGGACCCATTCACTCCTTTGCAGGTCAGCGTCACCATCTCTGACGGTGAGGCGTTGGGAGAGGACCTGACCCTCCACTACTGGAGAGAGGGGGTCGATGACGATGGTGATGGAATCGCCCAAGAGGACGAGTACCAGACGGTCACCAGACCAGTCTCGATGGCCGGCTTGTCAAAAGAACAACAGATTACCTTCTCTGGTATCGATGTCACGGGGGTGCCTGCAAACGGCCGAGCCAGCCTCTACCTCACAGGCACTGACTGGGCGAGCCATCCCTTCGAGGGGGCAGGCTCAGCCGGAATCGATTCAGATAAGGCGACGATGGTCATTGGAACGGACGCCCCCACCTCACTTCTGGAAAATGAATACGGTTTGGATACGGTGAACGACCACCTGCTCGTCGGTCAGAGTCATATCATGACGATAGGAATCGAGGATGAAAACGGAATCCACACCTTAGATGATGTCATCATCTACCTCGCAGGACAGTCATCAGCACCGGCTGGAGAGATTCACATCGACCCGAGGGAGGGAACTGCGACCGTACCCTTCGGAAGCTTCGTTATCGTGTCAGATGTCTCGATGAGTTCACTAAGTGAAACCGCCAGCACGATTGAAGTCACATTTGAACTTGAATGGGCATTCCCAGAGGCGTTTGCCGGGAACTGGTTGATGCCATCCATTCACATCGTGGACGACACTCAGACAGTTGCGAATGTCAACAACATCGGCGACCTCAGATGGAAGATGGACAACGACCTCACAGTTGTGATCGACATGCTGCACGACCTCTCCGAGCCTCTTTCTGAATCTAACGACAGCAAGTTGTACCTAGGAAAGGGGGACATCTTTGCGCTCACAGGAACGGTGGTCTACGCCGGCTCAGGAGCGCCCCTGCCAGCGATTCCTGACGGAGTGCAACTCTACGCCGCAATGGTGGCAAACGGGATAATCTCGGATGTCACGGTGGACCTGGTTGAGGCCTACTTCAACACCACGATGACCGTCCCCGTAGGATACCCTTCGACGAACTCCCTCCCCCTCACCATAGACCTCCTACATGTGCCCGGTCAGGGTAGCTCACTGACCCACACGGGTATCACCCTTGCAATAGACAGTACGCCACCGGTGCCGGAGTTCCCGGCTGGTGTGCTCAGCAGCATCGAGACCGACCGAA
>CAZPJQ010000026.1:0-2872 GCA_964586945.1 uncultured Candidatus Poseidoniales archaeon
CGGAATCGCCCTCGGCAATCATCGGTGCAGATGGCGAGTTGACCGTTGCCATCAATGTCGACTACGCCTGGAATCCCCGAGTTCAGGAGGTCGACCAACTGTTGGCAGTCCTCGATGAGCATGGTTGGATTGGCGAGGAGGGTGGTGCCAAGTTCTTCCACCACCACTGGGTCGACTCGATTGCGCTCGACAAGGTTCCCCAAAGCGCATTGCTCGACATCTACCATCTGCCCGGTGTGGTCATTCTGGAGCAGCAGAATGTGCTCGCTCTGACCCTCGCCGTTGCGACTCCCTCCATCAAGGCGACCAGTAGTACGGAGTACACCACCTCAGCGCACATGCTCGGTTACCGGGGTGATGAGGTGGTAATCGCAGTCATTGACTCGGGCGTCGACAATGAGCACCGCTCACTGAATGACTTCGACGATGTCAATGATGACCCCGACAGCGACGCCTCCACATACTCAGATGGGAAGTACCTCGGCGGCTATGATGCGACCAACGCGGCCAATAACACCGATGGAACAGATGACCCCGATGACACCGCAGGTCACGGAACCCATGTCGCTGGAATCGCCATTGGCACCGGAGGTCCCAACAGGGTGAACATCGGAGTGGCGCCGGGCGCCTATCTAGTCGATGTCAGAGCGTTTCAGGACATCGGCAATGCCAATGCACAGGACACCCAGGATGCAATCAGTTGGGTGATTGACAACAGGAACACCAACTGGGGGAACAACGCTTCGAGCAACGGAATCGACATCATGTCGATGTCTTTTGGCAGAGTACGCTCGCTGATTGGGGGTGCCGACCAAGGTGATTCGGGTACCCAGACCGAGGCGCGATTGGTCAATGTTGCATTTGAGCAGGGAATCGTTCCTGTCTGCGCCATGGGCAACGACGGCGCCAACTATGTCTCCTCACCTGCTTCAGCAGACCACTGCATCGCTGTAGCAGCTTTGAACGATATAAACACCGTCAAGAGAGACGATGACTCGGTCGCATCCTACTCCAACTACGGTCCACGATTGGACGATGACGACGGTGACAGTTGGGACGAGTTGAAGCCGGATGTCATCGCCCCTGGCTCGAATATCGATGCTCCAAGGGCGCAGGAGAGCAGCATAGGAGGAGTCGGTGGAGGACAACTTGCGGATGACGACTATGTAGAGAAATCCGGCACCAGCATGTCGACCCCAATGGTCTCGGGGTTGTGCGCAATCATCCTGCAGGCCAACCCTGGATTCAGCCCTGCGGATGTCAAGCGGGCGCTGCAGGATTACAGCGAGTTTCTGCCTGAGTTGTCTCAAGAAGGGAGTTATCAGGGCAACCCATGGAATGCCTCCGAGGGCTTCGGCAGGGTCGATGCCGCCGCCTCACTGCAGATTAGGTCTGGCCGTTGGGTCAACCTCACCCAACCCTTGAATGGGACTTGGATGGATGTCGGTGAGACATACCGAATCCGTG
This sequence comes from uncultured Candidatus Poseidoniales archaeon, assembly GCA_964586945.1. Taxonomy (GTDB): domain Archaea; phylum Thermoplasmatota; class Poseidoniia; order Poseidoniales; family Thalassarchaeaceae; genus MGIIb-Q1. The sequence goes on from CAZPJQ010000026.1 coordinate 1,468, forward strand.
GCACTGCGCATATGGTGGGGGATGATGTCGTGGTCTTCAATGGCACTACCAGCGAGTTGTCTCATGTCACCATCTCCGGGCGCTACACATATTGGGAGTTGCAAAACAATAATTGGCATTTTAGAAATAAGACTGCGTTTCTGTGGGACAATGCCACAGGAATCGACAATTGGACCTATGACTTGTCTCCGGATTTGTGGCTTGACGGAGCTGGATTGTATGTCGAGGTTAGAGCCTGGGATAATGTTGGCCGAGTTAGTGAGGGTTCTTGGGCGAACTATCATCTTGGCGAAACTTGGATGACACTTGATGAGCCAAGTGGTTTTGCCCCGTTATCTGGTGATGTGAATCTAATTGGAGATTACAAGGCCGTCAATCCAGATCAAATTCAGTACAAAGTGGGTTCGAGTGGTGAATGGCAAACTGCAGATTCCGGGCTTGAAAGTCCATATGTCTGTGACACCATGACCCAAAATAATGGAGTTAGAGATTGCAGCAGTAACGCCTGGAGTAGTACTTGGGATACTACAGAGTATATTGACGGAGGTTGGATGCTGTATGTCCGAATCCTCTCTGAAAGTGGCGAGTCCACCACTCCAATTGAGCGCTATGTGAACATCGACAATGTCCCGGCATCTCCAGAGTTGTCCCCATATGGTGACATCGTGGTCGAGGAGAATGGAATCGTGGTGGACTCGGCGCCCGTCGATTCGTTCCTCAACGTCCGGGCTCAACTGCGAAACAACGGAGACCGGCACGCCCGCAATGTGTTAGTGGTACTCTACGAGAACGGTGACCAAATAGCATCTGAGACCTTGTCGAGAGTTGACTCCACGGATATTGCCGAGGTGGTCTTTGGCTACCATCCTACAGATACGGGGCTGTCATCACTCAAGATTGAAATTGACCCATCAGATACTGTCACCGAAAGCGACGAGAGCAACAACGAGCAGGAAATCAGCTTCACTATCGACTCGATTCCAGTCGGTGTCGACTTGGCGCTCCGAGAGGGGGCTGCCACAACCAATCCGAGGGTTGCCAATCCGAACGGGGACGTCACTCTCAATCTGAGGTTGGAGAATCTGGGCTCAAGTGATGCCAGTGGTGTGACATTCATCTTGGAGAGATGGAGTGAACTCGGTTGGGAACTGTTGGACACCAGAGGCATCAACATTGTTTCAGGTTCCGGTTATGTCGATGTGCCATTCACCATTCACGAAGGACAGTTGGATGTGGGTGCTGCTCTGTTCAGAGCGAGCGTCAGCGTTGATGGGGTGGTTGACCTCGACCTGACGAATGATGAGTTGGAATTCACTCTGCTCGCCGATGAGGCGCAACTTCAAGGGGCGAGGAAGTTGGAGTTGAGCGAAGGCCATGTGCCGCTCGGTTTCTTCGGATACTCGGG
>CAZPJQ010000026.1:2882-4563 GCA_964586945.1 uncultured Candidatus Poseidoniales archaeon
CTCTTCACGGGCGATGGGGATAGCATCTGGGTGCATCGTGTCAACGAGAAATACGACCTCTTCACCTGCCTTGAGTTGGAGGATGATTGGGCGGGAGAATTTGCCATTTCGAGCGGCGAAGGGGATTCAGCGAACATCGTCTGGACCAGAAGACTACTCGACCAATTCGGCGCTACGGTGACCACTTTGAGCTTCTCGACGGTTGACCTGTCCTGCACCAACACCGAGGTCATTGACCTGATGCCGCAACTTATGCTAGCAGAGGGGACTTACTGGGGCATCGACCTTGAGGTCGAAGAGGGGAAGGCACTCATTGGTGGATATCACCGCGACCTCTTCACCAGTGGAACATATGACGATGTCACCTCGATTTTCATGCTCGATTCCTCAACTCCGCTCGACAGCGAGTCTTGGCAGTTGACGCGCGAGGTGATTCCGGTGATCGAGCCGCCTGCTGGAATGGCAGGCTCAGTTCAGGTCGCAAGGGGTTCTAACTGGACTCACATGACCTATCAGTCGATGCGGGACGATGGTACTGGCAGTGAGAGGGTGGGCACCTTCTACGCCCACGGCCGACTCGGTGAGGCGAACTGGAGTTTCAAGACCGCTCTCGGAGACCACACCTCGCTCGGCCAGTTGAGTGTGCTGCAGAACAGCGATGGGGAAGATGTGGTCCTAACCGGTTGGAAGGAGGGCGCAGGTTACGAATCTGAATTGGTTCTCATTCGTTCTAACAGCGCTCTTCAAGACAAGGAAGTGAAGAGAGTCTCAGCAGCGGGCGTGTCAACTCTGGTGTTCGTCGAAACTGCTCGTGGTGTCCAGGTCTTGTACGAATCAGTCGGTCCTTTAGGTCGGCAGATCCACTACTCAATGATGGACGCTGAAAGCATCAACATCGGCGCCCCACTCGCAGAGGGAGCGCTGGTGATGGTGGGTCGCTCAGAGAGTACAGGTGAAACCCACATCATCTACTCCTCTCCGACCATGGATTGGCGCGCTAGGCTGCTAATCGACGACAGGGAGCCAACAAATCCGAACAGAGGCATCATCGACACGATTCGGATTTGGACTGGTCTTGACGCTCGCACCTTCGACCTCGCTTGGAAGATTGGTGTATCGGTATGCGCGATGGGACTAATTCTCATGCTCGCAACCTCTAGAGGCATTCTCAGTCGCCGCAGTCGCTCAAAATCACTATCCGTGGTTATCGAAGAGGAGGATGAGGACGAATTTGAAGTCGATGTCCTCGATGTCGAAGAGGATTCGATTCGAGAGTTCGCCGAACCGACCGAGCCCACACCACAACCTGAGGAAGAGTCAACTTCGACAGACGAATCTGGCGAGGAGGATGCAGACTCCGAGCCATCGACTGACGATGAAGCCGAAGAGGATGGCCGCGCACGTCGCAAGAGTCGGCGGAAGCGGCGCAGTACTCGGGAGGCTGAAGTCGAGGTGGAGGAGTTACCAGAACCGCCATCACCGAGTGAGTTGGCAGAGCTACCCGAACCCCCAGCACCGGGCGAGTTAGGTCTTCTACCACCCCCACCTGGAAGGGATGTCACCTGCGAATGTGGAGCCACTTTCCGTGTCAAGAGCGTCGAGATGAAGAGTGTGAAATGCCCTGTCTGTGACGCAAAGATTAGCCTTTGAGGAGTGACCGGTAGTAATACAACGGAGAGTC
>CAZPJQ010000026.1:4573-5464 GCA_964586945.1 uncultured Candidatus Poseidoniales archaeon
CGGCAGGGTGAGAGAACATGTGTGGCATCTTCGGTTACCTCGGCGGCAGAGCCGCTTCGCCGCTGCTTCTTGAAGGGTTGCGGCGTCTAGAGTATCGGGGTTACGACTCAGCGGGAATTGCAATTCTCAACTCAACAATCACTGTCAACAAGTGCATCGGACGGGTTGCTGATTTGGAATCGATCATCCCTGCTGAACTTCATGGCAGCATCGGAATCGGCCACACTCGCTGGGCTACGCACGGCGGGGTGACCGATGCAAACGCACACCCGCACATGTCGGAGGATGGGAAGATAGCCATCATTCACAATGGAATCATCGAGAATTCCCGTGCTCTTCGTCGCTGGCTCACTGCTGAAGGCATCCTCCTCAAATCGGAGACTGATTCGGAAGTTCTCGCTCACCTTGTTCACCGCGCCGTCGGGGATGGTCTCTCTCCTGTAGACGCAGTACGCAGGGCACTTCGCCACACCCGTGGGACTTGGGGCCTGTGCGTATTGTTTGCCGAAGAGCGAATCATCGTCTGTGCTCGCAACGGTTCTCCACTGGTGGTTGGAATAGGGGATGGTGAGTCATTCATCGCCAGTGACCCGCAGGCTCTGTCGGCGCATACCCAACAGGTCATCTTCCTCGAGGATGGTGACATGGCAGTTCTCTCTCCATCAGGAGTCGAGACTTGCCGCTTGGACGGTGATTACTCTGACGCCTCGGTGACAACCATTGACGAGAGTTGGGGCGAGGCGGATATGGGGGATTTTCCCCACTTCATGCTGAAGGAAATCCATGAGCAGCCAGAATCCTTGCGCCAATGCATCTCAGGTCGAATATTGAAGTCGGATGGCAATGGCAGACTGAACGGACTCGACTTGACTCCGAAGGAGTTGCAGCGAA
>CAZPJQ010000026.1:5474-8237 GCA_964586945.1 uncultured Candidatus Poseidoniales archaeon
CATCAGGTTGCTCGGTTGTGGCACTTCTCTTCACGCCTGCCAAGTCGGCAGGCTTGCAATCGAGCAGCTCGCTCGAGTTCCAGCACTCGCCCATGTTGCTAGCGAGTTTCGGTACAATGACCCGGTCATCGATGCCAATGCTCTCTATTTCGCAGTCAGTCAGAGCGGAGAGACCGCTGACACTCTCTCGGCCGTGAAGGAGATTCAACTGAAGGGCGGCCGAGTGATGGGAGTCATCAATGTAGTCGGCTCATCGATTGCCAGACAGTGCGGACGGGGCGTCTACATCCACTCGGGACCGGAGCAAGCCGTCGCTTCGACAAAGGCGTTCACCAACATGGTGGCGGCGCTCACCCTCTTTTCAGTCCAGATAGGGAGGGCGAGAACACTTTCGGTGGCACAGGGGAAGAAGGTCGTTCAGGCACTTTCCAAGATACCCGACCAAATCGAGAGATACCTCGCCAACCAAGGTCCGATTGAGGAGGCGGTTGAGGCTGTCAAGGATGCTCGCCATGTCCTCTTCCTTGGGAGGGGCCCCTCAGCACCGGTGGCGCGAGAGGGGGCGCTGAAATTGATGGAAGTCGCCTACATCCCCTGTCTGGCTTATCCGGCTGGCGAGATGAAGCACGGGCCGATTGCACTTCTTGAGGAGGGAAGTCCGGTGGTGGTGATTGCACCGAAGGACAAGTTCCGTCAGAAGACGCTCTCCAATGTTCAGGAGTGCAGAGCCCGCGGCGCCAAGATTATCCTGATTCACGAAGAGGGCGATGATGAGTTCGCTGAGGAGGCTGACATCGCAATCGCAGTTCCAAAGACCGATGGAATCCTCTCACCGCTGCTGACGGTCATTCCATTGCAACTTCTAGCCTATCATACAGGGCTCGCTCTAGGTTGTGATGTGGACAAGCCGAGGAACCTTGCAAAGTCAGTGACGGTCGAATGATCGGTTGCACCTCGCGGCGGCCAGCTTCCTCAGAGGATGCTGAACTTAGAATCGTTCTCCGCCCAGTTGTAGGGGTAGTAACCCAGCAAGTGGTTGGTGTGGCGCATCTTGACGATTGACATCTTCCTTTGGATGGAGTCTTCGTCCCTTTCCATCGTCAGATGCACGACGCCATCGGAGAGATAGTCTTCAATCCCGAACTCGCCATACTGGTTCTTGGACTCACCCATCATCTCGCAGATGATGATTCCAGTCAGTCCCATCCTGCGAATCGCCTCGAAGAAGCGGAAAACCTCATCTCGAGGGTTCTCCATCTTGGTCAGCGTGAAGAATGCCCCTAGACTGTCGAAGACGACGACCTCGAAGCCGATACTGTCGCGGTAGTTGGCCAACTGCTTGATGAGTTGACCCATCCAGTCGACTGACTGTGACATCCCTTGAGCGTCGAGTTGAACTCTGAGGTCGGCAAGGTCGATGATTGCAATTTTGCTGCGAACCCGAGGGTCATCCACATCCATCCCCATGCCAGACATGTGGCTTGCGAGACTCTCCTTGCCCTGTTCGAGTGTGACATAGATGCCGGAGGTTCTGCCCTCCATCACGGCATTGTACAGCATCGAGAAACCAAGGCTCGACTTCATCGTCCCCGAAACGCCTGCCAAGAGCACGATGTGCCCCATGGGAATACCCCCCTGCATCCTCTCGTCGAGGCCCATCACATATGTTGGAATGCGCGCTTTGTCATCGGTCACCGCTCAATCACCAATAGGTCGACGTCGGTCCGCATGATAAACGCGTTCCCCCTCGCGTCCCCGTGTCACCCCCTCTCAAGGTCCACCTCGCTTCCGCCTCCAGCCGCCGGGCTGCATGGCTCGAATCGTATTTTGAAGCGCATTTTGAGGAGGGAATCCTGGAGTTCAGCGCAGCGCCGCTGCTGACCGAAGAAGAGCCGGTGGAATCGGGAATTTCGGTCAAGGCTCAGGTTGCGCAGACCTTGGCGGCGAAGGTCGAGGCTGCGAAGATTGAGTTCACGCTGGCGTCGCTTGCAGGCAGTGAGACTCCGGAGTTTATCCTGGTTGCAGACACTCTCGTCGAAGACCCTGACGATTCATTGATTTCGCTTGGAAAACCGAGTGACAGGGCGAGTGCCGGGGTCATGCTGCTGCGGTTGCAGGGCCGTCGCCATCTGGTCTGGTCCGGTAGTGCGCTCCTGCAGTTGGCTGATGCCAACTCGGAATCATCGTCTGAGGATGAGGCGAACTCAGCGATTGAGTCGAGGCCGGTTTGGAAGATCGAGTCAATGGTCGAGGTAGCCACCGTCGAGATCAATGAATTATCGGCGGCAGAGTTGGCTGACCTGCTAGACTCGGATAGTTGGGTCGGCAAGGCGGGCGCCTACGACATCGCTGGAGCGATGGGGGTGCACGGCCGAGTAGTGGCGGGTGATGAGGTCTGTGTGCTCGGACTCGCTCCGTCTGTCATCGCTAGATTAGACGAGGCCATCGACGGGAAAGTTTGACCGGCTCCCACGGTGGGAGGGTGGCCATGGAGGCGGATGCGGTGTCGATCGCTGGAGATGAGGTCAGCGTCGGCGAGGTTGCCATCTCGGTCACCGGACTCGTGCGCGGATACGGCAAGGTACGTGTCCTTGAAGGGCTGGACATGCGGGTCGACTCAGGTTCGATTTACGGGCTGTTGGGGCCTTCTGGATGCGGGAAGACCACTCTCCTGAAGGTCCTGCTCGGGCGGCTGGTTCCAGCAGCTGGCGAGGTTTCGGTGCTCGGTTCGCTGCCCGGCTCCCCCGGCTCGCGGGTGCCCGG
>CAZPJQ010000026.1:8247-9468 GCA_964586945.1 uncultured Candidatus Poseidoniales archaeon
GGGGGTGCGGTCGGATATGCACCTCAGGAGTTAGCGCTCTACGAAGACCTCTCGATTCGTGAGACCTTCCTCTTCCACGGGCGTTTGCACGGGATGCAGGCGGGGGTGATTCGTGAGCGGGAGAGTTGGCTAATCGATTTCCTCGACCTGCCAGAGCCGTCTCGGCAGGTGGCTAGGATGTCGGGAGGTCAGAAGCGCCGGGTGTCGTTGGCGATTGCGCTTCTGCACGAGCCTGAGTTGCTGCTGTTGGATGAGCCGACGGTTGGCGTCGACCCGGAATTGCGGGCCCGGGTTTGGGAGCATCTCACGACAATTGCCGCGCAGGGGACCACCGTCATCGTGACGACGCATTACATTGACGAGGCATCCAAGGCCGATAGGGTCGGGATGATGCGTTTTGGTGTCCTTTTGGCTGAGGATTCACCGGCTGTGGTGATGGAATCTCAATCAGCGACTTCTCTTGAAGAGGCGTTCCTCGCTCTCTGTCGGCGAGATAGTGGAGGGGCATCTGAATGAATGCAGGACGAGTGTATGCCATTGCGGCGCGAAAGTTCGCTAGTCTGCGCCGTGACAAGCGGATGTTCGGATTCATCGTGTTGATGCCAGCAATTCAGATCCTGTTGTTTGGCATCGCAATAGGTCAAGCACCAACAGGACTGGATTTTGCAGTCATTGATGAGAGCAACAATGGTTTTGGGACATTAATCATCGATGAACTCCATGACTCGGAATCATTGGTCATCCACACCGATTACGCAACTGTTTCGGAAGCTCGAGATGCGATAGCTGAGGGCGAATTGTGGGGCGCGCTGCTGATACCTGAAAATGGTAGTTTTGAGTTACATCTTGATAATTCTAATCAACAGATTTCAAGCACGATAATCGTTGAAGTCAGAAATGCCATGTCCGATGCGTTGAGTGCAGGAGGTGGCTCAGTCCCGTTGGAGTTGGCTGAACCTGTCTATGGTCAGAAAGACCCCGCATTCATTGACTTCCTAGCGCCGGGAATAATGACAATGGTATGCTTCATGTTCAGTCTCATTCTCACCACCATGGCCTTTGTAGGCGAACGCTACGATGGTACTCTCGACCGAATCTTCGCAGCGGGCACCAAGCCGAGCGAAGTCTTGGTAGGCCATCTTTCAGCCTTTACGACGATTCTTGTCGGACAGGTCGCGGTTGTCATCTTGATTGCGACACTCGGCTTCGACATCACGATAG
>CAZPJQ010000026.1:9478-13345 GCA_964586945.1 uncultured Candidatus Poseidoniales archaeon
TTTGTCCTTGGAATGCTGCTCGGTTGGGCGGCGATGTGCTTTGGCCTGTTCATATCGAGCAAGGCGAAATCAGAATTTCAAGCGATGCAAATCAACATGCCAATCATGTTCCCGGTGCTTTTACTCTCTGGAATCCTCTGGCCGGTTCAGGCTCTCCCGACTTGGATTCAGCCGCTTTCGTGGGTACTTCCCACCACCTGGACTGCTGAAGCGTTCCGCTCCATCATGCTCAGGGGTTGGGGGCTGGAGAGTACTGCTGTGCAGATTGCCTTCGCCTACAACCTCGCCTTCGCTCTCTTTGCGCTCTTCATCGCAAGTCGCTCACTCAAGGTCCAAGAGTGAATCACTCTGACTCTGACCCGCCGATTTCATACGGGTCTTCGCCCTCTTGAGAGTCAACATCTGCATAGAACATGGGGATGCGATGCCATTCCGAGTATCCGAACAGAGTCTCCCTGAGCATCCACAACAGGTACTCGAGATAGACGACTATCAGCATGCACACCGTCAGCAGGGTCACGGTCTCCATCGAAGGCAGTGAAACGCCCTCTACCGTGCTTCCAATGAAGAGGTAGACGATGCCCCCCATCGCGAGGTTCATCGCAATGATGTTCATCCAGGGCTCACCTCGTTCATCGACCGGCTTGTGCTTGTGGTCATCGTGCAACCAGTCGCCAGCAGCAGTGAGTGTTTGGGTGGAGACACCGAGGAGCAACATGAATCGAGCATAGAACATTCCAGTTGCCTCACCGTGATACAAGCCCTCGTAGAGGCCGACAAGAGCCGTGACCAGAAGCCAACAGTAGGCTGACAGCATCTGGATGCTACACTTTTCTCCTGCTCTGACCTTTTTCCAGATGCGATCTGGACGGGAGACGAAGAAAACCCAGAGAATCGGTAGTGAGAAGGTGGCGTTTACCCGGTCGTCGACGATGTACCCCGTCTGGTTCGCATAGACCAGACAGATGTGGGCGATGCAGAGAGCGATGAAAACCTTGAACGCCAGATGCATGCGTTCCGGCTTCATCAACTTCCATCCTAGTCTAGTGTGGAAGTGGCCTAAGATGGTCCCGAATGCCAGCATCCCCCAGAATGAGTCAATCAAGATGGTCCAGTACAACTCCACGAAAGATTCCGACTCAGAGAGCAACCAGACCATCATGCTCATGACGCCAATTATCGGTAGGCCAATTCCAGCTCCATAGGACCACGGTCCGAGGCCGTCCTTGCTCCGCGCTCGCCCGCGTACTAACTTGATGGTCAGGGGCCCCAAAATGATCAATTGCATACCGAGAAGCGTGACTCCCATCAATCCCATATGGTTGAAAAGTTCGGGATCTCCAGAGATGATTCCCACCAAGATGAGCGCCTGACCTCCAATATTCAGGGCGGCGACAATCGATATCAGAGACTCATCGAAGGGGGCGGTCTTGAAGTTCAACGGGGTGATGTCGAAGCCAATTCCTAGGACGATGGCCATCATCCAGCCGACACCAGATAATATGCCAATCGCTAGTATGGGCAGATTCGAAACGGCTAGTGCAGCCCCTCCGGGCACCTTGTCGACGACGAGGGTGGTATCCACGAAGAGAATCCAATAGAGGCTGATGCCAAAGAGTACCTGTGTGACCGCGGCGGCGATGAAGAGGTCGATATACGAACCAGCAGCCCAGGTGTATGAGTCCGGGTTTCTTTGTTTCAAAGAGAACCTTTCACGGATTCTAGTCCGGGAGGGCCCCTCAGCCATGATTCGACGGATATATTCATCCAATATAACAAAGTAGCCGAATGATAACTGCTTATAGTGGCGAAATTTCATGATTCTGAGGCTTTCATGAGTTGTTGCACCAATTCAACATCAACCGGATTGAGGACGGTTCTGTCGCTCTTCAGTGAAGTGCCCACGATTGCTCCATCAGCGATTCCCAATAAGGTCCCAATGCAATCATTGTCAACTCCTGAGCCAACGATGACTGTTGCTTCTGGTACTGCGGCCCGAACTCTGGCCACATCTACTTCAGAGGTGGGGTTTCCAGTTCCGGTTCCCGAGACGATGATGGCGTCGGCGAGCCCACGGTGCCAGCAATCCATCGCCTCCCTTTCTAGCATCCAGTCCGGGTCGGCTGGGAATGCGTGCTTGACGCCGACATCCGCAAGAATGGCAATTGGAGTTTCTCCATCAACTCCACAGCGAAGTGATTCACGGAGGCGGAGGGTGGCTGCGGCGTCTCCTTCGATTAGGCCTTGGTCAGTCATCATGGAGCCGATGTGGACATTTATCCGGATGAAGCGGGCGCCGGTGGCGGCTGCGATTGAGAGCGCGGCAGCAGCGTCGTTTCTCAGGACGTTGACCCCCACAGGTGAGTCTACCTCCTCCACTATTCGATGGATGATTCTTGACATTGCCGCGATGGTGACGGGCTCGACGGTCGTGGCGTGGAAAGGAGCATCCCCGAAATTTTCGACCATGATGGCGTGGACTCCTCCCGCAGCGAGGGCTCTGGCGTCTGCGAGGGCTGCAGCTTCGACAGCATCGAGGTCACCGGCGAACCGTGGTGAGCCGGGGAGAGGTTGCAGATGGACCATCCCGATGATGGCCCGTTCGGGGAGGCCGAGGGGGATATGGGGGGCTCCCTGAACCATGTTCACTCCTCCATCAATTTCGTCCAGAGGGTGACATCAGCCTCGCCGTTGGCTACCAGTTTCTCGATGGTGGCGACCGTCTCATGAGCGAGGTGGTGCTCGATTCCCTCGGTTTCGATGTGCGCCTGCTCTTCGGCGATGCCGAGCATGGTCAGGAAACGGACGAGGACGCCGTGCCTGTGGCGCATCCACTCGGCGTGAGTCCTACCCTGCTCTGTGAGGGTCACCGGTCGATAGCGTTGGTATTGGATCCAACCATCAGCCGCCATTCTCTGCAGCATCTTGGTCACGGTCGGGCGGCTGACTGCAAGGTGCTCAGCGATGTCCATCACCCTCGCCTCGCCTCTCGCTGAGATCAATTCGTGAATCACCTCTAGGTGGTCCTCGAATCGGACCGAAACCGCCTCGGCTCGGGCATCCATCTCTGCGGCGTGGGCGCCCTTCAGCGCATCAAGCCGGCTTTCATCGCTCATCAAAACTCCACCACGGTCACCGGTAATCAATTAGTTCCCGCATCTCGAATGGCGACGAGCCACGACCAACAGCGAGAAATCCCATCCTCGAGAGTTACCGTGGCTGACCAACCAAGGGCGGAATTAGCCGCAGAAACATCCGGTACTCGACGTGCAGAGTCGCCGGGATGTCCAACCTCGTGGTCCATTCCCGCCTCAGAACCGCTGATTCTCAGACACATCTCAGCCAACTCGTTCATGCTGACTGCCTCGGTTGAGCCGAGATTGAAAGAAGCACCTTGCAACGATGAGCCATCCAACCCCTCGTCGAGTTCACCGGCAGCGACGATTCCATCCACCAAGTCCGAAACCCAGGTCATCGAACGGGTTTGAGTTCCATCACCATGAACGACAATCGGTTCATCCCGTAAGCAACGTTCGAGGAAGATTGCCGCGACCTGACCGTACTCGTCACCCTTCAAACGGGGGCCGTAGCCGTTGAATGGCCTGACTATCCGTGCGTCGAGGCTGCGCTCGCGAACCGCGAACTGTAACAAGACCTCTCCCAGGTACTTGCTCGCACCGTAGGAGTGGCGGAGGTGGTGGTGGGGGCTCGGAAAGAGGGCGGGACTGGTTTCGGAGAGTGGCATCTCGGTCTGTTCACCGAACACCTCTGGGCTGCTGGTGAAGACGAGCCTTGAGCCGAGGTTCGTGGCGAATTTCGTGACGGTTCTGAGAGTGTCAATATTGACCTTGATGACCAAATCTGGCC
>CAZPJQ010000026.1:13355-15092 GCA_964586945.1 uncultured Candidatus Poseidoniales archaeon
CGTTCGTTGAAGTATCTGGTTCCGTTGATTGCTGCCAGATGAAAGATGCAGTCAACCCCGTGCAACTTCTCCTCCGCCTTCTCAAGAAGCTCGATTTTCGCGCAGTCCCCCATGACGAGGTGATAGTCGGGCATCCCCTTGCACCCCTCCAAGTTGACCTTCTTGCCTCGAAACATGCTGTCGACCGCGCAAACCTCGTGGCCACGGGCGAGCAGTGCCTCGCAAAGATGGCTTCCAAGGAAACCCGCTCCGCCGGTCACGATGCAGCGCATGGGCCGCGGAGGAGGCCCTTGTCTATCACAAATGGGGCGCGCACAGGACAAGACTGAGGTGCGTTCAGGCTGGGGAACGACGAACCACGGTCAGGTTCACTACTCCATCCTTCAGCGTCATTTCGACCTCATCACCACTGTTGACTGCGAGGCACGGGTCGGCGTCGAAGGAGTGGGCGTATGGCACATCGAGAAGTGAGGCGGCAGGTAGGGTCAAGGGACAGACGTCTCGGTTGACGATCGCCTTTGGCCCCTTGCCGGTGTAGATTAGGCCCATCAGAACGAACGGTGCGACGGTCGAGCCCGAACCCTTGGGATATATCAGAATAGTCTCCTCGATTGCCACTCCGTCCAACGGATGACCGGGTTCCTCAATGACGCCTGTGTCGCGGTTGACATAGCCTAGGTAGGTGATTGGCACATCGGTGACCAGTGCGGTTCCCGAGACAGTCCATTCGGCCTGGCTTCCCAACCCCTCGCCGCTGAGTTCGCACTCTTCCTGTTGGTGGATCTTCCCGGTTTCGTGGGGTTTTGCACTTCTACCTCCCAAGGTGGGACGATCGCCGGTTTCGAGAGTTGGATCGAAGGCGTGGGCGACGCATTCGTGGATGGTGGCGACCGAGGTCGGCATATTGTTGAGTCCGCTGGTAAGGTAGTGCTCCGCCTTCAGCGAGTTTGTCAGGATGTGGTTGTACTTCGTCCGGTTGTAGGGAGTCACCTCCGGACAGGTGTCGCGCAGGACGAGCGTGCCCGCCTCCTCGAGTAGTTCGATGGTACCGTCTGCGGCCGCCAAGTCGTAGTTGTGGCCGCTGGTGAAGAGCCACAGTCGCTGGTCGGGAATTCGCTGACCCAACTCCATTCGGGCGCGGACTTCTGCGGCTGTTGAGCGGATTTCTCCGAGTCCCGCCTGTGGGCAGCCGATTACGACGAGGTCGACTTGGCCGTGAGGGGCCAATTCTTCGTAACGCGCTCGCAAATCGGATTCTGTGAAGGTGAGCTCACCTTCGTAGCCACCGCCCAAGGTTGGCGGAGCCGGCACTGTGTGGCCATCGGCCCAGAGCATCGGGCAGCCGTAGTTCGCAGCCGCCGCCGTGAGCGCCTTCTTCATCTCGAATGAGGCCCATTCGGGAAGCCCGACAAGGTGCGGCATCGGACCCCATGGGAGGTTCCAGTCGGGACGAACCTGCTTGCCAATCCAATCCCCGAGGATGCTCCAATCGGAAATCTCATCGAGGTCACATTCGACAGTGACTCGTATGTTCGGAGTGCGGTTTTCGGGCAGGTGAAGTCCCCAGAGAGGAGCCCAGCCGGTGAGCGCGGTGGCGAGTGCAGAAAGGCCGGATTCGCGGTTGGTGACGAGGCTGGTGTAGGAGTTTGAAAAGCAGACTGCGTTCGATTCCGCCCAAGAGCCGATGCCCTCCACCTCGATGCCGCGGTCGTACGGTGTGCAGGAGAGGGTCGCCTC
>CAZPJQ010000027.1:0-580 GCA_964586945.1 uncultured Candidatus Poseidoniales archaeon
GTTGAAGTCGATTCGGGCGCGGCCGGCGCGGAACATCACAAGAGTCCCCTTTCGACCACCGAGTTCGACGGGCCCCCCAACCTGCAGGTTGTCTGGGTCTCGAACTTGCCGGGCCAACTGCTGAGGTCCGAGCATCTCGACTGCGTTCGAGTCTCTCTCACCGTAAGCCTTCTCGGGAGGGATGTCAACCTCGTAGTCCTTCTCAGCCTCGGCCTCCGCTAGGCTCTCTTCGAAGCCCTCGATAAAATTGCCTTCGCCGACGGTGGCGCAGAGCGGCTCGTAAGTACGGTTCTCTTCATGCTGGTCGTGCTTCTTCGCGGTCTCTTCTCGGGTGGTCTCGATGAGTTCGTCGTTGTCTGCGTTGAACAGGTCGTAGTCGACATACACGATAGTTCCAGTATCCATAATGCATCACTCCGCCCCTATGGGGCGAGCCGGCGACCGGCTCTCCCTTTATCAGTAAGACGGTGTTATTCGGGGTTCGTTTTCGGGGTACGGAAGGAGATTAGGGCATTCCCCAATCCAGCGAGCACGATGATGCTCCAACCAAGCCAGACGAGGTGGCTACCCTGCAATTCGT
>CAZPJQ010000027.1:590-11962 GCA_964586945.1 uncultured Candidatus Poseidoniales archaeon
CGGTCAATCTGACTCTGTCGAGAGAGTCCGGTCCGCCGAGCATCGATTCGTTTCCTAACTCCTGAGTCTGGGACCAATCGAAGATGAAGATGACATCGCCAGTCAGTCGGGTGGTGCGGTCCACTTCGCTACGAGGGAATGAGCCCCAACCGTCGAAGCGCAACATGCCCGGCTCGACCACATCGATCAGTTCGCCACTCCCTGCATCCCTTACCTCGATACTGGCACCAAGAAATCCATCCCCGACTTTGAAGCGCTCCTCGAATTCCGGTGAACCGCCATCCATCAGCACCCATTCGGTGAAGGTCAACTCAAGGCCACCGTGCGAAATCTCCTCGCCGAGCGGAAGTACGACCTGGTGGTTCGGTGAGGTTCGGTCGATGAGAGTCGTCGTGAACAAGTGTCCGACGAGCAGCAGCAAGATGCCGAAATGGGCGGTGTGAGCAAGAGCGCTCCTCGCCCCGGCGATGGACCACTTGTCCCGAACCCGCAAACAGTTCTTCCCAGCCAAACGAGCAATCGATGGAATCGCCACAATCAACATTGGCAAGAGCACCCAGACAATTGTTCCGCGCGTCACAAATTCGCTTAACTGGTCGTCCGCATCCCCGGGCAACGCGAGGTTGAGACCTGCACCGAGCACCAATCCTAGAACCAGTAGGAAGAGTAGCAGGGGAGGTACTCTCGCAGGTGCGACGGTGTCCTTCCAGGCGTAGGTGGCCATCGCTGCCGAGAGAGCGAGGATCATCGGTGCACCGAGAGTCTCATGAGCCCCGAGTGAGGTGCCGTCAACGCTTGCCAACATGAGCATCCAAGTCAGCAGGAGGAACACACCTCCAACCACCAAAGGCGTGTACCGTGCAAAGCGCAGTTGGCTCCTACGCAGCAGCAATCCACGCGCTGCGTCGGTGAGAGTTTGACTCTCATCCACCTCCTTGACGAGCATCGGCCAGAGGAACAGAAGCAGACCGAGCGCAGTGCTCTGGACATCGATTAGGAAGGCGTACAACGCGCACAGCAGAGTGGTCACTCCAAGGAAGGTCCAGACAGTCCCCTCGCCATTCCGGTCGCTCACCTTCAGAAGCATCAGAAGTGCTACGATGAGAGCCACGCTCGGGTCATCAAAATGGGGAAACATGACTAACACTCCGATCAAGGATAGCGCCCTTCCAGGGTTGTCGAGCAACTTGGCCAACCCAACCTGAGGAGGGAACAGGAAGGTGAGAATCGGCAATGTACAAAGTGCGACGAATGCCCACAATGGAGCAGACTCGACAGGGCTGACCTCGTTCCCGAAGATGTTGACGAAAATGAAGCGTGTGATGGGAACCGCGAGAATGAAACCAAGCGATATGAGCGCCGATATCCGCCACCTTCGCCGGTCGATCTCAAGGCCGCTAAGTCGAACCATCAACCACGATGCCAAGATGGCGAGCGTTACCGTCAGAATGACCAGATAAGTCGTCACCTCGGTTCCCGCGATGTCAGTCCCCCTCAACTCCATCAGCCGGACAATAGCTGACTGTGGCCTCTCGCTGCTCACCCCATCACCTACGAAGGCATGGACCGAAGCCCAGACCCCGTTGGCGCGGGTGACCATCGTCGCGTGAACTGCGAACCAGCCCGGAAGAACTCCTAGGGCCACCGTCCAGCGAGAAGGCAGGCGGCCAGGGGTGATTCTCAGGTGAAGGAAAAGCACCAGACAGAGCCATGGAAGCAGGGAAGCAGTCTCGACGGGATCCCAAGCCCAATACCCCCCCCAATCGAGCACCGTGTAGGCCCAGAGTCCGCCCAGACCGATGCCGAGAGTTCCGACTGCAAAACCCACACGAGCAACCGGAGTCGCCCGTTCGCGCAAGAGTTTCTGGGCATCCTCCTCAGGACTGAGGATCGCTGCCAGCGCGTGCAGGCTGACCATGATGCACAGTGAGTAGAAGAGGAAGAGAAGCGGTGGGTGGATGACCATCAAATCCGTCTGTAGAAGCGGATTCAACTGACTCCTCCAGCTAGCCGTCGCGGGGCGGAATGGCTCCATCACGAAGGTGATGCTGAGAATCGCCAACACGGCGCCGTGCGAGAGACGCCGGAACAGAACGGATGTCTCTCCTTGATCTCTAGGCCCAAACACCGCCCCGCAGAGTGCCAACAGGGCCGCCCACAACAGTAGTGGTCCTTCGCGGCCCGCCCAAACCGCACTGATTCGGTATGCTAGTGGCATCTCGCCGCCACCGTTGAGGCGTACCAACTCGTAGCCGATATCGTCGCTCATGAAGAGATATGTCAGTGCCACGAATGGTGCCATCTGAAGTGCCGCCAACAGCGTGGGAAGCCACCGGTCAAGGTCATCGGAGAGCTCTTTCCAAGGAGTGAACATTCCGGCGAGGGAGGCGGCGAGAGCGAGCCCTAGTAACCATTCCATCTGAGGTGACCTCGTGAACGATTCAACCTACCAACCGTAGTGCTTGGCCCGACTGTAACCGAAAGCGAGCATCGCCGGGACGACTCGCTTGAAGTAGAGACTCGGGCGCCTAACCATCAGTCTGAAGATGACCCTGGCCTTGCCAGAGACACCCATCTCGTTCATCTCCTCGGGGAAGCAGCGCCCCATAACCGAGAGGTCTTCGTCGGACAGGTTGTAGAGCGCCGTCTTGCCTCGCAGAATCTTGTGATAGGGAGGGAACTCCGCCTTCCAAAGTGCTGGATAGGCCGCCAACCGGTCTGCCGAAACATCGCCATCTGCTATCGCCGCCTCTGCGGTCTCTGCCGCATAGACCGCCGACTTGAGTGCCAGATGGGAGCCACCCTCAAAGAGTGGAGATGTGAAACCGGCCGCATCGCCGACCAGCATCAGACCATCCGCGTGAGTGACCTCGTGCGGACCCGAAATGGGAATCGTACCACCAAATCCACGTACCGACTTACCATCTTCTCGCCAGGGTGGATTGGTCATCTCCAACTCTTTGAACTCGGTATCCTCGATGAATTGGTCAAGGTCGCGAACCGCCCCCTTCTTGTCTTCCGTGACGAGCCCCACATTTGCTCTGCCATCGCACTTTGGAATCATCCAGAGGTAACCCTTCTTGGCGTATTTCGGCCAGATGTAAAAGTCGAGATATCCGTCTGTCGGAACATCGTGCATCTCGTATTGCATGCCGGCTATCACCTTAGGTCGAGGGTTGAGTTTCAGCAGACGGGAACAGACTCCGGCTACCCCTGACGCATCTATGACAACCTTCGCTTCGATGGGGAACTGCTCGCCCTTTCCGACGCAACGCCAACCGACGAACCTGCCGTCCTTTCCCATCCGTTCCATGGCTGGCAATTTGTGCGACAGGTGAACAGTGGCACCCGCCCCCTCTGCCTCACTCGCCAACCACTGCTCGAAGAGGTGTTTCTCCAGCACGAATCCGGGTTCTGTCAACTTCTTGGCCGTGCCGTCTGGGAAGAGGACTCGAATGCCGTGGACCTCTAGCGAAATGACATCTTGAGGGAGGTCCAACTCCAAGTTGGCGACCGCGAGTTCTGAGATGCACTCACCGCAGTGGACTGGAGTTCCAATTTCCGGGTGGTCCTCGATTACAATTGTCGAAAGGCCGCGGCGGGCAGCGTGAATGGCAGCGGCGCCACCGCCCGGGCCAGCACCAATCACGAGCACATCGCAGCGGGTGGCCTGCTCTCCCATGATTCCATGAGGGGAGGAATGCGCCTCATCAATGAGTCGGTAACGCCCATAGGGCGTCGACCTCGCAATTTCATAGGAGAACCTCTTGTGCGGCTCGTGGGTTGGAGCAATCTCAGGCAATTTTTGGACTCACTCGAAGAGTCGGGAGAGTTGTTGCGAATTTCACGACCGGTCGACGTCGAGTTGGAGGCGGGTTGCATTGCCGACCGCGTCGTCAAGATGGGTGGCAGGGCGTTGCTGTTCGAACAGCCGAGGTTGCCTGACGGCAGCATCTCTGAGATGCCGCTAGCGATGAATTTGTTTGGAACTCCAGAACGGGTGAAGATGGCCCTCGGTGTCGACGAATATTCGGAAATAGGCAAACGACTGGTTGGCCTGATGAAGCCGGATGTGGCGGCAATGGCCGGTAAGCCTTGGAAGGGAATCCCACTTGCCAAGCAGGCTCTGAGGATGGCTCCGAAGCGTGTTAAGAAGGCGGCCTGCCAAGAGGTGGTCGTTGAGAATCCCGACCTGACGAAACTGCCGATAATCAGAACTTGGCCACTCGACGCAGGGCATACAATGACCCTGCCATTGGTGGTCACCAAGGATGCGGCGACGGGGGAGCAGAACCTCGGAATGTACCGAGCCCAAGTGTACGGGCCGACCGAGTGTGGACTCCACTGGCAGATGCACAAGCATGGCGCTGACCACGCTGATGCCCACAGCCACAACGACAGAAATGCGAGCGGTGAAGGAGATGAGATCCGAATTCCGGTTGCGATTTGTCTAGGTGGTCCTCCGGAACTAATCTTCAGCGCCATCTCTCCACTGCCAGACAATCTCTCCGAGTACATGTTCGCCTCCTTCCTGTCCAACAGCCGACTACCTATCGTTAAGGCGAAGACACAGGACCTATGGGTTCCAGCCGAGGCTGATGTGGTCATTGAGGGATATGCGGTACCCGGTGAGACGAGGACTGAGGGGCCGTTCGGGGACCATTTCGGAATCTACAGCTTGGAGGGCGAGTATCCGGTGCTCCATGTGACGGCGATTACGCACAGAGAGGAGCCTGTCGTTCCAATGACCATTGTCGGACTGCCACCGATGGAGGATGGCTACATCGGCGAGGCGATTGCTGACTCCTTCCTGCCCGTGCTCAACTTCCAACATCGTGATGTCGTCGACATGTATGTCCCTCTCCAAACCGGTTTTCACAACCTCGCCATAGTAGCCGCGAAACAACGCTACCCTCGACAGGCGCGTAAGACCTGCCTCGGACTGTTTGGGGCTGGCCAACTGATGTTCACCAAGGTCTCGATTGCGGTGGATGAGAACCATCCGGTCAAGGACCTACACGCCTTCCTCGACACTGTTCACCAGAGGGTGGACCCATCCAACGACCTCATCGTGCTCCCGGGGATGGTGGCTGACACTCTCGAGAGCGCAGCTCCGTGGGAGAATGTGCACGACAAGTTGCTAATCGACGCCACCACGCTTCCCGATGCAGACCCCAGAAAGGGGGGTCCCGGGCTTCCTAAGGGAACCACCGCTCAAGCGTCGCCGGATTGGCGGAGGGGAGAGGCTGAGGCGCCGGGGGTAGAAGTCGACTTTGTCGCCAAGGTAAGGGGACTCCCCGAGGTCAGCGAGACGCTGTTGCTGCGACCTTCGATGTTGGTCGTGACGACGAAGATCGATGACAGGCCCGACCCGCGGACTGGAATGATGGCGATTCAAGACCCGGCCACCTGGGCGATTCAAGTCGAAGCGAGTCGGGCTCAGCGGCAACGAGTATTTCAATTGATGAATTCAATTTGGCAATTGGAGGGTTCCGAGAATTTGAGATGGCTGTTCATCACCGACGACGATGTCAAGTTGCACTCCGCCGGAGTCAACAAGCGACTACTGTGGCAACTGTTCGTGCGATTCGATGTCGGGCGGGACCTCCACTTCGACACCGACAAAAAGCGGGTCGCCTGGGATGCGACCGCTCCGGTTCCTCATCCGGGCAGAGAGGCGCTCGCCGCGGCTGGTCAGCCAATCTCCGCCCTCGACCCACTGCTTCCGATTCGAAGTTGGCCTGCAATCACGATTCACGACCCGGCCATAGTCACCCGAATCCAGAACCAAGCAGGAAGGGACGGGTATGAACAGCGCACTTGGGCGCCGAATGTCACGAGGTGGTAGTGTGGGCGTGAAGGAAATTCTTCAGTTCGTCAAGGTCGAGCACACGCTGTTTTCCCTTCCCTTCGTCCTCATCGGATTCTGGCTTGCCCACCGTGAGTTTGGCTCTGAGCAGTTGGACCTGCTCTGGATTCTCGTCGCGGCAGTCGGGGCCAGAGGCTTGGCCATGGCACTGAACCGCATCATCGACCGTGACATCGATGCGGAGAACCCGCGCACCGCGAGTCGACACCTGCCTTCTGGTACGATGTCGATGCAAACCGCTTGGACACTCTGCGCGGTGTTTCTGGCAATGCTCCTTGGCGGCGCATGGATGCTGAATGAGGTGGCCCTGTTGATGGCGTGGCTCCCGGTATTGGTGTTCGTCATTTACCCGTACACGAAGCGCCTGACTTGGCTGTGCCACTTCTGGCTAGGTCTCTGCCTCGCCCTCGCACCCGCAGGAGCGTGGCTAGGCGTGGCGGCGGACACTCATGGATGGGCAGCAATCACAGAACTTCTCTGGTATCCCGAGATTTTCTTCATCTCGCTCGGAATTACATTCTGGATTGCAGCATTCGACATCAACTACGCTCGAATGGACATCGAAAGTGACCGCGCGAACGGCATCCACTCATTTCCAGCGAAGTTCAGCGAGGATGCCACGACCCGCACTTCGATACAACTCACGCTCCTGTGGTTCGCATGCTTCGCAATTTCTAACCCGATGGATGAAATTTGGTTTCTCGCTGCAGCAGGGCTGATGGCCTTACTGAACATGGCCGTGATTATCGGCCGGGAACGGTTGGTTGATTTCCAAACCACTCTCTTTCGGATATCGATAGTGACTGGGTGGGTCCTCTTGGCGGCATTTGCAGGAGAACTTTCCTTATGATGGAGAGGTAAACGGAGGAATACAGATGAGTGAACTAGCAGTGATCACAGGTGGGGGGCGCGGCATTGGAGCTGCGACCACAAGGCGGCTTGCCGCCGAGGGCTATCGACTCATCATCACCTACAACACCGACTCGCAGTCAGCGGAGAATGTCATCGCCGAGATTCGTGAACAGGGCTGTGACTGCGTGGCGGCGAAGGTCGACTGCGGTAATCCCGCAGAGGTGATGGTGCTCGCTGACCACCCCTGGGTCAAGGAGGGTGTGGACGCGCTCGTACTCAACCACGCCACCTACGAACGGAATCGCGCCAGTGAACTCACGGCCGAGCAGTTGGCCCGTACGATGAGCGTCAACTTCACCGGTTCATTCCTAGTTTGGGAAGCACTCAACCCGCACCTCACTGACGACGCTCGAATCGTAGTCATAGGTAGCCAGATGGGACTGAAAGGAACCCCTACCGGAGCGGATTACTCCGCCTCGAAAGGAGCCCTCCACGCCTGGGCCCGCTCACTGGCGCTAGATGTCGCCGAGCGTGGACAACGGGTCAATGTCGTAGCTCCGGGAACCATCGACACAGACCTCGTCGCGGGTGACAGCCCTGAGAAACGGAGGGCGCGGGAGGATGATATTCCGATGAGACGGCTCGGCTCACCCGACGAAGTGGCTGGAGTAATCTCGTTCCTGCTCGGCCCCGACTCGGGTTACATGACTGGTTCAGTGGTACATGTCAACGGAGGGCTCTACCGACCCTGATTCTCTGCAAAGCCTACCATGAGTTGAAGGACGACGAAAATCGAGGTGAATCAATGGCAGATGAGTTGGCCGATCCGTTCGACCTCTCAAAGGCAATCGCCGGAGCGGCAAAAGGTTGGCTTGACCCAGAGGTCGCCTGCTTCCGACTTCATGCGGAGTACGAACCCGCAGGCGACCAGCAACAAGCAATTGAAGAAATCACTTCTCAATTGAATAATTCACAGGCCCGAGCTGTCCTTCTCGGTGTCACCGGCTCTGGCAAGACCTTCGCAATGGCGCACCTTATCGAGCGTCTCAACCGACCGACCTTGATTCTCAGCCACAACAAGACGCTCGCTCGCCAACTCTGGCAAGAGATGTCTAGCCTCTTCCCCGAGAACGCTGTAGAATACTTCGTCAGCCACTACGACTACTACCAGCCGGAGGCCTACCTACCCAAGCGAGACCTCTACATCGACAAGGAGCTTCAAATGAACGAGCGAATCGAGCAGGAGCGATTCGCAACCGTGGCCTCTCTCGTCTCTCGACCCGATGTGATTGCGGTTGGAACCGTCTCGGCAATCTACGGTCTGAATCCACCGGAAACCTTCCTCAAGCAACACGCACGAATCCATGTCGGACAAGCGATAGAACCACTCGACCTCGTCAAGCAACTGGTTGAACTCCAATACCGCCGAGTGACCGGAGAACTGACTCGCGGCGAGGTCCGCTGCCGCGGCGAAGTCGTCGATGTCTGGATGCCGAGCCGTGACGACCCCCTGCGAATCATCTTCGACTTTGACGGAGTTGTGAAGATCCAAGTCTGCGAGGCGGTTTCGTGGGAAGTCATGGACGAACTGGAGGAGGCGTGGGTCCACCCGAAGGTGTTCTTCATGACTAGCCCTGAGCGGTTCCTAAAGGCGCTGGAAGATATCGAGTTCGAACTTCAGGAGAGAACCCATGCACTCGAGACAGAAGGCAAGGAACTGGAAGCTCATCGATTGGAAACCCGAACTACCTTCGACCTTGAAATGTTGAGGGAAACGGGTCACTGCAAGGCTATTGAGAACTACTCAATGCACTTCGACGGACGCAATCACGGAGAGCGTCCATACTGTCTACTCGACTTTTTCGCAGCCTCGGCAAACCAGTTCCACGGAGACCCTGAAAAGTTCCTAGTCATCATGGATGAGAGCCATGTGACCCTGCCCCAACTGAAGGGAATGCACGCGGGTGACAAGGCTCGCAAGGTGAACTTGATTGACCACGGGTTCAGACTTCCCTCAGCGGCGGACAACCGACCTCTGCGAATAGATGAGTTCCAGAGTTTGGTCCCCCAGATGCTCTATGTCTCAGCGACCCCGGGAGAGCGAGAACTACGCCATCTCGCCGAAGTTACCGGGCAGAAAGTCCCCCAAGACCTGCTCCACATCTCGGGCGGAGGAGGGGTGGACGAACCAGAACTATTGAAGCCGAAAAAGTCCCCAAGTCTACTCAAGACATTGGAGGAGATTAACGGTGTGGTGAGGATGGAAATTCGGCCGACCGGGCTTCTCGACCCGGGCATCGAGGTGCGACCGACTGAGGGCCAGGTGCAAGACCTGCTCGACGAAATCAACGCCTGCGTGGAGTTGGGTGAAAGGGTGCTCGTCACCGTTCTGACCATCAAGTTCGCAGAGGAGGTCTCGGAATATCTCCAGAAAATGGGTGTCAAGGCGCACTACCTTCATTCGGAAATCGACACCATAGAACGGTCGGAGATCATCAAGGCTCTGAGAATCGGTCACATCGATGTCATCGTCGGAATCAATCTTTTGCGAGAGGGACTCGACATCCCCGAAGTCTCACTCGTCGCCATCTTCGACGCAGACCGGCAAGGCTTCCTGAGAAATGAACGCTCACTCCTCCAAACCATTGGACGGGCCTCTCGAAATGAACGGGGGAGGGTCATCCTGTATGCGGATCAGATGTCGGATGCCATGCGTACCTCGATTCAACAGACGCTCGACCGTCGTGGACGACAGGATGCTTTCAACATCAAACATGGAATCACCCCCACGACGATTCAGAAGGCGTTGCCTACGATGGGAATCGAGACTGGTGAACTGCTTGCCGGTACGGCTGGAAAGGGAGCTGCCGGTGGAAAGCGATTCGTCGGTGGATTCTCGGGTCAGACCGGGAAGACCTCCGATGAGAAGGACCTCGTCAAGAAGTACGACCTCGGGGCAGGAGCGTGGGCTTCGAGTGACGATACCTTGAGTCGAGTTAGCCAGCCTGTCTGGGCTGATGTCGCGGGCCGTGTTCTCTCTGGTCAAGAGGGCTCTTCTGCGGGGGCGGGAATCGGCGTTTCCGGAGACCGACTACACGACTTGGAGTACCTTATCGAGCGGCTCCAGAAGGAGATGAAGATAGCCGCGAGTAGGCTTGAATTTGAACGGGCAGCCCAATTGCGAGACCGAATATTCCAATTGGAAAATGAGGGCTAACTGGTGACAAGCGATCCGAATCTCCGAATTCGAAAAATCGCGCCTTCTGTCTTGATGTACTCTCGCCTTCTGCGCCGGCCATGAGTCGTAGGCTAGAGATAGTCATCATGACACAGGGGCCAGAGTTGTACAGCACCACTCGACTCGCCGCAGCCGCCCGCCGCGCAGGTCACGGAGTCAGCCATCTCAATCCCACCCGTTGCACAATAGATCTCTCTGCAGAAGGCGCCACCGTCCTCTACAATGGGGAGCGCATCGTGCAACCGATTGATGTCATCGTCCCCAGAATCGGTGCCTCCATCACTCGCCACGGACTAACGATTCTGCGCCAATTCCAAGCGGCGGGAATCCCGGCCCTCAACAACAGCAGTGGAATCGGCGCTAGCCGCGATAAATTGCGAGCGCTGCAGCGTTTCGCTTCAGAGGAACTCCCCATTCCTCGCACCGCTTATGCAAGGGGAGCTGATGACCTGCACGAGTGCATCGGAACAGTTGGTGGCCCTCCAGTCGTCCTAAAACTGCTCCAAGGAACCCAAGGAATCGGAGTGATGCGCTGCGACACGGTGGCCAGCGCTGAATCGGTCATTGACGTTCTAGCCCGCCTCCATCAACCAATCATTGTTCAGGAGTATGTCGAAGAGGCAAACGGCTCTGATATCCGCGCAATCGTGGTCGGTGAGGAGGTCGTAGCCGCAATGCGACGAAAAGGAAAGGACGACGACTTCCGCAGCAACATCCACCGAGGCGGAACGGCTGAGGTGATTGAGTTGGACGATGATGTCAAGCGTATCTGCATCGATGCCTGCAAAGCACTCGACCTCCGGTTCGCAGGCGTCGACCTACTCGAATCAAAGCGGGGACCACTCATCATCGAGGTCAACTCTTCACCAGGGTTGGAGGGAATTGAGGCGGCCACCGGAGTCGATGTAGCCGGTGCGGTCATCGAGGACCTTGAACAACTCTGCTCGTGACTTTCTATCAAAAACTCCGAGAGATAATTGGAACCGTTTCATTCATGGCGCAAGGGCCTCTCGGTGGGTTCCATGGTTGACCCTGACGAGTTCGACCTACCGGTGAAGGACTACGACTTCACCGCTCTGACCGGAGCGGGCTCGCTCATCGACCAGATGTCGAATGCGGGCGGATTCACCGCCACCAAGTTAGCTCTCGCCCGTGACCTTCTCCGTGAGATGTTTGAGGCTTTGGATGACGCTTCTGCTCCAACTGATTCAGCAGCGGATTCCAAGGCCGTCACTCCGTCTGCAAGCAAAACCGGCCATCTGAACTGGCTCTCCTTCCCCGCCTGCCTGTGTGCAACTGGTACCCGTGGCTTCTTCGTCGAGGCACTCAAGCGACAGAGATTCAACCTCGTCATCACCACCTGTGGGACCCTTGACCATGACCTAGCGCGCAGCCATGCGAATTACTTCCACG
>CAZPJQ010000027.1:11972-15072 GCA_964586945.1 uncultured Candidatus Poseidoniales archaeon
GGAGACCATCGAAGGTGTCCTCATGCCGATGCTGCAGGAAATCGAAGATGAGAGGCGAGAAGAAAACCCCGAAAACCCTTGGCAAGGCTTTGGGAGTGTCGAACTTTGTTGGGCGATTGGCGATAGGATCGATGACGAATCCTCTCTTCTCCATTGGGCCGCTAAGCACCGGATTCCAATTATCATCCCTGGCATCTACGACGGCTCAGTGGGGGCTCAATTGTTCATGCACCGGCAGCGCTCCTCCGACTTCAACCTCGACCTGCTCGCCGACCAACAACTGCTCTCCGACCTCGTCTGGACCGCAGACTCCTCCCACGCGCTCATAGTGGGTGGAGGAATCAGCAAGCATCATGTCATCTGGTGGAATCAATACCGAGGTGGACTTGATTCAGCAGTACAGATTACCACTGCGACTGAGCACGATGGCTCGCTCTCTGGGGCTCGGTTGAGAGAGGCCATCAGTTGGGGCAAGGTTCGAGCCGATGCGCCGCAGGTCGTTGTTGAGGGGGACGCTTCTGTCCTTCTGCCGCTACTCGGTGCCGACCTTTTCTCTGAGTGACGATGGCGCTACTGGGATACCGGACTCTCTCTCGGAATGACACTACTCGCCTTCAATGTGTTCAGCGATGCACTCCATCAGTCCGACCCTGAAGGGGACCAGAGGGTGCCAACCCATCGTACCAGCATCTTCCAGAGCTGAATGAAGTGGGGCCAAGTCTGGCCGCTCAACCCTTTCGGCGGGTTCGGTCTTCGGTTCAGACACCTCAAGATGTTCGATTTGGAAGGAGTGGTCGACTGCAGCCTGGAACCGCGCCCACAACATTCCCAACTCCTCACAGGTCGCTTGATGACTCCAACATCGGCGGCCACACATATCGAGCCTGCCGGACGGCATCGCCTCAAGTAGCGCGGCCACGGCATCAACCGCGTCCCTGATGTGGATATAGTGACGAGGTGACCCTGCCGGGGGTTCGCTCTCCGCCCCTGCATCCAACCACTCCAATCGGTCAACGATGTCTGTCGGACCCCAATCACCCACCCCACTTGGCAGGTAGAGGTCGTGGATGACCAGCGTGCAGGTGTGTTCAGCGAGTGGTTCCGGAGCGGAGTAAGGGCGAATCAACAGGTCAGAACTTGGCGATTCACTTCCATCCCAACAGCTGATACGGATTCCGTCATCCGAGTCGGTGTTGATTCCCACGCGCTCGAGCCTTTCAGCGAGGGCAGTTCCAAATGGCGTCCGTCGTCCGAGCAGGAGGACTCCTACCATCGATTTCCCTCAGGCGACTTGCAAGGACTCAATGAGCTTGGTCGTCTGTTCAAAGATTGACAGCGCCTCATCAGCCTCATCAGCACTCAAGTTGAGACAGGGGCGCAAGCGGATACTGTCGGAGCCGGAGTTGAGAGCAAGAAGCCCGTCTTCGAGGGCTTGCATTCTGAAGGCGTCGCGCGTTGCCTTGTTAGGTAAGGTGAAGGCGGCGAAGAGACCCTTGCCGCGCACATTGCTGATGATTTCATGGCGCTCTCCAAGTTCGTTCAAGCCCTTCAACAGGTCACCGCCAACCTTCGTCGCGTTTGCGAGCAGTCCCTCTTCCTCAATCACCTCAAGGCAGACTGCCCCGCGCACCATGTCGACAAGATTTCCTCCAAAAGTGGAGTTGATTCTGCTACTTGTATCGAAGACATTGTCCTCGTTATCGGTAATCGGCTCGCCGCCCATCATTCCACAAACCTGCAACTTCTTGCCGAACGCAAGTAGGTCCGGCTTGATTCCATAGTGCTCATACGCCCACATCTTCCCGGTTCCTCCGACGCCGGTCTGCACCTCATCGACGATGAACAGCGCTCCGACATCGTGGGTAGCCTTCTCCAATGCTTGGAGAAACTGTGGGCGGAAGTGGTTGTCACCACCTTCTCCCTGAATAGGCTCGATGATGACTGCTGCAATCTGGTCCGGTTTTGCCTCAGCTGCTGCGTGCAGGCTCTCTATCGCCTCGGACTCGACTCCAGCTAACCGTGATGACTCTGTCTCGTCGAGAGGAAACCGTATCTTGGGATTTGGAATGCGGGGCCAGTCGAACTTTGAGTAGCGGTCTGTCTTTGTGGGGTCGGTGTTGGTGAGCGACATCGTGTAGCCAGTGCGACCGTGGAAAGCCTCCTCAAAGTGGGCGATGCTCACCTCGGGATATCCGTCATCCCCAGGGAGTCCCTTTCGAGAACGGTCCTGTTGCTTCCAATCCATCGCTGCCTTCAGTGAGTTCTCAACTCCAAGAGCACCACCGGCGATGAAGAACATGTGGGACATGTGGTCTGGCTTGGCAATCCTTCCGATCGTCTCGATTGCATCCGCCATCTCAATCGAATAGAGGTCGCTGTTGGTGATGTTGTTGACCGCAATGCGTCCGAGCCGAGGTTCCATCTCAACCAACTTGGGATGGTTCCATCCAATCGGTAGCGAAGAGAAGCAGGAGAACATGTCGAGAATTTCTCTGTCAGCTCTGCTATCGTAAAGTCGACTACCGTGTGAGCGGTGCAAGTCGACGACGAACTCGTAGCCATCTGCGAGTATGTATTTGTCCAAGGTTGAGTGAACCGAGTCGGGAGAGCAACCGGCCATGCACGCGTTGCGGCAACTCCCGCTTATGGGATTGCCGATGAGTGAGGTTGCTCACTATCATCAGAGGATATGCATCTGGTGCATGCGTGGGTATTTCCAATTGGAAAATCAAATATTCAATTAGAAATCCACATCGATAAGTGTCGGAAGAACCATCTCATTCTAGGGATTGCCCGATCAATCCAATCGTCAGCTAGTCAGTAGCCAGAACATATTGAATTCTCCCGATTTTCACCACAATCCGCGCAAAGCCGGAAGGTGTGAGAATTATCCCCTCTAACAAGTAGATTATCCGTTATTCCAATTGGTTGCGCGAGTTCTGAAAACCCCATATTCGCGTTATCCGTATTGCAAACTTAGTTCGCAGTTTCTCATAATATCAATTGGAATAAGACATTTTGCTCAGTTATCCGAAAACAAATTTGTCAATTGACTAGTCATTGATTATCCGTCTTTTACAATTGACTAAACAAATTGTAT
>CAZPJQ010000028.1:0-7457 GCA_964586945.1 uncultured Candidatus Poseidoniales archaeon
ATCGCTCTTCGGCAACAGCCCACGTGGGAAGCAGGTGGGGTGAGGGGAGTCAACACTTGAGAGGGTACAGATGGCGAGGGTAACATGCAACAGCCAGAGCAGCCTGTCCCAAACATCACTGGGCACGCCTCCCGACAGCAACACATCGAGCGAGTTTATCCGCGTCTCGTTGGAAAGTCCGGTGGGGAGGTCTAATTCGACCGCGCAGGTCCGAGCTGCATCCAGCCATTCGAAGCAGATGGCATGCAGTTGGTCGCAGAAGACGCCAATCTCATCCCCCTCAAGATGGGAGATGAACGATTGGCGCAGTGAGTCTGCGGTGACTTCGCCACTCAGATTGCAGAGAGAGCGGCGAACCGAGTCGACGAACAGCGAATTAGAGAGTAATTTAGAGACCACTCTCTGGGCCCGCGCCCGTCCGCCGAGTTGGTGAGAAAGGCGATTTCTGGCGCTCAGGAAGTTGCTGATTGGAACACTCACCACTCTGAGGTCACCAGCGTGTCCCTCGTTCTGGATTCGCCAGACTGCGCTCAATGCTCGCTCTCTCAGAATGGCTCGCTGGGCGTCTGACATCTGTTGATGGGTCGGCCTGTCGGCTAACAGGTTGCGATGGGCGGACACCAACCTGTGGAGGAAGGAGTCGATGGTTCCGATCGGTGCCTCATCGAGCAACATCGTGAGCTGTTCAACCAACCCCTCGTTTCGAATTCGGGGGTCGTAGCGGAGACCGTCCCGCACACCTCTTGGGCCGGGACGAAGGCGAGAAATCTCCCTGCGCAGCCGGTCACGCATCTCTTCTGCAGCCTTCACGGTGAAGGTCAGCACGACCACCTCGGTGGGCAGTAGACCGCGCCACTCTCGAAGGTCCTCACGCTGACTCGTAGGTGTCTGGAGGAAGCCACCGCCTAGGTCAACTTCGCGCGGTCCTGGGGGGAGAAGTCTGGTCGCTCGCTGATCTTCGGAAAGGTAGTGTTCAAGAATTCGCTGAATAATACAGGCAGTCTTCCCAGTCCCGGCACCCGCGTCGAGGACGACATGCATATCGAGGTTTAGACCCAAAACCTGGCCCCGATTCAACTCCATTCCCGGTCACCTCCAACGATTGGCGCCAAGCCACAGACCTGCTTCACGGAGCAGTAGGTGCAGGCGATTCCACTCGGTGTTGGGATCACCTTCCCCTCGGATGACATCTCGTTGATTCGCAGCGCCGCAGTCAAGCGATGCCGTAGCCAAGCGCGGAATGTGTTACTCTTCGGGCTCTCATTGGATTCTCCCGGTCTGCGGTGGATGATGCTGCTGTTGCAGGCGACCTCGCCGATTCCAAGTGATGTCAGATGCAACTCGTAGTCAGGATCGGCTTCGATGTAGAGCGCACTCTCCTCGCCGACCTCCGCAATGCCAATTCCAATCACCCTGTCACCGGGATGGGTGACCTCCCACGCTCGCGCGTAGAGGGCGAGTTGGACCCCTTCCAACAGCTCTCGGCGGTGACGCAATCCGCCATCCTTCGGGCGGGGCCCCTCAAGTGACTTTAGGTCGCGGATGACCACCAGTCGGCGGGGCTTCCAATCCTCACCGAGGTCGAGGTCGAGCGGGCAGACCTCTTCGCTGCCTGACTCTTGAACGAAACTGCTGCCCTCGTCATCGAATGGAATCAATTCTACCCTGTCGATGATTCCCCTCAAGCGCAGCCCCTCAAGGGCACCTTCCTCCGGCAGTTCAAGCAGGACTCCCGGCTCGGTGCTGCTGCGGGGAAGTGACCACTCAAGTGCAAGAACGGCAGCCTTCGCGAGGGTCAGTTCGGCGTCGAGCATCCTGCCGAATCGGCCTCTGAGATTCGGCACTGAGTCCTTTCCGGAGGCCTCCTCGAACTCCGCTCGATTCATTCCGAGCAGGCCGAGTCTACGGACCGAGGAGACCGCATCACCGCGATTCAGCCAAGGCGCTCGCTGTTCCACGAAGTGAAGCAGTCTGGCGCGCATTTCGGCATCTGGTATGCCGCACAGCGCCACAGAAGGCGGGTTGAATTCGTCTCGCTCTTCGCCGACCTCCATTCCGAGCAGTTCACAGAGCAGGTCGGCGTACACACCGTGCACCAGCAGTCCACGGGTTCTGACATCAATATCATCATCCTGTGCCTCTTCGGCAGTCGCATCCAACCGAGTTGAGAGCCAACCCTTGCGCGGACATGAGAGCCACTGACCGAGGCGGCTCGGAGACCAGACCTTCGTTGCAAACTCCGGGCCACTTACGAAACCGTGTCTACGGTCATGGTCGGATAGGTCAGTCTGGTTTGGAGAGAGAGGGCGAGGGTCAACCGTCAGTGCGCGGGAGCGATTCGGTAGCGAGAGGCCAATCGTCGGCCATGTTGGATTGAGACGTGGAGTCGTGACCTTTGGTTCTCGATGCTGCGGCTTCATCCGGAGGTTTTCAGGGCTTACGACATCGCCCAATCGAGACGGCGACAGGTAGGGCTGCTCAAGCGTCCCCATCCGCGGCTGTCTGTCGAGGCGGTCGGCCACAAGTCTTGAGTCGAGCGAAATAGTGACGCTAGCAGGGTTGAGCGGCGCCGATTCCGGATTTCGGCCCGAATGGAGGTTCAGTCCACTGCGTTGCCTAATGTCACGGGCCATCGAGCCGGTCACAACGACCTCGAACCCGCCCTCTCCATCAGAGACCACATCGCCAGGTCGGGCTGTGGGGAAGGCGCCTTCGCCGTCGATGAACGATAGCCCCCATCTACTCGCCTTTCCGCCGTCAATTCGGTGTACTTCATCAGAGCTGACAAAAGATGGTAGAAGAGGTGGTTGCTCCGGCTTCCATGCTCGGTTGGCGAGCCACTCAGCGAGAGGTGTGGAGGGTTGGGAAGACTCATCTTCTGCCGCATCGAGAATGATGACCTCGCCGGCACACTGCAACAGGTGATTCCAGGCGTGTCGGGCGCTACGGAGGGGCGCATCGGGAGGCAGAACGCCCAACTCCGCTCGTTCCTGCTCAGTCAGCCCGGGTACGCTCGGCGCCCGCAAATCCCAGGAATTGACATCGAGATGAGTCAG
This sequence comes from uncultured Candidatus Poseidoniales archaeon, assembly GCA_964586945.1. Lineage (GTDB taxonomy): Archaea > Thermoplasmatota > Poseidoniia > Poseidoniales > Thalassarchaeaceae > MGIIb-Q1. Next base: position 3,057 of record CAZPJQ010000028.1, read on the forward strand.
AATGACAAGGTCGGCACGGCAGCCTAACGCCGCTTCGGGCGTCAGAAGTCTGACCATCGAGTCTGGCAGCGTCGAACCTGGAAGATCGATTCCATCGACCAGAATCCGCAGGTCCTCGACCCAGTCGGCGCCGCCGCTGTTAGGAGTCTGCCCGAGGAGAGTCTGGGATTGACACAATCTGCTGTGGGCGTCGAATAGTAACTGAAGACCAGCAAGCGTCTCGTGCAACTCGCCGTCCAACGAATTGGTCCAGCGCTCCCAGCGCAGACTGCCGGCAAACTCTGCGAACCAGCCATCACCCGACTCCGCTGAGTCCGGAAGCGGTAGTGATTCCCCCGAGTAGCAACCGACCCTGACCGCATCGGCCTCAAGAGCTGCCCTGTCCTGAGTTGAAAGTAGGGGGTGTAGTTTGCTCGCCAAGGAGAGCAGCCACCACTGCGTCTGCTCATGGCGACGACCCAACTTCTCCTCGTCCTCGTAACCGCTGGAAAGAGGGGGACGGGCCAACGAGCGAAGCCAGCGCCCCAAGGCACCTCTGCCACCAAGAACATGAAATCCGCGTGAGACTTCTTCGAGAACCGAGGCGTCGGGAGTCGGCCTCCAATCTGCCTCACTCGGGTGTTGTGATGACTGCAACCAATCGTTGTGAAACTCAAGCGTTCGCTGTACTGCGAGGGCTCGCAACCGTGTCAATGACCACGCATCCTCATGGTGAGCAAGTCCTGCCAGAGCCAACAGCCAATGGACTCCGGGACTCTCACAGAGTGGTCGGGCAGGAGTTGAGAGAGGAACGCCCAAGGAGTCGAGGGCTCGGCTCCAATCATCCCTGTGAGATTTCGCCTTCGGGTCAATCAACAAGATTGATTCAGGAGGCGACTCACCATTCAGCGCCTCGACGAGTAGAGCGTGAGTCGCCTCGATGGAACGCCCAATTCGAGGTACCAACAGCCGGGTCGCAGTATCGGAAGGACTCTGCTCGGGTGGCTTCCATACCTTGTGGGCGGGGAGCCAGTTCGGAAGGTCGCCCCGCGAGCGCGCGGGTGGAATGTCGTTGGGGACAAAGCCGTGGATCCCGAGTCTGTGGCTTCCGGAGTTGGCCAGAACATGTAGCGAGCGGAATCTGGTGAGTGCCTCAAGGAGCCGTCTTCGGAGCGGTGTCAGCGTTGGTGGATGGTCGAGCATCACGACACCGTCTACCGGGATTAAACCGAACGGAATCTCCACTTCAGACCTTTTTTCGAGGATTTCGACGACCATTCTGAGTTGAAGGTCGGGGTGAATCCCCCCCAACTCATTGCCGAGATGGTTGAGGATTTGACGAAACGAGTCGAGACCGGGGCCGACCCAGTCGCCAACCTCCTCCTCACGCAAGGCTTGGTGCAATCCCGCCAGGTCACGAGTCTTCCCACGGCCCCACTCATGGTTAGGGAGAGCGTGAATCAGCGGAAATTGGAGATTTTTTGCGGCTTCCTCGCAGGTGTTGTGAAGCAGAAGACGAAACACGCCGCCAGTTGGCAACAGCCGCGGTTGGCGTAACTCGGCGTGAAGCGATTGAACGAGACTGTCGAGCGTGTGATGCTGATTCCTGTCGATTGGTGCCTGATTGAGGTCAGTGGAGTTTGAGGACAGTCCACCGGTTGACATGCCGGAGAGTCGGGACAGCACCTCACGACGGGAGGCCTCTGTGGGATGGATGATGAGCAGTCGGGACAAACCTCCCCTCTCTAGAGAGCGAGGATCCTTGGATTGTAACTCGAAATGAGAGATTAGCCACTCTGGTGTGGCGCCAGAAGGCACCTGCTCCATCGTAATGGAATGGGCCCCAAGCAATTGCTCATCCGATTCTGCCATTGTTCCAACCCCCGCGCCGCTGTCGACGGCCGGTCACGGTTCTTGAAGGTGAGCAGTCGGAACCCCCGCCATAATGCGGGACGGGTCATGAAAACTCAGATTGTCGGCATCTCTGTTGTTGCCTACTCGCCCAGCAGGACAGTGACGCCGGCTGCTTATCGGTGAAACTGTGCAAGTGTTCAAGTACTGCCGCTCAGTTATCGTAGTAACTCGGATTGGGCGGAGTTAGTGACCCTTCTCCACCCATGTAAAAACCGGTTCTAGAAATCAAGAACATCTCATGTTCTGGAACCCAAGGGTTCTTAAGGAGGTGGTGCCAACGCCGGTTAGTCCCTCGAAAGACGACACCTAGAGGCATGAAACTAAGGTTATCGGACAACCGTTCAGCGATTATTAACAACACACCAACATACGACGAACGAAACATGAGACTGATAAACACATGTCCAGTAAAGGTGTTGGATGGCGGGTCAAATGAGAAAGGAGGAAAAAAAATGACAGTAGTAAACCGAGAAAAGTGTAGCGAATGCGGCAGCAGAGACATGGATGAAGACGAGGCTCGAGGAGAGTTCGTCTGTAACGACTGTGGTCTAGTCCAGGAGGACAAGGCCATCGACATCAACCACCCTCAGGGCAGGGTTGGCGAGGGTGCTCACAACACTGCGCTGCGAAATGATGTGGGAGAGAACAAGCTTGGCAGCGTCATCGACAGAGGAGAAGCCAGGAAGTTGGGTAAGAGCAACCTCACCCGAACTGCCGTGCGGGCCCACGCTGTGAAGAACCAGCGGGCAAAGGACATCATGAGGGAAATTGAGAGGTTGACCGATTCAAAGGCGACTCAAGACGCAGCGAAGGCGCTGTTGAATACGGGTTTTGTTAACGATAACAGCGTCCACCTATCAGCGGATGACCTCGGTCCAAAACCGGGAAACCAGATGAGATTCATGCACCAGGATTCAAAAAATGCGACTTACGTCATCCGATGTTCGGCGATTGCCACCATGATGGTACTCTCAGACATCGGTAGCATCCCCTATCGGATTTGGAAGGTGGACGCCCGAGCAAATGGCATAGACGAGAACGACTGCCTCAGGGCGAAGAGAATCATTCGAAGTAGACTCGACAGAACCGCCCTCAAGGGTTTGACCGGCCTGAAGGTCATCCGAAACCCGGCCATGATGCGAAGAAGAGCGCTCGACGCCTGGTCCGAGAGACTTAGGCTGTGGGTGCACGCCCAGGGCATCTCAGGTGCTCAGCAGTTCCTTGACTGGGTCGAGGAGAAGAGGAGGAAACTCGACATGGATGGCGACGGGCGACTCGGTCAGGAGAATGCCGACATGCTGATGGCCATGATTGCCACAGTGGCCCTCTCCGAATTGGGTATCAGCGAAGTCACCAAGCGAGCCATCGCCGAGGATGTCTTCATGCTCACAGTCGGTGGCGTCAACGCCCGACTCAAGCAGACACGAAGTCACATCGAGGACTCCAAGTCCTGATCGGAATGCGAAACCACATCAGTCCAGCGGCAGCTAGGGAAACCAGCACCGAGCTGACCACCGCTGCCGCTGGAATACCGCCCAAGGGTGAGGAAGTTTCAGAGCCCTCGTCGTTGGACGGAGGGGCCTGCCACTGATGGAGAAGGACAAGGGAAAGGTCTTCGCCATCCCACGCCTCAGGCAATGTGACCACCAACTCACCCGAGTTTCCCGAGAGATTGTGCACCGCACGGACGGAATGACGGTAGTCACCTATTCCGTTCGAGCCCTCTTCGAAGATAGCTGAATCCTCAACTACGAACAGCAGTGAATCGATCAATCGACCCTGTTCATCATCCAATGAGAGCGACCATGTTACCGTCCCACTCACCCCATCCTCACTCGACCAAGAGAGAGAAGAGGTCCCTATGGCGGCGCCAAACTCAGTATTGCTCTCAAAGGAGGCGGCGAAGAGTGGCACGAGGGAATCTCCGTCGCCACCACCCGACCCGGCATGCATGATTTCACCGTTCACGATGATCGTCGGCGGTGCGCGCATTATGCTGACCGCCTGTTTGGATGCCGCTCCATACCGGTCTATCCAACGCTGGTCACCCGCGAGAGTTCCGAATGGGTCCTCAATCTCATTTATCGAACGGTGGAACATCAGTTGGACGGTCGCCTCGTCGTTGTTTGCCACAGTCGTTTCCAACCCCTCCTCCACATCGACACAGTTCTCACACCATGTCGCGGTGTAGACCTCAGCGATATCGGGAAGTGAGGCCAGATTAGAGGACGCTTCGCCAGCGGTCTGATTGGAAGCGAGTACGGTGAGGCCACCAAAGACCCCTTGCTCAACCTCACCAGAATCGACTGCAGTGGGTATGGCGAGCGCGCTTGGGAGGAGCGAAAGTAGGAGTATCACGCACAGAATTGGAGTGGTGTGAGTCCGCATCATCGAGCGTGGCACATGCGCAAGGTGTGTCAATGCAACGGTTCGGCGATTCAACCGGAATCGTCAGATTTCATCTTCTCCGAAGATGTTGTTGAAGCGATCTGGTACTTCGATTGGCAA
>CAZPJQ010000028.1:7467-14969 GCA_964586945.1 uncultured Candidatus Poseidoniales archaeon
TTGTTCGGTCCGATTGGATTTCTGAACATGTTCCACCATGGAGGGTCGCCCGGACGGCCGTGACGCCTCTCAAATGGACCGAGAAGTTCGACCAGATTTCGGCGCACCCTCTCAACCGGTGCGTCCATTCTCTGCCAAACCCGATTTCCGGCTTCGTCATCCGCCACCTCTTGCCGCCAGCCGGTTAGCCTAAACAGCCCCTCAGACAATTCAAGTTCATCATCATCATTCAGGTGGACACCGAACATCGCTCCATCCATGGTGATGTAGCAAGGTGTCTCACGTGGAACTCTCATTATCGTACCGAGTGGCATGTGGACCAGTGCGTCGTAGAGCCGCGGAAAGATTCGCAACCAGCGGCCTCTGCCAAGTGGATGTCTGAATCGCTGCCTCTGCTGCCTCAACCAGCGCGGGTTGTCCTCTTCATGTTGCTGCGCTTGAGGTATGTTTCGAGTGATGAAAGTGTGTAACGGCCCGAGATTTTCGCTGGAGCGCAAGTCGTCAATCAAACTCAACACCACGGTGACGAGAATGTCGCCGACCGGTAACCTAGGCCCTGCTCTCTCTTCGTGGATGCAGAGAGGTTCACCTCTACCATCCCGTATCGCCTCCAAGCAGCCTCCACCGTAAACCCGGAAGCGGGCTCCATGTGGGCCCGGACCTGCTGCCACCGAGTAGAACAACCCTGATGTTCCCTGCACGAAAATGTCCCCTCCACCCGATGATAGAGTCAGTTTTTCATTTCCTTCGCAAACTTCCTTCAGAAGACGCAGCGCCCTTCTATCAGGTGCAGAAGGTATTAGTTCGCCATCTCCATCATGCCAACCCCACTGCAACGCTCTCAGACGTCGATGTTCATCTGACTCTGGCGGAGATAGCGCCCAACTGACGAGCAATGCCCACAGTTTTGGCCAAGGGGGAAGCGGCGTCCAAATCCAATGACCCTCCTTTATCACCCTCAAGTGCACCTTGCCCTTACGCACTGATAGTGAACGGCCGCCCCATCTGCTGACCTGTGGTACATGGTCACCCTCAGCAAGGAGCTCGTTCCAACGGCCCACCCAAGGCAGACCGAGAGGCAGTAACTCCTCCCATTGAAAACCACCGTCACCGATCTGATGCTCATTAATCTCCGCCAGTACCCTACGACGCCGATGCCATCTCGCCAAGGCGCGGTGGCCACCTCCAATCGGCGCTCTCGCCTCTTCATCAACAAGGCCTGTTCTGATGGATTCACGAATCCAGTTGACCCACGCCATGAACAGACGGGCGCCTTCAAACAATTCGGGCCTCTCTTGATGTCTGCGCCTCAAGATGAACTCGTTGTCCTCTTGCCCGTAGACCATCTCGTGCCTATGGTCGAACCTACCATGGCGTCGGCCAGGGTGAACATAAGCGACGATGGACAATGTCATCAGCAACTTCGGCCAATCACATTCCGCCGCCTGTTGTCTTTCACCGGCTGTTCCCGTGAGAGCCCTGATGAGGTGTTCATGAGGGACGCGGTAGAGAAGTGGATGGCCGTCATACGCCCAGTAGTCGTTCAGTCTGGAAATCCAATGCCCGTTGCCGAGTGGAATCCCTCTCTGCAAGAGGTGATTGGCAACCTGTTGAGTCGGTTTTTGACGGCTGCACAGCGTTTCTCGCAGATGCTGGAGACCCGATTCGATGACTTCATCGTCGATTGGAAACGGGTCGGTGAGGCGATGCCCCCTCTCCTCCGGCATGAAGGCCCAAGCAACATCGGCCTCGTCGTGTGCTTTGAGGAATGCACGCCATCGAGCTTGGGCTGTTCTGCCGCGGTCCGGGGCCAATAATTTCCCAAGCGCCCGGCGATCTTCGTAACAAGGCCGGGCCTTGAAGTCAGAACCAACTAGGAGGGGAGCGAATTTGGCACATGTTTCGCACCAACTAGAATCCTTTTTGTCAACTTCACCACTGCAAATGATACACTCATTCATCTCAATACCTCCAATCAATCAACTGTAAAGTGGCCGGCAACTGAACGGCTGGACTTCACCCCTCCATCCTCTCACCGAGTGCATCGGCGACCATTCTCCAAACTGATATGTCGGACTCATCTTCCTCTTCGGGTGGGGGTGCTTCGGGCGTAAACCACGGGATTTCAGAACGGACGACCCCAATGACCTCAGAATCTCCCGGGGGAGAAGGAGCCTGTGACAACTCGTCTTCCTCCCAGTATTCTTCCTCTTCCATCTCCCAAGCTTCCTCAAGCCAATCGTCGTCGCCGTCATCTTGTTCGACGAAACCATTTGGGTGAGCCCCTTCCATCTTCTTCCACTGACTCTTGCTCAGCCTGTGGTTGCCGGCCCAGGCCGTGTCGCCGAACCAGGACTTGTGGAGGTCTTGTAGAGTCGAGATGCTGTTAGCGGTGGATGAGTCCCCTCTCAGAGCGAGCATGAAGGTGGCGATTCTGTCACCGAGTGGTAATCCGGATATTTCGGAGTTCAGTTGGATGCACACCGGAATGCCACTCTTCTCGGCATTGGCGTCAGCCATGTTACGGAAGGTGTGAATCGATAGATCCCATTCGGTTCTGCTGCTGCTGATGCCAATCCGGTAGGCTAGGCCAGACTCACCTTGAATTGCAATATTGTTAGCGGTGGTGAGAGATACTGCGGCGCCAAAGTTCGACCAAATCGAGGAGAGGAATTGCAGGGCGCGGCGTTCTGGTAGTGGGGCAATCTCCTCTTTCTCGTCATCCTGCAACAGGAGCCATTGAATTGCTCGGAGGTACTGGCCAATCTCCGAGTTGGGCGGGTGGAGAGACCAGGTCACAACCCACCTCCACACATCTACGTCAAGCGGGATGCGCGCAACAGAGAACCCATTGAACGACCGACACAGGAGATGGAGACGGTCGTCCATCGCCACGAGTGAGGGGAGATATGGAATGCTGCGGGACTTCTCTCCCTCCAGCTGAAAGGACTCTCTCCAAGCGCGAGCTATTGAGCCAAGGGTGTACTCGAGTTTCTTCCACTGCTTCGGGTGAAGTGTCTCGTTTTCAGCGAGGGTGTCGTCGATTGCGGAATCGGTGCGGTCACAGGCGAAATGCCAGAAGGGGTGCATCCCAACCCCGGCGAAGAGGTGTCCAAAGTTGCCGTCAATTAACGAACGCAACTCCTCGTTGAGAATTGCCGGTGCTGAGTCGTAGATTCTCTGCTGCACCCATCCCAGAGACATGGGGTCAGAACCGGTCCAACAGGCGGCGGCTAGTGTGGCGAGAAGTACCCCCCAATCGTTGAATTTCTCATGGTTGCTACCTTCATTCGCCTGTGAGAGGAGTGTGGCGAGGTCAAGCGACGGAAGCGGGCCCTGTAGCCGTGAATCGTCGATATAGTGTCCATTCCCCCTTCGCTCATAGGCCGAACCACAGGGGAGAGGGAGTTCAAAGTGAAGATCGTCCAACTCGTCTGAGTTATGGAATTCGAGGTACTCCTGCCATTCTTCAATCGCATCATCATCCCAAGATACTCGGCCTTTCGCAGCCTCCAAACCGGGCACCGCCCCAATTGATGGTGAAAAGCCGATGAGTTCTTCCCAAATGCGCTGAAGTTCTGACTCGTCACCGTTCCGCAGGGACTCCAAATCGACGCCCGAAAGAACCCCTCGAACAGTCTCCAAGGCCCTCGCCTCGGGCTTCAACACCTCGTGCGCTAGAGTCAACTTCGGAAGCAGAATAGCACAGCGGGGGCACTTGGCGACAGTAGAGGTTGGATCACAGTGCTTGCAGCGCATCGAAAGTCATAGTCGGCCCGACCCTATTTCAAGCGAGCAACCCGCATTCGCGCTGTATGTTTATCCTAAACAGCGTCAAGCGAGCCGAGTTATTTCAGCTGAATTAGGCGGAGTAGCTGTCAAATGTCCGAAAATGCGGCGATTGCCTGTTCAATATCGTCATCTTCGACGTGCAGGTGACAAACTGCCCGCAAAGTGTTCGGCCCCACCTCAAGTAGGTCAACTCCTCGCTCAGCGAGTGCCGCCACCACATCATCGGCTGATTGCCCAGTTGTGAGCGAGATGTAGCACATGTTGGTCTGGACCGCCTCGAGATTGACTGAGAAGCCATCCATCTCATTCACCGCCTCCGCCAACCCTCGCGCCCGCGCGTGGTCTTCGGCCTGCCGTTCGATATTGTGCTCCAGCGCATACAGTCCGGCGGCGGCGAGGATTCCTGCTTGACGCATCCCGCCGCCGAACATCTTGCGCCAACGATGCGCTTCGGCGATGAAGTCGGAGTCACCCACCAGCAGTGAGCCGACAGGAGCACCCAACCCCTTGGAGAGGCAGATTGAGATTGAATCACAATCCTGGACGATTCTGGACGCGTCGATACCCGTGGCAACGACTGCGTTGAACAGTCGAGCGCCGTCCATGTGCACCTTGCAGTCCGCCCGCTTGGCGATTTGGCAGATTTCGTCTATCGTAGACAACTCATAGCAGGTACCGCCGCCTCGGTTCGAGGTGTTCTCGATGCAGACCAGTGTGCCGTTTGGATAGTGAGATAGGCTTCCTTCAGCCTTGCGAATCACGCTTCCCACGTCGGCGGGCACCATGATGCCGTGATGAGCGTCGACAAGCGCTATCGAACAGCCCGACAGCGCTGCATAACCGCCACCCTCGTAGACATAGATGTGACTGGTTGTCTCCGTCACGATCTCATCACCCGGATTTGTGTGGGTTCGGATGGCGACCGCGTTCGACATCGTCCCAGAGGGAACGAAGAGAGCAGCCTCCTTTCCTAGCAGGGCTGCAGCCCTCTCCTGAAGCATGTTGACCATCGGGTCGTCGCCCAAGACATCGTCGCCGACCGGCGCCCCCGCTATCGCCTCCCGCATCGCCGCGGTCGGCTGGGTTACTGTGTCACTTCGCAGGTCAACGCGGTCTGACGAATACTCTCGCATCGCCTCGGGGAAGGCGCTCTCACTCATAGCGAGCGCGCTCGATGACTTGGTTGGAATTTCTCCACAGACCATCATCAAGAGAACCGCAAATGGTGGTTTTGACGGTAACAGGGAGGGGGTGCTATCGGAGCGAACTCAACCCCAGGAACGATCCTTGTAGCCGCAACGGTCACAGCGACCGTGCCTCATGTGGAGGACGCATGCAGATTTGCGACATTTCGAGCAGCGACGGCTACAAGTTCTTTGGCAGATTGAACAGCGAGCCACGAATAGCAGCAGAGGCAATAGGATTTGGAGATTACCGTTAGGGTGTGGATTTTCTCAATTGGAATCATCTGGCCGGGTAAGTAGACGGTGGAAGTGATGCACGCCTGTCTCACGGGTGGGAGACTACCTTCCACGCTCGTACGCCCGCGAAGCCACCCCCCGCTGGGTAGCCTCGACCACAAACTGGTCCTCCGCCTCCACCTTGTCGAGGTCTCCACCTGCACCCTGCCCAAGTTTCGAGGAATCCCAGACATAGCCATGGTAGACTATTTTCGTTCGTTCGACCGAAATAGGGACGACGATGTTGACCGACAGGCCCCATGGATAGAAGTTGAGCATCAGGCCGGGAAACAGCCAGTAGTAGTAGGCGGCGACATTCTCGCCGTGGTCGGGTGAGGACTCGGGCAGTTCGAAACAGGGTTCTCCCTCTCGTGCCAGCCCAACTTGCAACACACCGCCATCAAACAGTTCGGTTCGATAGCCGTCATAGTCGAGCACATCGTGAAGGTCTCCATGGACGAATGGAATGTGAAATCCCTCGAGATAGTTGTCTACATAGAGCGCCCAGTTGGCATCGATCTCATACTCCCGTTCGCGGGAGGGGTCGTGCTTGAAGTCGGCCACTGGCATCCAGCCAATGCGCTCTGCAAGCGGCGCCAGCCATCGCTCACAGTCGGTGCCATCCAGCGTCGAGAACAGCAGGCCCATCCACTCTGCCAAAGGAAACTCCGCCAGGTCGTCTGCGGCGCTTGGGAAACCCTCCACCTGCTCGAACTCGGGCATGTTGCGGAAGCAGCCATCCAGTCCGAAGGTGCGCCCATGGTATGGGCACTGGAGAACCGAGGTCTTGCACGGCTCGTTGGCGACCAGCATGCCGCGGTGGGTGCAGACGTTGGAGATGCAGCGTGTGTGCTCACCCTTAGTGAGAAGAAGCGGCTCTCTCAGGAGTCCCTCAAGGTGCTGGAGCGGGATGACATTGAACTCTCCCAGTTGGCTGAGGTGAGCGGCGAAGTGCCAGTTTCCTGAGAATCCTAAGCGTACTTGCTCAAAGGTCGCCGAATCGGTGTAGAATCGGGAGGGCAGAGTCTCAGCCTTGCGAATGTCCGGGTCGATGAGAGGCAACTTGCCACCTCACAGGGCCAGCTCACCGCGCACGAACTTGATGTAGCGCTGCTCCTCATTCTCCTCAAACGGATGCTGGCCTACATTCTGCTGGTAGGCGATGCCTATCCAATCTCCATCGGGTCCGAGAACAGTCTCGAAAAAGTCGTGCAGGGCGTGAGTGTCGCCATTGTCCTCCTCGTATTGAGTCACCACATGCAACGGTATCGGGTCGGCCACTTGGAAGTCCCATGTGTCGTTCTCCTGGGGCTCGCGAATGGCTGCCGCGTAGAGGAACCACTCCTTGCCCGTGGTGTAACCATCCTCGCTGTTATTCTGGCCGAAGTCGAGCCCGTAGAAGGCGATGCTCACGACATTGGTCTCGCTAATCGAGACGAAGGGATACATGTTGATTCCACGCTCAAACGGTGTCGCATTCCACGACGACCAGTTGGTTCCGTTGTCATACGAAATCGCCACTCGAAGCGCCCAAGGTCCGGTGTTGCCGTTCGGGCAGTCCGCCCACACCACTGCAACCGTTCCTCCCTCGTTGTTGTTCACCACAGGGTATCCCTCAGGGCAGTTTCCTTGGCGCGGGCCAAGGTCGATGGGTGCCTGCCAAGAGCCGTCCGATGGACCGGGTCCAGTGCCGCGGCCGTAGTCGTCTGAGATGCGAATCTGCACGGTGCCCGTATTTGTGTCGGCGTTCTCCTGCGCGACGAAGACATAGGAGCCATTCCTCTGGGCGGAGATGGTGGACCAACCGCCGGGCATCGAGTAGCACTGGCTGAACGAGTTGCCACCGTTCTCCGAGTGGTAATACCAGTAGCGGCCGCTGTCGAGGCTGCATTCAGGCGGTGAGGCGCCAGAGTTTCCGAGGTAGTGGATGATGCCGTCACCTTGGGCTGCGACCCATGGGCGGTCGTCTGCGGCCATGGTGTTCATCCGCTGGCAGGAACCCATCTCATAGGAATCGCCACCGGCAGTGAAGCGGTGCCACCAGTTGTCCTCAAGCGTGGTGTCGAGATAGTAGATGACATCGTTGGCATCTACGGCGATGTCGCCCTCGTCACCGAGGCACTCCGAGCCACCAGCCAGATAGTTCGCGGTCGCCATGTTTCCGGGCGTGGGGTCGAACGAGGCCCCGTGAGTCCAGTTGCTGCCGTTGTTGGTGGATATCCAGAACCAAGAGGCCCAGTAATCCCATGA
>CAZPJQ010000029.1:0-14892 GCA_964586945.1 uncultured Candidatus Poseidoniales archaeon
AAGAACTGAATCGCCAGCCAAACGGTCAGCGAGAGCGTGATGGCCAACGCTCCGCGCGCAATCATACCGCCCTCCTTGAAGCGCTCTCGCCACCACTCCTCACCGGCATACCACTGGCCGAGGATTGCAATCACCGGGAAGATGAGAATCGGCACGATTGGGATGAGGAAGGCTGAGTCGAGCGCCGTGAATGGCGTCCCGGTGGCTAAGATGCCGCCGTAGTGACGGAGTAGAGGGAAACCGATCAAGAGGGCGATGATGGGAAAGAGGAATTTCCTCTGTGATTCGGCGGTGATCTGAGTCATTTCTCATCCCCCTCAATGTTTGAGTCTCATGATATCGTCGAGCACGATGGTCTTCCGCTCCCCGAATAGTGCCAGGAAGATGGCGAGGCCAACTGCAACCTCCGCCGCTGCGATGGCGATTGCTATGGCGGCGAATACCCAGCCGGTGACATCACCATAGTGCAGCGCACCGGCGATGAAGTTGAGATTTACCGCGTTGAGCATGATCTCGACGCACATCAGGACGATGATGCCGTTCTTGTTGGTGAACACTCCAACGAGCCCCAAACAGAACAGAATGGCTCCGAGGCCAGCGAGGTACATTGCTGGAATCACTTGCCTCCCTCCTGTTCCCAGAGAAGGTTCTCGATTCGCTCGTCACGAATCAGATAGGAGGCACCGATCATCGCCATCGACAGCAGGACACCGAGGATGATTACGGGCAGAGCCCAATCTGTCAGCAGAGAACGGGCGAAGGAGAATGAGGTCAGGTCGGCGGTACTGCCTCCCTCGGACCACATCGGGTGGAGGGCAATCATCGGCAAGAGGATGACGAGTAGCCCTGCGACCATGACACGGCCAATATGAGCGATGAGTCGCATCATGCATCACTCTCCTGTATCTGTCGGCGAGCGAGCATGACACCGAAGGCGTAGACCAGCATGACACTGCCGAGATAGACAAGAATCTGGATCGCAGCGAGCAACTCCGCACCGGCGAGTAGGAAGACACCGGCGATGGCGAGGAAGCAGATGATGAGTGAGAACATCGAGTGGGCAATTCGCTTGCAGTAGATGGTGCCAAGAGCGCCACCGATTGCGAGCAGTGCAAACACGGCAAAAGCCGCATGCTCTAGCAGATCAACCATCATTTTCTCAGGCCTCCGCCTTAGCAGCCTTAGCAGCCTTCTCAGCCTTCTCAGCCTTCTTGGCACGCTTCCGCTGTTCCTTCTCAGCCCGCTTGGCCAACTCAGCATCGACCCTCTCCTGGTGAAGCGCGGGGAGAACCCGGGTTCTGTCGGCGTCGAACCAAAGTTCTGTGCGGTCATAGCCGGTCATCCCATCATACTCGTTGGTCATGAAGAATGACTCGAATGGACAGGCCTCCATGCAGAGACCACAGAACATGCAGCGGCCCATGTCGATGCGGCCAGAGACGATGTCCTGCTCAGCCGGTATCAGGTCAGAGGCCGAAACCTCCTCCATCTCGCCGCCATCCCAGCGGACTGTAGCCGAATCACCGCTGATGTCGATGATGGAACCGAAGTCGTACTCCTGGGCAACCGCGTCGTGGGCATTGAAGATGTCATGCTCTGCGTTGTCAACATCATTGCGACGAGCAGCGAACCCACCGACTTCCAACTCTTCACCGTAGCCGTGCCACTCATCTCCATCTTCAGCGAGTTCAAGCACATTCACCCGCTTCTCGCTGGTCATGTGAAGGCAGCCGTTCGGGCAGGCGCGCACGCAAGCCTTGCAGCCTGTGCAGGTCTCCCAGATGACGCCGATTCGACCATTGTAGTTGCCAGGTACGAAGAGCCACGGCTCAAGGTCCTCAAGGCGCTCGTACGGATACATCACGGTAACTGGGCGCTCCAAATAGGGGACGACCGAGCTGGACTCCCTGTCCGCAGCGTAGATCTTGCCGACGCTGTGGTGGTCTTCGCCGACCCGCTTCGCGGTCTCCTCATCTATCATCACAGCCTCTTGGGCATGGTAAGAGGGACTCTCGCGGTGGCCCGCGAGCCACTTGTGCGAGCCTAGGTAGGGGATCGTTCTGAGAGCTGCCTTCAGAGTCATCCACATCGGGTGGATTACCATGTTGCGGAAGTTCGGTTGTGCATGTGGGTGAAACGGCATTCTCTTTTCCTCCTTTTCTCACTTGTCTGAACGGGTTGATGCTGGTGCATCTGCTTGAATGGAATATGGCCGTTCTCGTCCCTGTAGTTGCGTCTGGTCCTCATCAATGGCCAAGATGATGAACAATACCAACGCAATCGCCGTAATGAGGCCTGGAATCGCGAGTGGCCACTCACTGCCGTTCCAGACCGAGAGGCGAAGCCAAGTTGCAATTCCTAGATTCACTATTGAGAGAGGTAGCAGCCAGCGCCATCCGAACTCGAGAATCTGGTCAGTTCGAATGCGGTGGAGCGAAGCCCTGATCCAAACGAAGACTGCGAACAACAGCCACGCCTTGAGCAACATCCAGACAAGACCGGGCATCACTGTCAGGAAGAGAATTGGGAGGGGTGCAGCAAGGGCCGGCAACTCGCTTCTCAACAGAATTGAGAGTCCGATGAGTCCGACCGCGATTCCACCCAAGACGAGGTCCTGACTGGGTATCAGTGTCCCGATGAGGTCACCAAACGGCGTCTCCCAACCGCCGAGGAAGAAGATGGCGAAGAGCAGGCAGGCGGCGAAAGAGCGCATGTACTCGGCTGCGAACAGAAGTCCCCAGCGCATTCCTCCGTACTCGGTCCACCAGCCCTCGACAAGCTCCGCCTCAGCCTCGGGCATGTCAAACGGAATGCGCTCGACCTCAGCAATCATCGTAATCAGGAAGAGGACCGCCCCGAGCGGTAGGAGGAAGATGTTCCAAGTGCCTGAACTCAGTTGGAACTCGACGATTTCAAGGATGTTCAGGGAACCTGAAAGGACCGCCACAGAGAGCACGGTGATCAGGAGGGGGATTTCGTAGGCGGTCAGTTGTGCAACCGAGCGAATTCCACCGAGAAGCGTGTACTTGTTGTTTGAAGCCCAGCCCGCAAAGAAAACACCGAGTGGTGCGATGCCGAAGATTGCCATCATGAAGAGCAGTGACATCTCGGTGTCTGCCGCCCAGATGTGTGGACCAAACGGAATGAATGCAAATATCATCACCGTTGATGCGATGATGATGAACGGAGCAATCTCAAACATTAGGCGGTCTGCCTTTGCCGGCACCATCCACTCCTTGCTAGCGAACTTGGTGAAGTCTGCAAACGCCTGGAAGAGACCAGGGATGAGGAACCAGATTCCGTGGTAGCCGCGGTCCTTGACTCGGTCGACGCTGTGAATGTCAGAGGCGTTTCCCACATTGTCGTTGAGAATCTTATTGAGCCAGCGTAGTGGCTTGCCAAGCCCAAAGGGTACGTTGTCGTACCAGTCAGCGTGGTGGCCACCCTCGCCGACCCAAAGGGACCTCAAAGCCGTGGTCGCACCCCGCCTGTCCATAAGTCGGGCGATGAACTTGCGCTCAATCCATGGAATGGCCAACATCGTGAGCATCATCGTGATGAAGACGATGGTCGCCATGATGACTTCAGTTAGAAGTCCGGCGACTGCATACTTGTATTCCCAGAAGCGGCTCATTCCGACGGTATTGTCTGAGAGGAAGAACGAGATGTCACCAACCCAACCGCGAACATTCAGCCAGTCACCCATCTTCTCACCTCACCTGTCTGTCTCTCCGATGCACGGATCAAACGAGCCCATGATGGATGGAATGTCCGCCACTTTGTAGCCAATCATGCACTTGCTGGCATACGGCAGCGTGATGAACATCGGCGACCTGATGGAACATCGGTAGGGGCTCTTTCCACGTCCATCGCCTCCTCCTACGAGGTAGAACATCGATTCGCCCCTACTGTCCTCAAAGTGGTGGAAGCCTGTTGCCCCCGCCGGAGCGCGGACGGGCGCCTTCGAGATGATCATCTCGTCGCCTTCTGCGTAGTGGGTCTCTGCCCCACCGGGTATCTTGTTGAGCGCATCGAGTGTCATCAGCGCGCTCTGGCGCATCTCTTCGACGCGCACGCGGTAGCGGTCGTAGTTGTCAGCACCCTTGATCGAGGGGCGCTCAACTGCAACCTCCCAGTCGAGTTGGTCGTAGACTGAGTAGGGGTGAGCCCAGCGAACATCGTAGTTGACGCCGCCTGCTCGGACATTGGGGCCGGTGACGCCGTGGTTGACCATCTCCTCGGGCTTCGCGTAACCAACACCTTGGGTTCGGACAAGGAAGATGGTGCTCTCATCGAGAAGGGCCTCGTACTCCTGAATTCTCTCCAGAAATAGGTCGAGTTTGGCGCGGCAGCGCATTGAGAAGCCGATTGGCAGGTCCCGCTTGACTCCGCCAACGCGTGGGAAGTTGTAGTGCATCCGAGAACCGCCGAGTTCCTGAAGAAGATCCATCATCATCTCTCGCTCACGGAGACACCAGACCATTCCGGTCAGGTTGCCGACATCGGGGCAATAGGCGCCGAGCCACATCAGGTGGGAGGCAATCCGCTGTAGCTCGACCGCAATCACACGGATGAACTCGGCCCGCTCAGGAACCTCAACCTCGAGAAGGTCCTCTGCGGAGTAGATGTATGAGTGGGACCAGGTGTTGGCCGAGGCGTAGCAGAGGCGGTCGCAGTAGGTGGTAATCTTGGTGAAGTCACGAGCTTCGCAAATCTTCTCGACACCGCGGTGGATGTAGCCTAGGTCTGGCTCGGTGTCAACGACCGTCTCGCCGTCCACCTTCACCTTGAGTGTCCAAAGACCGTGAGTCATCGGGTGCTGAGGCCCCATCGAAATCCACATCTCTGCCATCTTTTCACCTCCTCACTTGATCTTCCCCAAGTCGACTGGTTTTCGCCCGAAGCCCTGAGCGTCGTCGTACATCTCCTCAAAGTCGTGATAGCGAATCTTGTGCTGCTTCTGCAGCGGGTGGTATCCGGGTGGTGTGTCGTGGGGTTGCAGAACGCGACGCATCTTTTCATGGCCCTCGAAATCGATGCCGACAAGGTCCCAAGTCTCCTTCTCGTTCCAATCAGCACCCACCCATACCTCTTGCACAGACTGAACTGATGGACGAGTGGTGTCCGGAATTCCGATTCTGACCTCAAACTCCATCGGAACATCATCGTCCTGCAGAATTTCAGCGTCGTGAATCACCTGCTCAGTCCAGCCACCCCTTTCGGGTGGGTTGGTGACATTCATCCGCATCAGATGGGCGATCACCTCCCACTTCCTGTCATCGGCCCCTTCAGGCCAGTGAATTCCGGTAATCATCGAACAGTGATCGACGCCCAATTCGAAGCGGAGATGCTTGGCGACTGCCCGCCAATGGTTGCGAGGACACTCAATTCGGACGAATGGTCGCTTGAATCCCGATGAGTGGTTGCAGACCTCTGCGGACAGGCTGGTGCCGGACCAACGGGTGAGGAGCTCATCGACAGCCTGCTGTGCAGACTCTTCAGCGAAATCCGCCCTCGTCTTCATCGCCATCCCTTCACCTCCGTTCTCAATCCTCACCAACGATTACTGGAGCGTCGTCCTGCCGCTCGGTGCTCGGCGTCGTGCCGATGCGCATGATCTTCTGACGCAACTTGCTGAATCCGTCTATCAAGGCTTCAGGCCGTGGCGGGCAGCCGGGGATGTAGATGTCCACCGGAATCACCGTGTCAACCCCCTCAAGGATATTGTAAGACTGGTAATACGGTCCTCCCGAGATTGCACACTCACCCATGGCTATGCACCACTTTGGCTCGGGCATCTGCTCCCAAAGCCGCACAATAGGGTCTGCGAACTTCTTGCTGATCGGGCCGTTGACCAACAGGACATCGCACTGGCGTGGAGATGAGCGGAAGAAGACGCCGAAGCGCTCTGCGTCGAAGCGAGAGGCGCCGGCAGCGGCCATCTCAAGCGCACAACACTTGATTCCCAGATGAAGCGGGAACAGCGACTTGCGCTGAGCCCAGCTGAAAACCCTACCACCGAGCGCACCGATGAACTGCTTCATGCGGCTCGCCTTGAGCGCCGCATCGGTGGTGTCTCCAACCACATCAATCAGCGCCTGGCTGTTGAACATCGAGTAGTTTTGGCTAGGGTCGGACGACATTCATTCACCTCAGATGTAGATTCTTCCTCGCTTGCGGAAGGCGTACCAGACTCCCAGAGCCATCAGCCCGAGGAAGGTGCCTACTGTGACCACGCCGGCTAATGCCAACTCGATGGACTCAGGGTCAGCAGGCTCTGCTTCGACGGCTAGGATGCCACCGACTGCCAAGAACATGAAGGCGATGTCGAAGACGAGGAATATGATTGCATACCAGTAGTACTGGAAGTGGAAATCTATCATCGCATCACCGATTGGGTCAGAGCCACACTCGTAGGTGGAATCGCCGCGGCTGTAGAGCGACAAGTCGGATTCGTAGCCGGGCAAGAGGATTGAACGGAGGCGATTTGGGTTGTTGGGGTCGGGTGATGGCCTGAGGAATCTAGACATGATGAAACCGCCCAACGGGAAGCCGATTCCAACCAATGTCATGATGGCGACGGCGAGGTAAGCACTGGGCACGCTTTCAACCGCCAACTGTCACACCCGCCATGAACCAAAGGTTCCTTGGAGCGCTCGACTTGCATGGACTCCATAAGGCTAACCAATACCCCTTGAGCCCCTATGGGGCTTCAAGGGGACAAGCGTATCACAAGGATTCAACGCTACAGGTTCCGGCGCCCTCGAATCGATGACACCATCGCCCCGATGATGAGAGTTGCGAGTACGACTAGACCTAAGGTCTGTAGATTGCTTCCGGACCCGAAAAGACCACTTGATGGATTGGCAGAAACCGAGAGGTCAATCGGTTGAGAAGCAACCGGAGCAGAGGCGGGTTCGGCAGTGATGGTGAACTCGAATGTGTCGGGCTGCTCAAGGTTGGTCGGAGGTTTGACGATGACCTCTACTTGGCGGGTCTCGCCTGGTGCGAGAATGACCTCATCCTCAGTCAACTCAATCGACCATCCACGCATCGGGTTACTGCTGAGCAGTCTAACCGTTTCCTCGACATTTCCTTCATTGGTGACATTGATCAAGATATGTGCGACTTCGCCATATTCGATGGAGCGGGCAACATCGCCATCAACCTCAAATCCAACCTTGTTGACCGTGCGGATATCGATTGATATCCTCACGCTGGACAGTTCTGCCGCGTTGCGTGTAGAGGCTGCGGATACGGTGAGGATTCCACCCGCTCCATTTTGAACACCGTCTTTCACGATGACCGCCACCCGAATTGTCACGGAGGCACCTGAGGCTACTGGAATCTCCCCATCGACCTGTGTGCCGTTTTCGAAGTAGTAGATGATGTCGACGACTCCCTCGAGACCAGACGCCAATATGATTGCATTCTCAGGGAAATTGGAAGTCCCCACATTGGTGATGATGACCCAGGTTTCGATATCACCATCCGGTGGTAATTCGACCTCCATCAAGTCTGGAATCTCACCCGGCTCGCTGAGTGCAACCGCCATCTTGTAGACATGGTTTGAGACGATGACGGTGAGGTCAAATCGCTCCTCTACTGAACCGTCATTCAAGTTGCGGACACGAGCTTGAAACTTCTCCGCCTCGAACTCGTCCTCACCCAGCACAGTGATGTCTAGCGTCACCGTGACCGTTGCACCCGGAGCCAATGAGACGGTCGTCACCTCAGAGCCGGCTTCATCACTGAATCGAGCAGGCCAAGATGGGGCGTCACAGACGCTCGGGTTGGATGGGGGTGGATCATCACACGCCGTCAGGCGGAAGGAATCCTGCACATTTCCAGTGTTGGTGAAAGTAATTGGGAACTTAGCGACATCATTTGTCTTCCCCCATTGTTCCAACGCTGGCATACTGGCGGTCATCGAGCGAGATGCTGCGACGGTCACTATCAGCGAATCAGAACCATACGATTCGCCAGTCGATGAGGTCAATTCAACTGAGAAGGTGAGTTCATCGGTTGCTAGTGCGTCGCTTGGAGCGGTGATGTCGAGTTGCAAATCGGTGCTGCTGCCGGCTGAGTCGTGCCTGCCCTCGAGTGAGACCTGAGTCGCCGAGAGGGCGACTGTCCAACCAGGCGCACCAGTGGCGGCAAGTGAGAAGGTCTCCTGACCGTTTCCAAGATTGTTCACAGTGAGAACAGCCGAGCGGGTCGAGCCGGGGTCGATGTTGTCTATTCGACTCGATTGCAAGATGACGCTGGCGTCATGTGATTGGCCAAGTTGGACATCAAAGTCTGTCGTACACTTTGTGGTGGAGCCATCCAATCCTGCGATTGTATATGTCACAACACTCCCTGTAGGCAAGGAGTCATCGGGTGAAATATCGAAGTTGATTGTTGCCTGACCATTGCCGCTACTGTAGGGGAGCAGACGGGTGGAGCCGCCATTCGGTGAAATCCAGTTCTTGGAGCCACTCGCCGCAAAACCAACCGTCCAGTCTGCGTTTCCGTCATTGTAGTAGGTCACCGAGGCTGACTTGGTCTCCCCCGGGTCAGCCGAGATGCTGTTGGGTGAGACTGTGGCGCTGCACTCCTTCAGCTCTGGCACATTCAAGTTGAGATGCAACGAATCTGAAGATTGCTCTGGAGTCTGTGGCGCTGTCACCTCCGCCCAGAGAGAGAAGCAATGGTCGCCTGCTTGGGTTCCATCGGGCACATCGACATAGACGGCGACGACCTCCGTGTCTCCTGAGTCGAGTTGGATATTATTCGGATCCACTTGTGGATTGAGTGAAGACTGGCAAGTTGAGTTGTCCTCAAACGAGAGTTGGATGGTCTCGGTAGTCTGGCCTGTGTTTTCAACGGTGACCGACCATGAGACGTTGTTGTTAGTGCCATCGAACTGCTTCTCTGTGACCGACGCGGAGAGGCTGACCCCAGTCACCGCTCCACCCGAACCACTGCCGGCGGTCGTCGTCACCACGACATCGGCCGTCTCTGGACTTCCCGGAGTACCACCCGGTGCGGCGTTTGCAGTGCCGGAAACGGTGGTTTCGCAGTCATCTTCGGCATTGCTCGCGAGAGTGACCGTCAAGTCCGTCACCTCGCTGCTGCCTGCAGCGATGGTGCCGGTTATCTGTTCAATTGCGCTGGTGTATCCTTGGCAGCCAGTATCCTCGCTGGTACTCAGTTGAACGACCAAATCCTCATCGCCGGTGTTGTGGACCGTGATGCTGTAGGTGCCGTTCTCACCGGGGTTGATTTCCTGCGCGGTAGGTGATGCCGACATGGCGATTGTGTAACTCGCCTGAACTGTCGGAAGCGTGGTAAGAAGTAGAATAGCTGTGAGCAGAAGCGCTCCTGCGCGCGCACCGCGAGGGCTCCTACGCATGGTTGTCGGAGCCCCGGCCCCCTTGATGAACATGCGGACATTGAGGTCGTCACCTGCTTCGAACATCATGTCATCACTCAACCTTGACGAAATTATCTATTTCCCCTTCGCAATTGCGGCATCCCTTCAACGAGTCTATGGCGCATCCAGAGCCACTCAGATGGTAGCGTGCACCGCAGCTTGGGCATGCCTGCCAGCCAACCTCGGAGAGACCCTCAAGACATACCCAGCACTTGTGCCGTGACTGATCATCTTCGGCTTCCTGCTCGGATTCGTCGCCTTCTGTGGTTGCTCCGACGACACCTTCAACTGCTTCCCCGGGTGCCTCCTCAACCACTTCCTCAACCGCTTCCTCGGGTGTCTCCTCAACGGTTTCGACGGCGCTTGAAAAGACACCAGCAGGGGGCGCCTTGGCCGGTTGGGCAGCGGGCGGCGGAGGTAGTGGATATGAGCCGAATCCGGCGGCCGAGGATTGCTCACCACCCGACCCTGACTTTGCGGGGTCAACCGGTGGTGGCGGAAGCGTCTCTTCAGCTGAAGCGGAAGGCAACGAGTTTGCCGCAAGTGGAGCCAAATTCCCCATCGGAGGAGGTGGGAGGTCCTCGGTTATTGGTGCGGGAGTGACTGCCAGGCTTGGGCCAGATGGTGCGGAATCAAAGGGCGAAGACTCCTTTCTTGTCGATACGATTGCTAAAACAAAACCACCCAAGATGAGAATGAGCAGCAGGGTGCCACCCCAGAGTAGACCCCCACTAGCTGACGAAACCTCCCTGTTGGGGTCGTCAGTGGCATTCAACTCGAATTCGTGGCTGGAGCCTGTGACATCATCCGCCGCTGCCAGCCGAAGGGTGATGGTGCCCAGACCGGGCGAGTCTGCTGTCACCTCGAAGGTTAGAGTGCGCTCCTCACCGGGCTGCAACTCGACCATTTGGTGATTTGTCGCCGTTACCTCCCAGCCTTCTGGTGCGCTCACTTCAATGCGATGTGACATCGGAGTGTTTCCGCTGTTTTGCAAGTCGATTGAGAAGTTCGCGGTGCGTCCCTCCACGAACTCTTCTGGAAGGACGAGGTCACTCCACGAGACCTGTTTGGTTGAGGCTACCTGAAGGCTGACTGTGTCTGAAATTACCATCTCTTCGACTGTCACCTGCATGGTGACCTGTGGTTGAGCCCCGGCACTGGATGTCGTAGGCAGGACAACCAGACAATCGATTTCGGTTCCCGTGCCCGGGGCAATCTCGCCTATGGTGTCACATAGCCCAAGCCAATCACCACCGGGCAACTGAAGATATGTCGATGGGGTGAAGGGCATCGTCCCCTCGTTTGAGATGAACCAGATGAGGTGGACACCGGGTAACCCGACGGGATGAGCGCCTGCTCCCAGAGGAGTGTCCGCAGAAGAGCCATCTGGCAGTATCACCTCTGAGAACTCGATGCGCGGTTTTGGAATTGATATGACCTCTAGGTATCCCTGCCAGTCGAGCCTGAATCCGTCATTCTCAATCATGCTAAATGTCATTGGCCCACTCGCCGCCATCCCGTTCCCCTGTAGACCGATGACGAGACTCTTCGACTCGCTGGGCGCCAGTGACATGAGAGGCAATTGATTGGTTACACTCCAACCGCCGGGCAACTCGACCGCCGCTGTCAACGACATGGGCGAGTTGCCATCATTGGAGATGACATAGCGCAGATTGAGTTGGCTATCCGGCCTCAACTCGCCGAACGTCGATTCAATCACGATGGAACCAGCCCGATGATTCGCAACTACGAACTCAAGTGGTAACACCCACTCCATGTCATCATCTAACTGTGATACTGCGTGCAATTCACCGACCAGTGAAGTACCTGCTACAACCGTTGTGTTGGCAGGTGGACTGATGGAAATAGAAACCACCCTTGTACCCGAGGTGGCAAGATAGCCAGAGGAGGCAGAAGGGCTTCCGGGAGTCGAGCCGAGGGAGTCGAATCCGAGATGCCATCCGGAAGGTGGAGTTAGGGTCAGATCCCACCCTTGTGGGCCGTTCCCCTCGTTCCACAGGGTTATGTCGAAAGAGGACTCTTCGATTGGTGAAACCGAGAGTTCGGTGAATGTCTTGGTGAAACGGAGACCGGGCAATACCGGCACGTCGAGGGTCAGCATGATCGGATAGTCGATTCCGTTGTCGACATCCCTTCCCGTCACTGTGAAGCGGTAGATGCCTGGCTCTGGTGGCGAAGGGTGAACCATCGTCAAACCGACTTGAATGGACTGTGAACCGTTCATCTCAAAGGTGGTCTGCGAGAAAGATTGGAACCAACTGTCGAACTGAACCCCATCATTCAATCGAACCGGTTTGGAAGCAGAGATGCTGGCGTTCGTGGGTAGCAGGGCGGTGTTTCTCAAAGTCAGGTTCCACTGCACCGTATTGTCATCAACCGAGGAGACATGTTTGACAATTGAATCAGTTGAGAGTCGAACGCCCGGTTCGGTCACTCCCACAGTCATCGTGAGAATGTTGTTCGCCTCATCCAACTCTTCGAAAGCGTCTGTCGGGTCAAGACGAATCACTATGTCGTTGTCACCGTCGCTTGATGGGGTCCATAGCCAGTTTAGACCGCGCACCTCACCGGGTCCGAGGTTGATTGTCTGGGTGCCCAGCACATTGCCTTCAGCGGTTGCACGGACAGCCAAATCCTCCATCGTGCGACTGCCCATGTTGGTGACTTGGACATTGAAGGTGACCTCTTCGCCCACCTGTGGAATCGGGTCTGAAAGAGCAAAGGAGTTGGGTACGAATGCTGCGTCGGGAGAAAGGTCGTCAACTCCCGCCCCACGAATCGCCAACGCGTAAGGTTGCTCAGACCTCTGGCCGCCATGCGCTACGTCCGACACACGCACGTTCCAAACACCCTTCTCTGCCTGGTCGATGAGCACAACCTCGACGTTGTTCACATCGTCTGCGGTACCACCGGTCGTCGAGCGACCGCTTTGGAAGTCATTGCCGAGATAGATTGCTCCACTTGGCGAGGTGACCACGAGATCGAGGTCGTTCTGGAGTTGCTTCGAAGCCCAACTATTGCCGCGATAATCTGACCAACTGAGTACTATCTTGAACTGCTGCCAACCATCTGTCAAATTGAATGAGTAATCTCGCTGGTTGCCGGAGCGAAGGTAATTCCTGTCGTCAACCCAGATTCCTGTGTCCCCGATGACTGTCAGTGAGCGGGCGAGATTGACTCGTCCCCACCCCTCGTCGTTGTTGGGAATGTTCCTCGTCCCCATGTCCTCGGCACCGAGAATAAGCAGAGACTTGACCAAAGCACCCTGAGGCTCAGGCCTCATCGCAACTTCAGTGAGGTATTCGCGGATAAGAGCAGAGGCACCAGCGGCATTCGGGGAGGCCATCGAAGTACCGGAGTATTCGAGGTACCACTGACTTGTCCAACTTGCTCCAGAGACATCGGTAGCATCCTGCGAACGGCAGGAGCGAACCCAAGTCCCCGGTGCGGATACATCCGGCTTGAGGCGCCCGTCATCCGTCGGTCCGCGGCTGCTGCTGTCAGCCAAGGTGTCTGGAGCCGAACCGCCTCGATTGTGGTGGTTGCCGATTGCAATCTGGTTCTTGGCGGTGGCTGGAGGTGTCACCGTACCGGCTCCATTGCCATCATTTCCAGCCGAAAAGAGGACTGTCAAACCCTCGTAGGACCAATATTGGTCGTAGTAGTTGGTGCGATCGTCAACATCTTCCGAGTCGGTTGTGTATTCGCCATAATTTTCCTTGGCGCCCCATGAATTTGTGTGCGTGCGAGCTCCGTTGTTGTAAGCGGCATTGAGAAGATAGTTCATGCTCGGCGAGTAGAACTTACCATCGCTGTCCCGTTCCATCGCTTGGAAATACAACTGTGCCTCGGGTGCAACACCGGCGTAACCACCTCGGCTACCGTCTCCAAGGACCGTGCAAGAGACATGAGTGCCATGTCCACTAGTAGTGTCCTCTGTAGATGAATCGCCGCTCACAACCGATACCGCCGCCACTATTCGATTGTTCATGTCGCCGTGGTCTTGGTCGATACCAGAATCGGCGACAGCGACGATTTCACCACTCCCGTTGAGAGTGGTCGCAAAGGCGGTCACCACATTGGCAACAGACATGTGATTCCTCGCGTAGTTGTTGTGCAATCCGAAGTTGGGGGGAAGGCGAATCCATGAGACCGCAGGCTCAAGGGCTACCGCGGAGAGGTCAGACATCGAAAGCCAGCCTTCGTAGCGACCAGAACCTATGCGTTCCTCCTCATCGAGGAGTTCCATTGACAATTTGCTCGTATTATGTTCAAGTGGACCAATTGTTATGGAATCAACCGGCATCCCACTGGTGATATCCCGCCAACCTTGGATTCTAACGAGAACCTCTTCTGAACGAGGCGCATCCAGCAGTTCATCAGCGACAAACAGCGCTGCCGGCACAAAATGAACTGCTAAGACACCCTCGACGAATGGCAGATGAGACAGTGAGATTGAATCGCCCTGAACGAGGAATCCTGAGGGCGGGATGTGGGCCCGAATCGTGACTCCGGGCAAATCTGAAATTCTGACTTGCGACTCCCAAAGTCCCATTTCACCATCGACGATGACCATCACGACATCGTAGCGGGGCACTGAAAGTTCGGCGGGAATCGTGCGCTCAAGGCTCAAACCCTGCAAGCCGAATATTCCGATCCTTGTCTCCGCCACGCTTTCCCGAATTCGCTCCTCGCCCTCCGTTAACTCAGGTGTGCTCAAACCTCGCACGCTGTTCAGGTCGGGTTCGATTCTAACGAATTCGATTTGAGGATAATCATCGACCAAGGCCGGTTCCCCTACCTCTTCGGCCGTTTCGAAGCTGGACCACGGCGCCGATAGCATGAGGAGCAGAATCAGGGCGCAGTAGGCGTTTCGCATGGCTTTCCCTACTAATGTCGGCCCTACGGGCCGCTATCTAAGTTCGGGTCATTAGTACATGGAGGAACTCATAGAGTTCCTTTCGAATTCAATTAATTTTCATCGAGCGCCGCGCCGGGAGGAGTCACAACCAGTGTCGGTCGGCTTTGTCGGTGAATACTTCGCTGCTCCAATCTCCAACCCGATGTGTCCACTCCTCTGAAAGGTCTGAGCCGCCGTAATACGAATACTCCAGTTCCACTGTGATATCGTACTCAGCCCACACGGTCACCCCGCTGACAATCAATTCCAGATCGTCGCCGGCAATCGAGGTGTGGGCGGGAATCTCGTTTCGGTAGAATTGAGTGGAATTCAGCACCTCACCATCCAAATCGGTGAAGGTCAGGGTGACTGTCACATCAGAAATCGGCTTGGTTCCATAGTTGTGCAACTCGACCAGCACGACATGACCGGGGCCAGACTGCATGTAGACCACATCGACATCGACCGCATCGCGTGGAACGGCCCAGAAGACGATTGCAAAGGTGCTGAAAATCAAGAAGGCCATGATGATTGATGCGACGACCACGTTCAG
>CAZPJQ010000030.1:0-271 GCA_964586945.1 uncultured Candidatus Poseidoniales archaeon
AGACCGAAGGCCATAGCACCGAGGAGCCCGCGCTCGGGAGCCACATCGAGAGCCCGAATGCGGAGATGAGGTTGTTCTCGGCCGTACGACTTGACGATACCGTGGGCGCCAGCGCCGAGCGGGTTGAATCGGTGGCCACCTGTGCCATGCCTGCCGTCGAGGGCAGACACCGAACATACCAGACCCCCGTCCCGCGCCGCCAACTTGGAGTCGACTGCGCGCAAGACCCCGAACAGTCCGTGGCAGACCATCTGGGTCTGCTGTTGGCTGG
>CAZPJQ010000030.1:281-14320 GCA_964586945.1 uncultured Candidatus Poseidoniales archaeon
GCCATTCCGGCGAGTGTGCATGGTGCGACATGGATGATGCCCGAAATATCGAACTCAGCGAGCCGTTCTTCCAGTTGTGAGAGATGGTCCTCGTTACCCGGATCCATCCGGATGATGTCCACTCCGTCCTTGTTTTCGACCTTCACCTTGGTGACCACACTCGGGTCGAGCATCAGCCGGACCGCCTCGATTCCCGCTTCCTCGAGCCGACTGCAAATCGCCTCGGCAACTCCCCAAGAGTCGTCGGTCACGATGATGTGCGAGCCGGCCAAATTCAGCGGTTGTCTCGGACCTCTCTCAGCCTCCTCGACCTCGACTTGCCAACGGCGCACACTCGAGGTCTCGGGTTCAGCGGATGGGGCTGGTTCCAGTTCGGGTTCAGCAGGAGGGGGAGATTCAGGCTCAGGCCCAGCCTCAGAGGTCGACTCAGGTGTTGGCGCGGGCGTGGGAGTTGCGTCTGGACTTGACGAGGAGCCGCCCATGGAGTTGACATAGGAAATAATGTGATTCAGGGTAGGGTAGTCACGGAGTTGGAACGATTCGTCCACTGGAAGCCCGAAGGTTTCTCGGCAGTCAGCCATTATCTCAGCCTGTTTGACGGTGTCAATACCCAATTCACCCTCGAGATCCTGGTCGAGCTCAAGGAAATCCTCCGGATAGCCCGTGTGCCGCACGACGATGGCGATGACGCCTGCCTCCACCTCGGGGGTCACCTCTCCGCTGGCCTCCACCTCGTGGGCATTAAGCCTCGCGGGCGCGGTCTCGGGCGTTTGAGCGGAGGGGGTAGCGGGGGTTGCAGCCTCTCCATCGCTCATCGTTTGGATGTAGGAAATCATGTGGTTGAGAGTCGGGTGCTCCCTCAGTTGGAATGACTCATCGACTGGCAGACTGAAGGCCTCTCTCAAGTCAGCCATGATCTCTGCCTGCTTCACCGTGTCAATTCCCAACTCACCCTCCAAGTCCTGATCGAGTTCGATGAAGTCTGTCGGGTAGCCGGTATGCTTGGCGACCGTCTCTATAACCGTCGCCGCCAAATCGCCGTCGCTTACCTCGAGCGTTGGTGTGGATGTGGGTACTGCGGGCTCGGGAGTCGGAGCGGGTGTGGGAGCCGACTTCACCTCCAACTTGGGTGCAGTTGCCGGCCTTGAGGTCGGTTCTGCAACTTCCCACTGGTCACCGACAACGCCGCCTATCAGCGAATCGTCGGGCGCTATGTATGCTACCAACTTTCGCTCGAGCAGACGGATTTCCGTGCTGTCCCCTACCTGAGCATCTGTCCAGGTCTCCACTCGGTCACGATGGATTCTGTCGAGGTCCGTAGCAATTCTGCGGAACATGGTCAGAGCCATTTGGCTTCCGAATCCAGCGGCGTGGCGCAGAACATAGTCGAACTCGTATTCGCCACCCTCGGAGAGGCGGAGGTTGCCTAGTTCGGGATCCGGTTCCTGGAAGTTGGCAATCGGTGGCAGTTGGCCAATTGCAAGCCCGTGCAGCGCGGTCGCATCCTCGATGCCGACTCCCATCGGGTGACCGGTGAATCCCTTCGTGTTGGTGATGATGATTCGGTCGGCCGAATCACCGAACGCCTTGCGAAGAGCCTGAATCTCAGCCGATGCAGAACCGCCTCTGGCCGGTGTGTAAGGCTCGTGTGACATGAAGGTCATTCGCCCCGCTAGGTCGTGTCGGTCCAGCCCCCACTCGTCTTCCATCCTGCCAACGAACTCGTCTAGTGAAGCCGCGACATGCTCGACATCGAGGCTGGTCGGGTGGAAGGCGGAGTTTCCGATGTGTGCGCCTAGCAGTTCTGCGTAGGGAACCACGCCACGCTCTGAGGCGTGTGACGCTCGCTCGATGACGAAGGCGGCGCCACCCATACCGAGCAACATGCCGTTGCGCCGCACATCGAACGGAAGTGCGACCTCCTCAACCACATTACCCATCGAGTGGGCCCCTGCAGCAGCGAATCCGGCTCCGATCCACTCCATCAGGTCGTCACCTGTGGAGTCGTCGCCGGAAATCACGATGACTCGGTCACAGCGACCGGTTGAAATCCAATCTTCAGCGATTGCGAAGGCGGCGGGAGTCGATGCGCAGGCATTGTTGATGGCGGCGTTAGGGCCGCGCGCCCCAATCCACTGAGCGAATTGGGCGTGACCCATCGTCAGAACTTGTAGCAGGAATTTCCTGTCGAAGGTGCCATCCTCATCAGCCCCGTTGTTGACCGCATGACGCATCGCCATTCCAATGCCGGGAAATACCGAACTGAAGACGACTCCAGTACGGTCCCGAATCGTATCGGGGAGATGCCAAGCGCGTATCAGGCGCTTGCCCTTTCTGCTCATCTGTTCGACCGCAACGAGGGGAAGGCCAGCATCTTTGAGGGCCTCAAGTCCGGCGGCGAAGGAGAGGGTTGTGGAGGAGTCCATGGCGGCGACAATCTTGGGGTCGATGCCGTACTGCTCTGCAAGGTCGAAGTAACCGCCGACCCCGGCCAACTGAGGTATCAATTCGAAGGAATCACAGGGGACAAACTCGGCGCCGCCATCCGGCTTCTTGACGATTCGAACCAGATTCTTGTCCAACAGTCGCTGCTTCACCTCTTCGGGCAACTCGGAGATGAAATTCTCACCATTGAGGATCCTCTCCAACGCATCGGGAGCGAAGACCTCGTCCATACCGGGAAGTCCGAGGCTGATTCCTGTGACCACATAGGGGTCTGACCGGCGGGCGGCCATCGGGTCTGAATGGGATGTTGGCGCCAAAACCGAACCCGCTCGCCTAACCTGGACAGTGAATCCTGCTGGGGGTGCGGAAATCCACTCCACCAATGCCGGTAACGTCCCGAGTGCCGTGGCATCCGGTGGGCCGTTCACCGAAGCCTCGCTCGAAATCCGCTCCAACAATGTGGTAAGCGAATCTCCGGATATTCCTAGCGAAGCGAGTTCCAACTCTCCCGTCACCAGCCGTGCAGGGTAGCCGCAGACTTCGGAGATGCACTTCGCGAGGTAGCCCTCGACATCTGCGACCTCTTCCACAATATGTTGTGTGGTCGCCGCTTGGCTGGCGGCCGACAATGGCGCGGCGACGCCGCCCGACGGCAGAGGACGGGCCCGAATCCGCAACTCCTCCCAGTCCGAACTAGAGACCGCCGGCTCGGCGGGAAGCTCACCGCCCCCGCTACCTTGCCAAACCTCCAACGGACCGGCGCGGAAGCCTTCGGTGAGGGCGACGGAATCGTACGCTGGAATATCAGGGACTCGCCCTGCGAGGGCGCAGACCGCAAGGGCGCCGTGGAACGAAGCGACCCCACCCTGCTTCGGATGGTTGGTGTTGGTGACCACCTTGGGGGAATCAGCGAGAATCTGGTCGGCGAATATGGCGAGGGCTCGCTTCGGGCCGACCTCGACGAAGAGACGCCCTCCCGCATCATACATCGTCTTGATCTGCTCAGTCCACTCCACCGCCGACGACATCTGTGGAGCGAGTTGAGCGAGAATCGCATCGTGAGGCGTCTGCCCCGAATCTAAGGAGGTAGGGTAGAATTGGCCGTCATAGTTGGCGGTGATCGGTATCTTGGGGAGCGAGAGTTCGAGGTTCTCAAGGAAGCGGCGAAGTGGCTCGTTTGCCGGCGCCACGATGCGGGAGTGAAATGCATGACTGGTCTGCAATATGACACATTGGATGCCGAGTTCCGCAAAGCGACGAATCGCCTCCTGCATCGGTTCGGTCTCGCCTGCAATGACCGTCATCGTGGGAGAATTCTTGTTTGCCGCAATCACATATCCGTCGAGAGACTCGATGACCCCCAAAACCGCCTCGAAAGGCGCCGTGACGCTCGCCATCAGACCTTGGTCGGGGACATCGACGCTACCCATCTCAGTGCCGCGAGCCGCTGCTGCGCGCAGCGCGTCGTGGAATTTCAGGATTCCAGAAACGCTCAATGCGGCGTACTCGCCGAGACTGTGCCCGGCGACCATGTCAGCGTGGATTCCGTGTTCGGAAAGCAATCGATGAATCGCCAAATCTGCCGTCAACATCGCCGGCTGAGTGAATTCTGTTCGCTTCAGTTTCTCTTCTGCACCCTGCCTCTCCTCATCGTTCAGGTTCTCTCGAAGGACGAAGTCGGACAGTTTCTCCCCATCGAGAATCTCGACCATCGTGCGGTCAGCCTCGCGCCAAGTGTCACCGACCACGTCATACCTCTTCGATAGGTCGTAGGTCATGCCGACATACTGGCTCCCCTGGCCGGGGAACATCTGCACTAGTGCTGCAGTTGATGGCAGTGGCCGCTCGTCAGTGATGAACACCATCTGCTTGGAGAGGAAGTCCCAGCGACTGCGGTCGCCGAGATTGGAGAGCAGTAGGTCGAGGCGCTTCTCAAGTTGGCCCCATGATGTGGCGACTACTGCGCATCTGACCCCAATTGGGGAATAGTCACTGGAGAGGGCGTTCAAAGCGGCAGAGAGGCGCCGCCCCTCCGGGTTGTCATCGAAGTTCGGTCCCGCAGGTGCGAACAGGGCTGCCTTGGATAGGGCGATCTCGCCCTCAAGCGCCTCCAAGTCGTTCGCATTGAGAAGCAGAACTCCGCCCTCCACCGCCTTCAACTCCGCCCAGGTCAGGGAGGGTTCTGCCGACGGGTCGAGAACGCTCGCGCAACTTGGTGGTGAGCCGTCTCCGCCGGTCACCTTGGTCTGCCACTGCTTGGCGAGTGCGAGATGAAACTCGGGTTCGTACTGCTCGATTGTGCAGTGGAAGTTGGTACCCCCGAATCCGAAGGCGGATATCCCCGCTCGTCTGGGAAGGCCGGATGGCGGTGCCGGCCACTCGACAGCCGAAGTCGGCACGAAGAAGGGGATCTCGTCCCACTGGACAGAGGTGTTCGGCTGTTCAAATCCCGCCGAAGGGGGGATAGTACGGTGGTGCAAGGCGAGGCTCGCCTTCAGCAGACCTGCCATTCCCGCAGCCGCCTTCAGGTGGCCAATCTGGCTCTTGATGGAGCCGACTGCAACCCTGTCACCAGCGCCGGCAGCCGAGAACACCCCACTGAGTGTCTCCAACTCGGTCGCATCGCCAACCTTCGTGCTGGTTCCGTGCGCCTCAATCAATTCGACGCTGCCTGCACTATATCCGGCCTGTTGCATTGCGCGCAATACCGCCTGCTTCTGACCCCGAGTGCTCGGTGCGGTTATGCCCTTTCCGCGACCGTCGCTCGAGGCGCCGATTCCACGAATCACCGAGTAAATCGAGTCGCCGTCAGCGATGGCATCTTCGAGCCTCTTGAGAATCACACAGCCGGCACCCTCGCCCATCACGAAGCCGTTCGCCCTCGCATCGAAGGGTCGGGAGTGAGTCGGTGAAAGGGCTCCGATGGCGCTGAACTTGGCGTAGGTCGCCGGGTCCATGGTCCGGTCGCTGGCACCTGCGAGCATGACATCGACCTGTCCTGTCTGCAGCAGACGGCAGGCGGAGACAAGCGCCGCGAAAGTGCTGGCACAGGCCGCATCGGCGGTGAAGTTCGGGCCCTGCAGGTCGAGCAGATTTGCAACCCGCCCCGCGACAACGTTCGCCAGCTCCCCGGGCATCGTGTCCTCATCGACACGAGGTGTTCCTTCGACGACCATCTCCTTGAAAGATTCAACTCGGTCTGCGGGGAGTCCTGCCTCAACCGCCTTGCGAGCCATCTGGTCAGCAAAGATTCGGTGGTTGGAATACTCCCTCTGCTCGCCTCCGAGAGCATTCGCGAAGACCACGCCTGTTCTGGTGTTGGGTAGTTCCGCTCGCGCACCCTCTCCAAGGTACCCGGCGTGCTCAAGAGCCGCAGCAGCCACTTCGACGGCCCACAGTTGGCTGTCGTCGATTTGGCTCAGCGTACCCGGCGGCTGCTTCCAGCGCCTCCAATCGAACTCGAAACCCTCCACAAAGGCGCCAATCCGAGAGTAGGTCTTACCTTCAGGAGCCGAGCCCGGCTCGCCGGGAATGTAGAAGTCACCAGACTCCCAACGCTCAGCAGGCACATCCCTGAATGAGATGTGCGCCGAAAGCACATTCTGCCAAAATGAATCGAGGTCTGGAGCGTCGGGCAACAATGCCGACATGCCGACTATCGCTATTGGCTCGAAAGGCCCCTGCGGAGCCTCATCCAGTTCCTCGCCCATCGCTTCCCACCTCAATCAGAAATGCTCTCTGGCACCATGATGCTGGAATAACCCGCATCGACGTGAATCACTTGGCCGGTAACGCCTGCTGACAATGGCGATGCCAGCCAAGCGGCGCAACCAGCAACATCGCCTTGAGTGACATTGCGGCGCAGCGGCGAGTTCCTCTCAACATGGCTGAGAATGTCATCAAAGCCGGGAATACCCGAGGCGGCGAGGGTTCGTATGGGGCCGGAGGAGATGGCGTTTACGCGGTGTCCGTCAGGGCCGAGGTGGTTAGCCAGTTCGCGAGTCCAGGCCTCGAGAGCAGCCTTGGCGATACTCATGACACCGTAGTTCGGAACCCATCGGGTTGAGGCGGCATAGGTCAGCGTGATGGTCGACGAGCTGTCAGCAAGATGGGGCAGTGCGTGTCTCATCAGTCTCTGTAGCGAGTGGGC
Organism: uncultured Candidatus Poseidoniales archaeon; assembly: GCA_964586945.1. GTDB lineage: Archaea > Thermoplasmatota > Poseidoniia > Poseidoniales > Thalassarchaeaceae > MGIIb-Q1. The sequence continues at coordinate 6,877 of CAZPJQ010000030.1, forward strand.
GCTGACGGTCATCGCGGTGTTGATCGGGTCGTTGTCAACGAACAGCACAGGTCGGTCGAAGCACTCCTGAGGTGCGAAACCGATGGCGTGAATGACGATGTCCGCCTTAGCACCGGGGGATTCTGCTTGCCACTCGGTGAAGAATTCGGCTGTCAATTCATCAGTTGCGACATCGATTGGGTAGAACGCCTCAATCGCCGGCAACTTCTCCTTAAGCTGGAAAACACGGCTCATGAATCGCTTCTGAAATCCCAGTATCAACTTGCAGCCAGAGGCCGCCAACTGCTCGCAGATGGCCCACGCGATGCTCTCCTCGCTCGCCACACCAAAGACGAGTGCAGTTTTTCCTTCAAGTTCCAACATGAAACCACCTGTGCCCCCTAACAGCGCGCGCCCCACTCGGCTGGCTTCAAGACCTTTCCCCACAGAACATCAATAAAACGGTCTCCGCGTCCCCTAAAGGGGACGCCGGAGATTCTCCTGGGCAATTGTAATCTGCTGTCCGTGGGTTGATTCGGGGAACAGTTTCGGCATGTGTGAGGCTTGACAAACCGACCAAAAAGCCGCGCATCACTCACCGTAGAGCAGGTTTGGCAGATCGCGGTGAACCGTCTCGAGAACGGATTCGACGTCAATCCCCAACCCGAGAAGCGCAGGGACCAACGCCTGGGTTCTCTTTGGCACTGTCTTGGGGCCAAGGACCGCCCCCGGTCGCTTCATGTCGTCCATGTAGTCGGTCTCCATCAGGAAGCCCCCCTCATTGCCCCAGAGGGATTGCGCTATGTCTCGGATCGAGCCTTTGCCGACTATCACGGAAGGGGTCAGACCGTGCGTGAAACCGCTGCTGACATCAGCCTGCGCGTGGTGATGAATCGCCATCTCCCGCGGCAGACGGGCGCGGTCACAGATTTGGGATATTTCACGGTAAGTCTGCTCGCCATTCGCATCGAGGTGAAGTTGTGCCGGAATTTCCGCCTGTGCACACATCGATAGCATCTCCTCCAACAGTGCATCCGCCTGCCCCATCACCTCATCTCCGACCTCCCAATGTGGCCGTCCAATCTCCCCGACTCCAACCGCTTCGCCCTCGGCGCAGTGGTCCAGCGCGAGTTGAACTGCGCTGAGGTGCAAGTCGTTTGCCGCCTCTATTCCGAGCGGCCCTATCTGATGCGCCCAAGCGGCGGGATGTGGTCCTAGAACCACGCGCACAGAGAGGTCGGTTTGCTTGCGCACGGCAGCGGCCATCTCCAGAGTGTTGGAATAAGCGGCTTTGATTCCGACTTCGTCGCTCGGCAGATTGTCGAAATCAGGCTTGTGAACCAGAATCAGGTCGGTTCCGCCAGCCCGTTGGAAGTCGAGTGCGGCGTCGAGGTACCTGCCCTCCTTGTCGAGGTGGAAGTGGTTGTCCAGAATGGGGCCGGTCCAACGGCCATCAGTGAGACTCAAGAGCACACCTCAGTCGTCGTCGTTGCCGTCGTCATCATCATCATCTGAATCATCGTCATCTTCGACATCGAGTGGCTCCTCGGGCTCTGATTCCTCGACCGCGGGTTCGGATTCCTCCTCCGCCTCCTCCTCGACTTCAGCACCCTTCGGAATGAGGACATCGACAAACAGGTTCTCCGATTCGAAGCGGGCCCCCCAATGGCTGGCAGCCATCTTGACGAGATTCAGTGAACGGGCACCAAGGGCAACTCCCCTGCCGTTTGAGAAGAAAAGGAGGTCCATTCCGTGGTTTTCGTCACTTATTCGAAGGCATTCGAGGCGGTCGTCGGGTTCCGCCTCGGGGTAGAATTCTGAGACCCTGTCTATCCGAAGAGGTTGGCCGTAGTCGAACGATGCGACCATCGGACCTTTTTCTGCGGTGAGGCCTTCGTCGGCTCTACCCAATCTCAACAGCATCTCACGGGCTGCCGCTCTCGAAATCTCGTTGCGGTTGGTCCCGTGAACCACAAGCCGCCCCTCTTCGTCGACTAGCAGAGTAGCCCTCGGACTTTTGATGGCGAGAATGATTACCTTGCCGTTACGCTTGCCGCCAAGTTGCTCAATCACTTCGTCGTGGCCGAACGGTTCTGGTGCAGTATAGCGAACCAACTGGTTCTCCACGCGGACTTCAACAGCACCTCTCCTCGCCATCAACTCAACTCCGCACCGACGGGTGCATTCGGTTCTATGTCGGGGTTGGTCTTGAGCGTTGCGAGTATGTCATCGAGCCAATCTTGGATGACCGGCACGATGAGCACCGGCTCGCCATTGGATTCCCTCAGGTGCGCTAGCGACCCTCTGAGGCGAGAACATAGCCTGCGGTTCCTTCGCTCCCGCAACTCCTCTGTAGACAGCGACTCACTGCGTCGCCACCACGCCGCCGCAACTCCCGCACAGATTGCAAGGTCGACTGGTTCCTTGGTACCCTTCGGCTCACTGATCGACTGTTGCACCCCCTTCAACTCCCTTGCATACCTTCCGCGAGCGAACAGCATGCCCGCCATCCGAGGAAGGCGTGAAGCCTCGTCAGCACAATCCTCGAGATATTTCAGCCACTCTTCATCATCGACGCCCGGCTCGACGAAGTAGGCGGGGATTTTCCCCTTCTCAGCGACGTTGGCGAGTCTGTGCGGCTCCGGATCGGGGAACCTCGGAGCTTGAATTCCGTCGACCAGTTGCATCCGGATTAGCATCCGCGAAAGGTCGCCACCACCCTCGATGGCAAGCGCCGTTGCCGAACCCTTGCTGGACTTTTCCATTCGTTCCTCATCAGACCAGGATTCTAACTCCTCTTCGTGGAGTAGGAAAGCGACGCCGTCCCAATCATCGCGCGGCCGCAACTCCCTCGGGAGGACGGCGGCTGGGATGTAGGGGAAGAGTCGGAGGACCCCTCCATCGGGGTCGGCCCAATCCTTCACAGTCCAATTCCAAGTCATCTCGCCACCTCACTGGAGGACGGAGTCATCCTTGGCAAGATCCCGTGTGATGTTCTTCTGATGGCTCTCAAGAGTCCCGCCGCCAATTTCAAGCAACTTGGCGTCACGCCACAGCCTTTCGACGACATATTCGCCGACATATCCGTAGCCGCCCATCACCTGCATGGCTCGGTCGGCGATGTTCTTCGCCATCGTGGTGGCGACCAATTTGATACCATCAGAGTCGAGCCGTTGCCCGCTTGAGCTGACATCCATCTTGCGGGCAACATCGTACAGGTAGGCGTGCATCGCACGCCACTCTGCAAACGATTCACCGATGTGACGCTGAATCTGCCCAAATTCTCGAATCTGTCTGCCGAATGCCTCTCGCTCGGTGGCATAGCGATTCATCTCGACAACGCAGCGACGGGCAATCCCGACGCTCTGGGCCGCCAGAGTAAGCCGCTCAAGTTCGAGATTTCGCATCATGTGAATGATTGACTCACCGGGGTTTCCGACCAGTGCGTCAGCAGGAACCCTGCAGTCGTCGTAGACCAGTTCGGCGGTGTTTGAGGCGCGCATCCCCGTCTTGTCAAGGATCTTCTGGCCGACTGAGAACCCAGGATGGTCCTTCTCAACGATGAAGGTGGATATCTCTGCTCTACCCTTCGGGTCGACACCGGTCTTGGCGTATGTCCAGACGACGTCACACGGCGTACCATCGTCATCGATGCAACCGTTGGTAATCCACATTTTACGCCCATTGATGAGCCAACTCCCATCCTCCTGCCGGTCAGCGGTGGTACTCATTCCGAGAACATCCGTTCCGATGTCGGGCTCGGACATCGCCATCGCTCCGACCCACTCGCCAGAACAGACCTTCGGGAGAATCCGTGCCTTCTGTTCCTCAGAGCCGTTGCGTGACAGATTGTTCACGAAGAGCATGCTGTGTGCCAGATAGGCGAGGCAGAAACCGGGGTCCGAATATGAGATTTCCTCGTTCACCAAAGCGGCTGCGAGGGCGTCCATTCCTGCCCCACCATGCTCCACTGGTGCGGTGATTCCGAGCAATCCCATTTCGCCCATCTGACGAAACAGTCCGAGGTTGAACTTCTCCTCCCGGTCGTGCTCTAGGGCCTGAGGTTCCACCTCTGATTCAACCCAGTCTCTCACCATCTCTCGGAGCATCGAGTGCTCCTCGGTGGGGTTGGCCGAGTCTAGGGTCTTCCAGTCGGACACACGAGTACCTCCGGATGGCAGCCCTTGAGAGTGGCGGTGCTCACTTGTTCCCCTGCACCCAATCCTGCAATTGTGCAATTGTCCAGCCTTGGTCTAAGTAACCCTGAATCGTCGCTTCATCCCACTGCGGGAAGAGGCGCTTGGCGCGGTCCATCTGGGACTCGCCACCTCCGGGTGGCCCACCGCCCCCGTATCCTGGAGGGGTGCTTCCAGCGGTTGCGTAGCCACCTGCATCGCCAGCGGCCGCCCGCGGCTGCACATGTGCGCGTGGCAAAGGCTCGACAGCCTCGCCGGCAGGCAGGAAGTCTTCATCCTCGATGAAGAACTGATCCTCATCTTCCTCTTCTCGGCCTTTTCCGAGAAGCATGAGTGCAGCAACCGCCACTGCGATGACGACGACGATGCCAATCCCGATTGAGGCATACAACATCAGGTCGCTCTCGCCTTTTTCACCGGTTCCAACCGCTCGGATGTGGAACGGCTCCGTCTCGCCGAGGAGATTGCCATTTTCATCGTGAATCTTGATCTGCACGCCGGTCACTGCCTCGGGGAAGGCTTGTATCGGAACTCGGCAGATGTCCTTCATGTTTGGAGTCCAGATCTTTTCACAGGTGTGGTTCACATTGCCGGTCTGACGACCGTCGATGATGGTGAACAGTTGCAATTCAGGGGTTCCTGACTCGGTACCGGTATTCGTCACCGTGATAATCAACTCAAAGCCCTTGGTCGCCTCAGGTTGGGATGGTGAAATCACGACCGAGTCGACTCGATACTCCGCCTCCTGATACTTCAGCGCGTATTCGCCACCCTGCACAGCTGAGCCGAACTGGCCAGCGAGTGAGACCCCATTCCCAGCGGAGTCCTTTCCGGTCACCCAGAAGATCAGGTCAACCCCCTCAAGGTCGGAAGGGAGCTCATGGTCGGGCCACAGGTCGACACAACTGCCTGATGCCCGGTTTGGAGACGCGCCGAGGTCAACATCGAGAACCGAGGTCTGCCACGGGTCTGGGTAGGTTGACTTGTACTCGCTCCAGTTCATGCTGTTCTTGAAGAACATCCAGTTGATTTCAATCGAGTCTGACTCCAACTTCTGACGCTCCTCAACCGCGAAGTTCAGATTTACGCAGTGAATTGATGAGGAGGGGAGAATCGCTGTGAATTCTTCTCCGGTTGAGCCAGACTGCATGCTCCAAGAGCCCCAAACCACCTTTGGTGGTTCATTGTCAACCTTGACGAAGAACATGCGGTCATCTTGAATCGTCGCATCGGTGGCACCGGCTGGAAGGACAACATCACAGCCAGTCACGCAGAGTGTCCAGACATAGCGGTACTCGTTGGTGGAGAGTGCTGCGGGAATGATGAGGTCGAATGTTCCGTTGTCAAATTCATACTCAAAGGTCTCCTCGGAAGCTGCAACATAGCCGCTTCCCGGCCTGTCGGACTCTCCGCCCGGATAGAGTGGAGTACGAACCAAAACGAGGGTCATGGTGATTTCCGGCTTGACATCGATGCCCGCCTGAAGGGCATCCTTGAATCGGTACTCACCCTGAAGTCTGAGCAGGTCGCCAGGGCGTACGAAGCCACCATCTTGGGTCCCCACGGAATTGGTGATGTATCCGGAGGTGTCGGCGATGTCGAGCGTCTGTCTATCGAACTTTACCCCGCTTGAGTAGGCCCAGTTCTGCTTGTAGCGGCTGCTAGAAAGCCGAGCTTCGTCGTTATCAGGATCTAAGTCCTTCATGTAGATCTCAGGATTGACAACCCCCTGAACAGTCGTCAGACTCCAATGCAGTCTAATCGGCAGGTCGAGAAGGAACTCGACTTCAAAGGGGTCGATGAGGGCGTTGCCATTCAATCGAGTGAGCCGCGGTCCGACGCCATCCGCTTCCAGTTGCAAGATGTCAACCCATGTGCTGTCGGTCCAAGCGGTTCCGTTGCGCGGGCCGTAGAAAATCACCATGTCACCAGCGATGATTGGATTGAGATCAATCTTGATGTACTCGACGTCTCGCCAGCCGTTCTCGTCCTTGCCATCCACAAGAAGATGGTAGACATTTCCAGCGTACATCGACTTGTTGAATTCAGTCAATGGATTTCCGAAGGCGTCGTTGATGTGGAATGTGTAGATTCCCGGAGCTCTCGAGTCCTTGCCGATGTATGTGATGAGGTCATTGATGAATCCTGGTGCCCCACCTCCCACTGGGTTCCCCGACTGGTCTGTGCCGGTGATGAACAGGCTAGTGCGAGGGGCTGGGTCGCCACTTGGGATGGTGATGCCCTGTTGGCGGTCGTCTATGCAGTCGCTGGTCGGTGGGCAGTCGATGTTTGCGATGAAGTAAGTGGTGTTTCCATTCACATCGGTGCTGTCTGGCATCATCGGGATTGTGCGATACTCAGAAGGTTCGGGGATGCGGTTGTTGTTTGCATCGTGTTGCGCCTCGACCCAATAGTTGAGTGTCAGACTGTCCGGCGTTGTCGGAATGTCTCTGACGATGACTCTGAATTTCTGGTTCGCCTTCGGCGGAATCCAAGTGTCATCCTGTAGGTCGCGCCAACTCTGGATGTCATCAACACTGATGTTGACCAGATAAGGTGAGTACGAATCGATGAACAGCGTCATCACGATAGCACAATCTGAGTCGGGATTGAGGTGGCTGGGCGGACAGACCGTATCGCCACCGGTGTATTCCGCGAAGCGTAGCCGATATGTGTCATTACCCGCAGCAAGTTCATCGATGCTAGGTTGCCAAGAGAAATTTCCTCCAACTGGACCGGGGATTCTGTCAATTTCATTCCAATCAGATAGATTAGATGCGTTCTGCTGCTCAAAGACGAGCGAGTAGGATGCAGGGTCCGGAGCGACCTGAAGGTCTTCAAGACGAACTGTGCCCTCTAGCGTAATCACCTGATTGCTGTCCATGTGGGAGAGGTCGTTCTGCGCCTCTCCAGCCTGGTTGTAAACGACCAAGGCGGTGATGCCCGCATCGTTTTCAATCGCATTGCCGACGGTTGGATTCAGCAACACGGCTGCTGGTAGCCCCTCAGCGCCAGTGTCGGTGATGAGCGTCGCAAAGACCCGCGCCGAGGCGGAATCCTGCCACGCTGAGTTGACTCTAAACCTCCAAGTGATATCCAAGTCGCCGCTTCCTCCGACAGCAGAATTCGACTGAGCCGCCATCAATGAGACTAGCCCCTCTCCTCCAACTGCTGGCCAGAAAGAATCGTTGGAACTAGTCCATCGAATCTCATCAACACCACTCTCCGACTCAAATTGAAGGCTCGTGCCTCCGATTGTTGCCCCGGTG
>CAZPJQ010000031.1:0-3774 GCA_964586945.1 uncultured Candidatus Poseidoniales archaeon
CCACCAAGGTCTGATGGACCCCCAGATGGGAGTCATCGAACCGGGTGTGCGATGCAATACCTGTGGCAACAAGCACGACGAATGCCCAAGCCACTTCGGTCACATTCAACTTGAGTTGCCAGTCATTCACTGCGGCTTCACCAACCTCATCAAGACCTCGCTGAAGTCCACATGCAACACTTGCAATCGAATTCTGTTGCAGGAGCAGGCAGGAACACACCCCCACGATGTCGAGAAGTCCGAGCAAGACTACCATCGAGAGCGTGTTGAGGACATCATCCAAAAGCACGGCCCAGGTTCTCCTGAGTTCAAGAAGGCAATCAAGGATGTTGAGAAGGTCTGCTGCTCAGCCAAGCGAAGAGTTTGCATGCACTGCGAGGCGGAGCAAGGCAAGATCATGCTTGAGAAGCCGACCACATTCAAGGAGAAGAAGGAGGACAAGAGCGAGCACAAGTTGAACGCTCGTGACATCCGAGAGTGGTTGGAGGGCATTCCGTCTGAAGACCTGATTTTCATTGGCATGGAGAAGAGCACAAACCGTCCTGAGTGGGTGGTCATGCGAGTTCTTCCAGTACCACCAATCACCGTGAGACCCTCAATCACACTAGAAAGCGGCGACCGTTCGGAGGACGACCTGACCCACAAGTTGGTCGATGTGCTGCGAATCAACCAGAGACTCCGCGAAAACCGTGACCAAGGTGCGCCACAACTGATTGTTGAGGATCTTTGGGAGCTGTTGCAATACCACATCACTACCTACTTCGACAACCAGACCAGCGGCATCCCACCCGCTCGCCACCGTTCCGGGCGACCACTGAAGACGCTCACACAGCGGCTCAAAGGAAAGGAGGGCCGCTTCCGTAGCAACCTATCAGGCAAGCGTGTCAACTTCTGCGCCCGGTCCGTGATATCTCCTGACCCGTTCCTGAGCATCAATCAGGTCGGGGTTCCCGTGATGTCGGCGAAGGAACTCACGGTCCCAATCCGTGTGACCAGCAGAAACAGGGAACAACTGCGCCAGATGATTCTGCGCGGCCCAGACATTCACCCAGGTGTGAACTACATCGTTCGAGGCGACAACAACCGCGTTCGAATCACCGACCGAACCAAGTTCATCTGGTCTGGTTTCCGTTGTATGAACCCGAACTGTGACGGTGGAGATCCTGACAGGGAAGAGCCTTACACGGGCATGAATCCCGAGCTGAACGAGGTGCTGCGTGCGCCCAACTTCCTACCCGGGATGATTATTCGACAAGAGAACAAGAGGACGATTGAGGGCCTTCAAGAGTTGTATGTTGCAGACTTGGAGGCGACAATCGCGAACCTACGAGGAGAAGACCTTGAGGGTCGTTCGCTGAAGGATGACAACCCCAATGCAATTATCCACAACCGGTGGCGCTGGGAGCGAGAGCACCCAGACGAGGACTACCCGGAACATCTCGTTGTGGTCTGTCCACACTGTGGTTCACCGTGGGACGAGGAGGAGGAGGAGCGGAGCCCTGTTGAGGACCGTCTCTCAACTCACGACTTAGAGGGTAACCCGAAGCCCGGCATGGTTGTCGAGCGCCACTTGATTGACGGAGATGTCGTCATCTTCAACAGACAACCGTCACTCCACAGGATGTCAATGATGGTTCACGAAGTACGTGTGATGCAGGGCAAGACCTTCCGGTTCAACTTGGCAGTCTGTACCCCCTACAACGCCGACTTCGATGGTGACGAGATGAATCTACACATCATCCAGTCAGAAGAGGCTCGCGCTGAAGCGAAGATATTGATGCGTGTTCAGGAGCACATCTTGACCCCCCGCTACGGCGGAGCGGTCATCGGTGGAATCCACGACCACATCTCGGGTGCATACCTAATGACAAACAACGACCGAATCATTCCCAAGACACAGGCACTCGATGTGCTCGGGATGATCAACTGGACTGGCGACCTACCTGCAGAGATCAAGGATGAAAACGGTGTTGTTGGTTACATGGGCCGCGAGTTGCTCAATTTGATCATCCCTCCGGGCATCAGCCTGAGATACAAGAGTCGTAGCAACGACCAAGTTGAAATCGTCGACGGAAATATCCTCTCTGGTACAATCGACAAGTCCGGAATCGGAGCTGAGGGCGGCCGCCTACTCGATGCGGTGGTCCAAACCCACGGTTCTGAACGGGGCGCTCAGTTCCTCAACGACATGACTCGTCTTACGATTGGTATCTGCACAGCACTTGGATTCACCACTGGAATCGATGATGAAGACATGCCTCCGGCAGCACGTGCAGCCATTACAAAGATCAACAAGACAGCAGTCGCTGAAGTCGACGACAAGTTGGAACTGTTCGGCGAAGATGGAAAGAAGTACGAAGCACGGCCCGGAAGGACCCCTCTCGAGACTCTTGAGGAGGATTTGATGGGTATACTCGACGAGTCCCGTTCGAAGACCGGCGAGGTTGCGAGAGAACATCTTGCCAGCGACAACGCGGCTGTTATGATGGCAGTCTCAGGAGCCCGAGGTTCGATGGACAACCTCTCGATGATGGCCGGTTCAATCGGCCAGACCAGAGTTCGAGGAAAGCGACTTGAGCGTGGTTACCAAGACCGCGTTCTCTCCCACTTCCCGAGAAACGCAAAAGGTGCCGTGGCGAAAGGCTTCGTCGCTTCCTCATTCAAGAGCGGCCTCCAGCCTACGGAGTTCTTCATGCTCTCCGTCTCTGGTCGAGAGTCACTGGTCGACACTGCAGTCCGAACCAGCAAGTCCGGATACATGCAGCGCCGACTCATCAACGCTATGGATGACCTCAAGGTTCACTCCGATGTCCCTCACTCCGTTCGAAATACTGCTGACAGAATCATTCAGTTCAGCTACGGTGAGGATCGCATCGACCCAACGAGAAGCGTTCGAGGTTGTCCCGTCAACATTGAACTTGTGTTGGACAATGCATTAGGAGGGGGAACGTGATGGTTGTCAAATCAGCAACAAAGAAGAAACTCATGGACATGGGTGTGCCCGAAGAGTACGCTCACCAGTTGGCAGACGGCCGAAAGTGGGACGATGTCAAGATTCTCCCATCGGGTGAAATCGCTCAAATCTGCGGTCTCGCCTCAGACGAGGCTCAGACTCTCTGTGACCGAATACAGCAGTTCGGCAAGCGTTCACGCGCCGACAGCGCCGATGCACAGGGAGCAACCACGGTTCGTCGTACCAGGACTACCCGACGCGCTGCTGGCCGGCGCGCAGCACTTCAGTTGCCTCTCGAAGAGTACGCCCGCGACGAAAAGGACATTCAACTACGGAGGGGCCTCACGATTAACCCAATCTTCGATGCACTTAACAAAGCCAATGAAGAGAACGGCTTCAATCTGTCAGACCGTCTTTTGAGCGATATCTCTGATGCCATCTCTGAGCGTGGCGTGAAGAAGTTGACCAAAAAGCAGGCCCAGTCAGTAGTGGTCGAAGCGGTATCCACCTCCGAGCGAGCGATAGTCGACCCTTACGAAGCCGTGGGTATCATCACAGCCCAATCGATTGGAGAACCGGGTACTCAGATGACTATGCGTACTTTCCACTATGCCGGTGTGGCTACTGTGAACGTGACCCAAGGTCTGCCTCGTATCATCGAGCTTGTGGACGCCCGAAAGGCCCCCTCGACCCCAACAATGCGCATCCATCTCGATGAGGAGATGCGTGTTGATGAAGAGAAGGTTCGAAAGTTGGCTGCAGCCCTTGAGGTTACTACTACCCAGGATGTCACAGCAATCGAGACCGATGTGACTCAGCGA